>NZ_LOTA01000087.1:0-210140 GCF_001521935.1 Burkholderia sp. RF7-non_BP4 | reverse complement strand
CCGGCGTGGAACGACGACGTGTTCGTGTCGTGGTCGCCGGCCAGCGGCGTCGTGCTGACGCAGTGAGGGCGACATGATGAGAACTTCCGCTTCCACGCCGTCCGCGCCGGTCCAGACCGGCGCCACCGCTGCCACACATGCCGCCAAACGCCGCGGCCGCTTCGCCGCGCTGTCGCGCTTCCTGCCGTCGGGCCGCGGCATCGCGATCGGCGTGCCGTTCCTGTGGCTCACGATCTTCTTCGCGCTGCCGTTCGTGCTGGTGTTCAAGATCAGCTTCGCCGACCAGGTGATGGGCATCCCGCCGTACACGTCGCTGGTCGAGATCAAGGACGGCGTCGTGCACTTCGCGCTGCAGCTGTCGCACTACGCGTTCCTGCTGCAGGACGACCTGTACATCGCGACCTACCTCAGCTCGCTGAAGATGGCCGCCGTGTCGACGGTGCTGTGTCTGCTGATCGGTTACCCGATGGCGTACTACATCGCGCGCTCGGAACCGGGCCGGCGCAACGTACTGATGATGGCCGTGATGCTGCCGTTCTGGACGTCGTTCCTGATTCGCGTGTACGCATGGATCGGCATCCTGAAGGATGACGGCCTCCTGAACCACACGCTGATCGCACTGGGCATCATCCACACGCCGCTGCGCCTCTATCACAGCGACGCGGGCGTCTACATCGGGATGGTCTATTCGTACCTGCCGTTCATGGTGATGCCGCTGTATGCGCACCTCGTGAAGATGGATCTCACGCTGCTCGAGGCCGCGTACGACCTGGGCGCCAAGCCGTGGGTCGCGTTCACGCGCATCACGCTGCCGCTGTCGAAGAACGGGATCATCGCCGGCAGCCTGCTGGTGTTCATTCCTGCGGTCGGCGAGTACGTGATTCCGGAGCTGCTCGGCGGCGCCGACACGCTGATGATCGGCCGCGTGATGTGGGACGAGTTCTTCAACAACATGGACTGGCCGATGGCGTCCGCGGTGACGGTCGCGATGGTGCTGCTGTTGCTGGTGCCGATGGCGCTGTTCCAGTACTACCAGGTCAAGGAACTGGAGGAAGCGAAATGATCAAGCCGAGCAAACCGCTGTCGACGGGCGTTCTCGCCTTCGGCTTCCTGTTCCTGTACATCCCGATCATCAGCCTGGTCGTGTACTCGTTCAACGAGTCGAAGCTGGTGACGGTGTGGTCGGGCTTCTCGCTGAAGTGGTACGCGGCGCTGTGGCAGGACGACGAGCTGCTCACGGCCGCGTGGCTGTCGCTGAAGATCGGCCTGTTGACGGCCACCGCGTCGGTCGTGATCGGCACGTGGGCGGGCTTCGTGCTCGCGCGCTTCGGCCGCTTCAAGGGCTTCACGCTGTACACGGGGATGATCAACGCGCCGCTGGTGATTCCGGAGGTGATCCAGGGGATCTCGCTGCTGCTGCTGTTCGTGGCGCTGGAGCAGATGTTCGGCTGGCCGAAGGGTCGCGGGATGGTGACGATCTGGATCGGCCACGTGATGCTCTGCGTGTCGTACGTGGCGATCATCGTGCAGTCGCGCGTCAAGGAGATGAACAAGTCGCTGGAGGAAGCCGCGCTCGACCTGGGCGCGACGCCGCTGAAGGTGTTCTTCGTGGTGACGCTGCCGCTGATCTCGCAGGCGCTGCTGTCGGGCTGGCTGCTGTCGTTCACGCTGTCGATCGACGATCTGGTGCTGTCGGCGTTCCTGTCGGGGCCGGGCTCGACGACGCTGCCGCTGGTGGTGTTCTCGCGCGTGCGGCTCGGGCTGAACCCGGAGATGAACGCGCTGGCGACGCTGTTCATCACGGCGGTGACGATCGGCGTGATCGTCGTGAACCAGATGATGATCGCGCGCGAACGGCGCCGGGTGGCCGACTTGAAGGCGGCGTTCGCGGCGGCCTGACTTCCCTCTTCCTTTCCATCGATAACAAGACCCGCGCGCCGCACGATGCGGCGCGCGAACCGATCACACATTGACAGGCCCACGACAAGGAGAATCCGCAATGAAGAAGAAACTGATCTGCCTGCTGGTGGCCGGCGCGTTGCCGGGCATCGCGCTGGCCGACTCGACCTCCGCCGAAATCAAGGCACTGCAGGCGCAGGTCGCCGCGCTGCAGAAACAGATGAAGGCCATGCAGGCGCAGCTCGCCGCGAAGCCGGGCGGCGCATCTGTCGCGCAGGCCGGCGCGACGGCCTCGGCCAAGCCGGCGATCGTGGCCGCCGATCCGTCCTCGCCGGACTACGGCCGTGCCCAGGCCACGCTGACCAACGACGAAGTCAGCGAAATGAAGCAGCAGATCGCGAACCAGCAGCTGAAGGTCGACTCGCTGACGGACGCGGCCAACACCGGGCCGCTCGCGGGCCTGTCGGTCACCGGCTACATCGACCCGACCTACATCTACAACCGCGCGGCCGGCACGTCGTCGTTCCTGTTCGCGAACCACGAGAACGCGTACAACTACTTCAACAGCACGTTCGGCGATCTCTACCTCGACATCAAGAAGACCTTCGGCGTCGGCCCGATGGCGCCGTCGGCGGAGATCACGCTGATGCCGAACCGCGGCAACGGCATCACGCTGCTGCAGAACTCGCGCGGCTCGATCACCGACAACCTGCTGAACACGGCGGTCGTCAACGTGCCGATCACCGCGTCGACGACGCTCGTCGCCGGTTTGATCCCGAGCTTCGGCGGCTACGAGGTGCAGCAGTCGAACCAGATGCTCACGCTCACGCACAACCTGCTGTACGATTTCTCGGATCCGGGCAGCTACGTCGGCGTCGGCGCGAACTACACGAAGGGCAACTGGGCGTGGAAGTTCTTCCTCGGCAACGAGCAGTACCGCACGTACGGCTCGGTCACGCAGACGGGCACCAATGCGCTCGGCGACCCGATCAGCACGAGCAACAAGGTGCCGACCTTCACCGCGCGCGCGGACTACACGTGGTCGAGCGCGCTCGATATCGGCGGATCGTTCAACATCGGGCGGCAGACGCTGGCGAGCGCGATCGACGATCAGGGCGTCGTGCACTACGGCCCGGGCGGCGCGGCGCCGAGCGCGTATGGTTCGTTCTTCTTCGGCGAACTCGACGCGACCTACACGCTCGCCGATGTTCAGTACAACGCCGAAATCGACTACGGCCGGCAGCAGCATGCGGCGTTCAACGGCGGGCTCGCGCAGTGGTACGGTCTGTCGCTGCTCGCGCACCGCAAGTTCAACGCGCCGGTGGTCGGCCGCATGGGCGTGACGCTGCGCTACGACCTGCTCGCCAACACGAAGAACGGCGGCGGCGGTGGCGGCATCGCGCTGAACGGCAACGGGATGGATCCGAACAACGGCTTCGGCGTCGACGCGGACTGCCTCGCGATGTCGAAGGCCGGCGGCGGCCTGGGCTTCGAGTGCAAGGGCGCGGTGCGCCAGGACGTCGCGCTCGACCTGCTGTTCTACCCGACCCAGCAGATCACCGTGAAGGTCGAATACCGGCACGACTGGGCGAACAACAAGGTGTTCCTGCGCAACGACGGTTCGTACGGCAAGTCCAACGACCTGCTCGCGACGCAGTTCATCTATTCGTTCTGATGCGGGCCACGCGGGACGCCGTGCCCCGTGCATGGCGTCCCGCATCGTTTCACCCGGCCGGATCGCGGTGCGTCGCGCACCGTCGCCGGCCGTCCTCGATGGAGTCGGTTTGATGACGCAGTCTTTCACCGCCCGCGCCGACGCGCTCGCGCGCGACTCGTACTACGAAGCGACCGCCGCGCGCCCCGCGGTCGACGATCCCGTGTTGGAAGACGCGATCGACGTCGACGTGTGCGTGATCGGCGCGGGCTTCGCGGGCTTGTCGACGGCGCTCGATTGCCGCGCGCGCGGGCTGTCGGTCGCCGTGATCGATGCGCACCGGCCCGGCTGGGGCGCGTCCGGCCGCAACGGCGGCCAGGCGATCACGGGCTTCGCGAAAGACGAGGTGATCGAGCGGCAGCTCGGCGCCGCCGGCGCGCGTGCCGCGTGGTCGCTGTCGCTCGACGGCGTCGCGCTGATCGCCGAGCGCATCGCGCGCCACGGCATCGACTGCGACTTCACGCGCGGCTACCTGACGGTCGCGACGAAGCCGCGCCGCATCGACGACCTGCGCGCGTGGATGGATGCCGCGACGTCGCGCTGGGGCCATCCGTCGCTGTCGTGGCTCGACACCGGTGCGATCCGTGCGCGCATCGCGTCGTCCCGCTATCTGGCGGGCGTCTACGATCCGCTGTCGGGCCACCTGCATCCGCTCAAGTATTGCCTCGGCCTCGCCGACGCCGCGCGACGCGAAGGCGTCGCGCTCCATGCGCACACGCCCGCGCTCGACGTCGTGCGCGGCGCGCGGCCGGTCGTGCGCACGCCGTCGGGCGAAGTGCGCTGCCGCTTCGTCGTGTCGTGCTGCAACGCAGGCCCCGGCGGCATCCTGCCGGCCGCCACCGCCGCGCGCATCGCGCCGATCGCGTCGTACATCATCGCGACCGAGCCGCTCGGCCGCGCGCGCGCCGACGCGCTGATCGCGCAGCGCGAAGCCGTGTGCGACAACAACTTCTTCCTCGACTATTTCCGGCTGTCCGCCGACCATCGCATGCTGTTCGGCGGCCGCGCGAACTCCGCGGGCGCGTCGCCCGACACGCTCGCCGAAACGATCCGTCAGCGCATGGTCGGCGTGTTCCCGCAACTCGCCGACGTGCGCGTCGATCACGCGTGGGGCGGCTTCGTCGACGTCACGCGCAACCGCGCGCCGGACTTCGGCGCGCTCGATCCGAACTTCTTCTACGTCCAGGGCTTCAGCGGGCACGGCGTTGCGCTGACCGGCATCGCCGGACGCGCGATCGCCGGCGCGATCGCGGGCGACACCCGCGCGTTCGACCTGTTCGCGCAGCTGCGCCACCGGCGCTTTCCCGGCGGCGACGCGTGGCGGCAGCCCGCGCTCGAACTCGGGATGCTGTATCACCGCGTGCGCGAGCTGTTCTGATCCCACTTCATTCGCTTTCCTGATCATGCAGACATTCGCCAACCAGCCGCACGTCGCGTCGTATTACGCGGCGACCGCCAACGATACGACCCGCCATGCACCGCTCGCCGGCACAACCGACGCCGACGTGTGCGTGATCGGCGCGGGCCTCACCGGTTTGTCCGCCGCGCTCAACCTCGCCGAGCGCGGCCATTCGGTGACCGTGCTCGAAGCGTCGCGGGTCGGATGGGCGGCGAGCGGGCGCAACGGCGGCCAGCTGATCGGCGGCTTCGCCTGCGGCATCGACACGTTCGGCAACTTCATGCAGGAAGGCGACGTGAAGCGGATCTGGGACATGGGCCTCGAAACGCTGTCGCTCGTGAAGTCGCGCATCGCGCGGCACGACATCGACTGCGCGCTCATGCCCGGCTACCTGACCGCCGCGAACACCGAGCGCGACGCCGATGCGCTGAAGCGCTGGCGCGACGAGGCCGCGAAACGCTTCGGCTACGACCGCTTCCATTTCGTCGAAGCCGACGAGCTCGGCGACTACGTGCAGTCGGCGCGCTATCGCGGTGGCCTGTACGACCCCGACAGCGGCCACCTGCATCCGCTGAACTACACGCTCGGGCTCGCGCGAGCGGCCACCGACACCGGCGTGCGGATCCACGAGGACAGTTGCGTGACGCGCGTGCGCGACGTGTCGGGTGGCCACCTCGTCGAAACCGGCCAGGGGCAGGTGCGCGCGCGCTTCGTCGTGCTCGCGTGCAATACGTACGTCGGCACGCTCGCGCCCGCGCTGTCGAAGAAGATCATGCCGGTCGGCACCTACGTGATCGCCACCGAGCCGCTCGGCGAAGCGCGCGCCGCCGCGCTGATGCCCGCGCGCGCGGCGATCTGCGACAGCCGCTTCGTGCTCGACTATTTCCGGCCGGCGCCCGACACGCGGCTCGTGTGGGGCGGCAAGGTCAGCTATTCGACCCGGGAGCCGCGCGATCTCGCAGCGGCGATGCGCGCGGACATGCTGAAGACGTTCCCGCAACTCGCGGACGTCAAGGTCGACTACGCATGGGGCGGCTTCGTCGACATCACGATGAACCGCGCGCCGCACTTCGGGCGCGTCGCGCCGACGATGTATTTCGCGCAGGGCTTCTCGGGGCACGGCGTGAACACGACCGCGCTCGCGGGCAAGCTGATCGCCGAGGCAATCGACGGCCAGGCGAGCCGCTTCGACCTGTTCGGCAAGATCCGGCATCGCGACTTCCCCGGCGGCGCGGCGCTGCGCACGCCGGCGCTGGTGCTCGCGATGAGCTGGTACCGGCTGCTCGACGCGTTCGGCATGCATTGAGCGGGCCGCATCGGAGCGAAACGAAAAACGGCCGCGCAACACGCGCGGCCGTGCAATCGAATCGCATGACATCGGTGCGTCGGGCACATGGCGCGCCCGCGCGCCGCGTACGACATGCGCCGGTCAGTCCGTTCCGAACTTCGGCGAATGCGGACCGTACAGCAGCCCGTTGGGCGGACCAGCCGACAGCAGCCGCGTGCTGGTGAACGCGGCGACGTCATGGCTCTGGTCCATCAGCGTGTTCGCGATCTGCTTGACCGCCGCCACCACCAGCATGCCGATCAGGCCGCCGCCGCCGTTGTTGCCGCCTTCGTCGCTGCTCGCGCTCGCCCGGCCCTGCCACAGCACGTCGCCGGTACGCAGGTCGACGAGCTTCGCCGAGGCCGACACGACCGTTGCGCTCGCAAGGATCCGGTAGACGGTGCCGTACTGCGACACCTTCGAATACAGCGCGGCATCCGCACCGAAGATCTCGCGCAGCTTCGCGGGCGGCGTCTGCTGGATCTCGGCCGCGTTGGTCAGGCCGTTCTGCTTGAACGTCTCGTCCATCACGGCGACCGGCACCACGTAGTAGCCGGATTCGGCGAGCGGCAGCGTCATCTGCGACAGCATGCCGTAGGTCGCCGCCACGTCGGACGTTTCGTTGATGGGCGGCAGGACGAGGATCGAGCGCGGCTGGCTCTTCTTGAACGCCGTGTAGTCGGGTCGTTTCACCGGCTGCGCGCACGCGCTCAGCAGCGCGACGATCGACAGCACGGACATCAGCTTGAATGAGAGTGTCTTGAACATGGCGGGCGCGTTACGGTTTGGCGGTGGTCGAGGCGGTATCCTTCTGGCCGGCGATCGCCTGGGCGGCCGGCTTCTGAACCGCTGCCTTCGACGCGTCGGTCTTTTTCTTCATCAGAAAATCCATGAAGGTCGACGATTCCGGGAACGACTGCTTCTCGGCCTGCAGTTCCTGCTCGGCCTGCTGCTCGTTGCCGACGCTCGCGTACAGCATCCCCAGATGCGCATGGAAGCCCGGCGGCGGCATCTTGCCCTTCGCGCGAATCTCCTGCAGCGCCTTTTCGAGCGCGTCGATCTGCTCCTGCGGCGACTTCTGCCCCTTGAAATATTCGTACACCTGCGGCTGATAGCCGTTCCACTGATAAAGCGGCGGCGTGGAGCTCGCGCAGCCGGCGAGCAGCAAGGCGGCGGCCGTTGCCGGCAGCCAGTTACCCCGTTTCATGGTCTGTTCTCTTTTGATGTCGTTGTCGATCGGTCCAGCGCGGCGCCGGCCCCGGCGCGCGCTGCTGCAATGGCTCGGACGCTTATTGCGGCGCCTTCAGCGTGCCGGCGTCGACCTGGTCGACGAGATGATTCACGGCTTCCTGGATCGCAAGGTCCAGCACCTTGCCGTTGAGCGTCGAGTCGTAACCGGCCGTGCCGCCGAAGCCGATCACTTCCCGGTTCGACAGGCTGAACTCGCCCGCGCCCTGGCTCGACGCGACGACTTCCGACGTCGTCGTGTCGACGATGTTCAGGTTGACCTTCGCATACGCGACCTGCGTCTTGCCGCGGCCGAGGATGCCGAACAGCTGGTGATCGCCGACATCCTTGCGGCCGAACTCGGTCACGTCGCCGGTCACGACGTAGTTCGCGCCCTTCACGGCCTGCGCCTTCTTCATGAAGCCGGCTTCCTGCTTGATCTCGTCGAGGTTCTCGCGATCGAGCACGTTGAAGCGGCGGCTCTGTTGCAGGCGCGTGACGAGGATCGTCTTCGCCTGTCCGCCGAGGCGGTCGATGCCATCCGAGAAGATGCCGCGCATGTAGCTCGAGCGGTTGTCGAACTTGCCGACCGCGATCGCGACGGGCTTGCCCGCATACGGCTTCTGCGCGCTGCTCACGGCCGGCACGTCGAGCGTGCGCGACGATTCGGTCGCGCAGCCGGACAGCGCCGCGACGAGCGCCGCCGCCACGAGAACGGTGCGTCGTGTCTGAATGTTCACTGCTGGTCTCCTTGCGTGAAAAGATTACCCGGAACGGGCGTGCCGGCTCGTTGACGGGCCGGCGGTCGATGCGGTGATCGAAACGGTTGGGGCACGCATCGGCGTGCGCGACTTCATCGCCCGGATGGCGATGGAGATGGCGGCATGCGAAGGGAAGGTGCGCGCAACGGACGTGCTGCGGCAAGATGCGGACGCGCGGCGCATGGATCGACCACCCCGCTTGCGCCGGCTACCCCGTGATTCTGTCTACTGCGCTGTTGATCGCGCATGATCGGCCCCGAATATGATTTTGGCCGATGATACCAAGCCTGATTATCGAGACGGGATTTCTTGAGAAGAATTGACGTTCTTTACGGATCGTCGCGGATCCGTGGCGCGTCGCACGCCGGCGGAGCACGCGGGGCGCCCGCGCCGGCCCGCGAGCCGGCGCGCCGGTTGCGGTCAGTCGGCCACCTTCTGCCGCATCGTCACGAATTCCTCGGCCGCGGTCGGGTGAATGCCGATCGTGTCGTCGAACTGCGCCTTCGTCGCGCCCGCGCGGATCGCGATCGCGATGCCCTGGATGATCTCGCCCGCATCGCGGCCGACCATGTGCGCGCCGATCACGCGCTGGCTGTCGCGCGCGACCACGAGCTTCATCAGCGTGCGCTCGTCGCGGCCCGACAGCGTGTGGCGCAGCGCCTTGAACGACGTGCGGTAGATGTCGATCTCGTCGTGCAGGCGACGCGCATCGGCCTCGGTCAGACCGACCGTCGCGATCTCGGGCTGGCTGAACACGGCCGACGGCACGTAATCGTGATCGACCGCGACGCGCGCGCCGCCGAACAGCGTCCGCGCGAGCAGCCCGCCGTCGCGGGTCGCCACCGGGGTGAGCTGCGGCCGCGACGTGACGTCGCCGATCGCATGGATCGAAGGCACCGACGTCGCCGAATACGCATCGACGGCGATCGCGCCGCGCGCGTCGAGCATGACGCCCGCCCGTTCGAGCCCGAGCCCGTCGACGTTCGGCACGCGGCCGGTCGCGTAGAGCACCGCGTCGTACGGCCCGTGCTGCGCGTCGCCGACACGCACGGAGAGCGTGCCGTCGTCCGCGCGCGCGATCGATTCGACCACGGCGCGCGCATGGATCGCGACGCCTTGCTTGGTCATTTCGTCGGTCAGGAATTGACGCACGTCGTCGTCGAAGCCGCGCAGGATCTTCTCGCCGCGATAGAAGAGATCGACCTGGCTGCCGACGCCGTTGAAGATGCCCGCGAACTCGACCGCGATATAGCCGCCGCCGACCACCGCGATGCGTGCGGGCAGCGTCGCGAGCGACAGCGCCTCGCGCGACGTGATCGCATGCTCGATGCCGGGCCGCGGCGGCAGCGACGGGCGCGAGCCGGTCGCGATCGCGATGTGGCGCGCGCGGATCGTGCGATCGCCGATCGCGACCGTATGCGCGTCGACGAGGGTCGCGCGCCCTGCGTGCATCGCGACGCCGGATTGCCGCAGCAGGTTGATGTAGATGTCGCTGAGCCGGTTGATCTCGCGATCCTTCGCGGCGATCAGCGCGGGCCAGTCGAGCGTGCCGGCGCCGAAGGTCCAGCCGAAGCCCTTCGCGTCCTCGAGCTCGTGCGGATAATGCGATGCGTAGACGAGCAGCTTCTTCGGAATGCAGCCGCGCAGCACGCAGGTGCCGCCGATCTGCTCTTCTTCCGCTATGCCGACGCGCGCGCCGTATGACGCCGACATCCGGGCGAGCCTCACGCCGCCGGAGCCGGCCCCGATGACGAACAGGTCGTAGTCGAAATCCATCGCAAGCCCTCATCGCAGTTCGGATGACGGCACGATAGCAAGATTCGGGAATTCGTGCGGAACGTGGCGGCGCAGGACGTCCGCCAAATAAAAAACGGCGAGAGACGTCGCCTCTCGCCGGTCAAACCAGCTGCCGGGTGTGCCATGCGTCACCGATCGACCACATGCCCGGCCTGCCGGCCGCGCGGCACCGGTCCGTCCGGGCGCGCGAACGGCGCACCCGCGGCGGGACCGGCCGCCATGCTCAGGCCTGCGACGTGTCGCTGCCGTCCGTCGCCTGCGTATCGTCTGCCTGCTGGGGCTGCTCTTCCTTCTTCTCGAGCATGCCTTCGATCGCCTCGGCGCCCTTGAAGCCGGCGACGGCCGCCGCCGCCTTGGTCAGCAGGCCCGCATCCGGATCGACCTTCTCGGCCGCCTCGACGGCTGCCACGGCGCCAGCGATTTCACCCACGGTGTTCAGGATACCCATCGTCATCCCCTTTCAAGAAAATCGTGAGCGCATCGTCCCACGAAAAAAAACCGGCAGACCGTGTTTGTCATCACCGGATACACAAGTTACGCACCAGGCCGGCCGCACGCGAAACGCGGCGCCGGAACGACGCCCGCGCGTGCGTCGCGGCACACGGCGGACCCTGCACGCAGCGTAGCGGAATCGCTTCGCGCGCACTGTCAAAGTATGTTCTGGAATGCCGACGGAATCCTTACGGGCAGGCCGTACGCGATGGAGCACTCGCTGAATGGTCGTCCGCGCGCATGAAGGTCGCGTGACGAAAAAAAGAGGCTCCCGCGGGAGCCTCTTCGATACGCGCCGAGCGTGAGCCGGCGCATGCGTTCCAATTTTCGTCAGAAGATATTGCGCAGGCCGATCGCGATGCCGGTCTGGTTGCTGCGACCCGGCAGCTCGACGTTCGCCGCGCCGTTCGTCTTGTTGAAGTCGATGGTGCCGTAGACTTCCGTGCGCTTGCTGAGCGCGTATTCGGCGATGCCGACGATCGCGTAGCGGTTGCCGCTCGCGAGCGTGCCGTTCGTGGTCATCGCGTTGCGCATGTGGTCGTAGTAGAACGCGCCGGTCAGCGTCAGCGGCGTGCTGACCTGCCAGCTCACGCCCGCGAACGGACCGTCGTCGATCCGGCCCGTGCCCTTCGCGACCGGAATCGACTGCTGCGCGAGCAGGCTGTCGACGAAACCGGTGTCGTCCTTCGAGCGCAGATAGCCCGCATAGACCTTCGCCTTGCTGAACGCGTACACGACGTTCGCGTGGTAGATCGTCTGCTTGCGTGCGGAGTTGTCGCTGTTCTGCTGCGCGCCGGCCGCGATGCTGAGCGGGCCCATCACGTACGACAGCGACACGCCCCATGCATTGCCCTTGCCGAGCGAACCCGGGATCTGGCCCGAGAAGCCGCCCGCGCCGGTCGATTCGTAGTTCGTGCCCGTCGAGTACATCGCCTTCGCGGTCAGGCCCGCGAACGTGCCCGTGTACTTGATCTGGTTGTCCGCATACAGGCCGCCGCCGAGTGCGACCGGCAGCCATGCATTTTCGAAGTAGTTGCCGACCGTCAGCGGATCGTAGGTGTCCGACAGCAGGTCGAACAGCGGCGTCTTCTGGCGGCCGAGGGTCACCGTGCCGTACGGGCTGTCCAGGCCGACGTACGCCGCGCGGTTGAACAGGCGGCCGCTGTCGGCGAATGCGCCGTTCTGCAGGTTCACGCCGCTTTCGAGCTTGAACAGGGCCTTCAGGCCGCCGCCGAGGTCTTCCGTGCCGTAGATGCCGAAGCGGCTGTTGGTGATCGCGCCGTTGGTCATCGACAGCAGGCCGTCGTTCTTGGCGTTTGCGTTGGTCAGGTAGCGGACGCTGACGTCGGCGACGCCCCAGAGCGTGACCGAGCTTTGTGCTGCTGCGTACTGGCTGGCGAAGGCCAGTGCCGCGCCCCCTGCGATGGCTGCGAGTCGGGTGGTCTGCTTCATGAGCTTTCCTATTTGTAGGTGTCTCCATTCATGGCCGGCCGCGTGCGCAGCCGGGTGGCGATCGCGCACGTTCATGGCGCGCGCGATGTGGGCTGAATCATAAGACCAGTGCGCGCCCTGAAAGAAATTGAAATGCGCGGTAACGCGCGATTGTCGCCCTGGAACAACAACGGTCCCGCACCAGGCTTGCCGCTCGCGTGACGGACGCGGGGTGCGGCGATGGCGAAACGAGGGCGGATGCCGTAAGGATCGGCCGGGGCAGCCGGCTGGCGTTCGGGTCGTGTCGCGGGCCGGTGACGCGATGCACCGGTGATTCGGTCACGCGGCGCATCGGCAGTCCGCATGGTGGCGGCCCTGCACACGTCAGGCAGGCTGCGACGTCCCGCCGTCGGGGTTGGCGCCGCTGCTGCCATTGCCGGCCGCCGCATCGCCACGATCGCTCCCGCCGCCCGCCCGCCGCGCCCGCCGCACGATCTCCGCGAACGCGCCCGCCAGCAGCAGCACCGCGCCCCACAGCGCGACGTCCGGCACGAGCCGCGTCGCGAAGCCGCCGACCACCGCGCCGGCCAGGAAGCAGAAGCTGATCGTCGCCAGCAGCGCCGAGTCGTGCAGCGCGCCCGCGTCGTAGCGCGGAATCAGCCCGACGAACAGCTTCTGCGCGGCGCGCCGCAGGTTGCCGGTCGTCATCACCGACGTGTACGACAGTTCCTCGAGATGGGTGAACGACAGCGTCTGCAGCGTCGCAACGAACGAGATGCCGGGAATCAGCCACGCGCTCGACGCGCCGACGAGCCCGCTCGCGGCAATGCCGAGAAACGCGATCTCGACGATCAGGCTCGCGAACGCGGTGTGGCGCATCCAGCCGCGCCGCGCGGCGAGACCGAGCAGATGCGCGACGAATACCGCGACCACGAAGCCGCCGAGCGGCGGCACGTGATGCAGCGCGGCCGCCCATTCGCCGGCCGACAGATTGATACCGAGCAGCGCGACGTTGCCGGTCATCGTGTTCGCGAACACGTGGCCGTGACCGACGTACGTGTACGCGTCGAGGTAGCCGCCTGACAGCGTGAGCAACGCGGCGACAGTGAGATTGCGGCTGGCGCCGTCGAGATCCATCGATCCTCCCGTGAATATTCGCGCCAGTATGCGGGACGGGAGACAGCTTGTCCTTCGCTCACTGGCCGATGCCGGTGAGCCCGATCAGCGCGCCGGCCGCGAGCAGCCATAGCGGATGGATGCGCGTGCGCCACGCGAGCACCGCGCATGCGGCGGTGATGCCCCACTGGATCGCGGTGCGGTTCGACGCTTCCGAGATCAGCACCGCGCTGGCCGCGACGAGCCCGGCCGTGACCGGCATCAGCCCCTGCTGCACGTAGCGGCGCCACGGCCGGTCGCGAAAGCGCTCCCACGCGTGCAGCGCCAGCACCGTGACGAGCGACGACGGCCCGAACTTCGCGATCGACGCGACCAGCAGCCCGGCCCAGCCGGCCACGTGCCAGCCGACCAGCGACACGATCATCATGTTCGGCCCCGGCGCGGCCTGCGCGAGCGCGAACAGCGCGGTGAATTCGTGCGCGCTCATCCAGTGGTGCACGTCGACGACTTGCCGCTGCATCTCCGGCAGGATCGTGTTGCCGCCGCCGAATGCGAGCAGCGAAAGCTGGCTGAAGATCGTCGCGATCGCGATCAGCGTGTCGTTCATGACCGGCCTCCGTCGCGCGCGGCGGCGTGCTGCGGTGCCGGCGTATCGCGCCGCCGCGACGCGAGCCAGATGCTCAGGGGCGTCAGCACCAGCATCGTGGTCAGGAGCGGAATGCGCAGCACCGCGATCGCGACGAACGCGAGCGCCGCGATGCCGGCCGCGGTGCGCGGCGCGTGCAGCAGCGGTTTCACGACCTTCACGGCCATCGCGACGAGCAGGCCCGCGGCCGCGGCGGCAAGCCCGCCGAACAGGTGCTGCACGCGCGGATCGCCCTGCGTCTTCGCATACAGCACGCCGAGCGCGACGACCACGAGCGTCGGGCCCGCGATCAGCCCGAGAATGCCGGCGAACGCGCCCGCGACGCCGCGAAAGCGCATGCCGACGGCGACCGACAGGTTGATCACGTTGCCGCCCGGCAGGAACTGGCACAGCCCGAGCAGATCGGTGAATTCGTCGGCGGTGAGCCATTTGCGCTCGTCGACGATCGTGCGCCGCGCGAACGGCAGCGCGCCGCCGAACGACATCAGGCCGAGCGACAGGAAGCCGGTGAACAACTCGGCGAGGCCGATCCGGCGCGGCGACGCGGCGGGCGGCGGAGGAACGGATTGCATGGGGGTCCTCATCAAACGGTGTCCCGAGATTACCGCCGTTCCGCACCCCGGCAAAACGATTTTATCGACGCGCCCTTGTGATCTAGAATCACAAGCATGGCACGCGACCTCCCGCCCTTTTCCGCGCTTCGGGCCTTTGAAGCAGCGGCACGACACGAAAGCTTCAGCGCCGCCGGCGACGAGCTGCATGTGACTCACGGTGCCATCAGCCGGCAGATCGCCGGGTTCGAGGCGTGGCTCGGCAAGCCGGTGTTCCACCGCTACGGCAAGCGCGTGAAGCTCACCGACGAAGGCCGCCGCTATCTGGATACCGTCCGTGCCGCGTTCGACAGCATCGCGCTCGCCACCGAGCAGCTGCGCAACACCGGTGCCGCGCGCGTGCTGCGCATCAATGCGCTGCCGACCTTCGCGATGAAATGGCTGCTGCCGCGCCTGTCGCGGTTCCAGCGCGACGTGCCGAACGTCGAGCTGAAGCTGTCCACGTCGAATGCGCCGCTCGACATGCTCGACGGTTTCGACGTCGCGATCCGCCGCGGCCCCGGCCCCTGGCCGAACTGCACGAGCGGCCACTTCCTCGACGAAAGCGTGATTCCGGTTTGCAGCCCCGCGCTGCTCAAGCGCGCGCCGATCGCCCGAGCGGACGATCTCGCGCGGCACGTGCTGCTGCATTCGGACACGCGGCCGGAAGGCTGGCGCGACTGGTTCGCGGCGGCCGGCGTGACGATGAAGGGGCGCAAGCGCCAGTCGTTCGATCACTTCTACCTGGCGCTGCAGGCGGCCGTCGACGGGCTGGGCGTCGCGCTCGGCCCGCTGCCGCTGATCGACGACGAGCTCGCGAGCGGCCGCCTCGTGATGCCGCTGCCCGGGCCGCGCATCGCGACGCGCAGCTACTGGTGGATCGCGCCGGGCGCGCCGGCCGGCGATGCGCTCGTCGCGCAGTTCTGCGCGTGGCTGCAGGCGCAGTCGAATATCGGCGCGTAACGACGTGCCGGCGGGCGGCGTTGCACCGCCCGCTGCCGGCTCAGACCACCGGGCCCGGTTCCTTTTCCTTGCGCAGGATCGCGTACAGGATGATCGCGCCGAACGTCGCCGTGCCGATCCCGCCGAGCCCGAAGCCGCCGAACTTCAGCGAGAAGTCGCCGGCGCCGAGCACCAGCGTGACGGCCGCGACGATCAGGTTGCGGTTGTCGGAGAAGTCGACCTTGTTGACGACCCAGATCCGCGCGCCCGTCACCGCGATCAGCCCGAACACGACGATCGACACGCCGCCGAGCACCGGGCCCGGAATCGTCTGGATCACCGCGCCGAACTTCGGCGAGAAGCCCAGCCCGATCGCGATCAGCGCGGCGATCGCGAACACCAGCGTCGAATAAATGCGCGTGACGGCCATCACGCCGATGTTCTCCGCGTAGGTGGTCACGCCCGTGCCGCCGACGCTGCCCGACACGATCGTCGCGAGCCCGTCGCCGATGAACGCGCGACCGACGTAGCGGTCGAGGTTGGTGCCCGTCATCGCGCTCACCGCCTTGATGTGGCCGAGGTTCTCCGCGACCAGGATCACCGCGATCGGCGCGAGCATCAGCATCGCGTGCGGATCGAAGACCGGCGCACGGAAGCTCGGCACCCCGAACCACGCGGCATGCGCGACGATCGAGAAATCGACCGGCTTGCCGAGGCCCATCCCGTTGGTCGCGATCGCATAGATCACGTACGCGATCACCAGCCCGACGAGGATCAGCAGGCGCTGCATCATCCCGCGCGCGAACACCGCGACGCCGCCGACGCACAGCACCGTGACGAGCGCCATCGCCGAGTCGAAGGTCGATGCCGACACGCCCTTGACCGCGATCGGCGCCAGGTTCAGCCCGATCACCGCGACCACCGCGCCGGTGACGACGGGCGGCATCAGCGTCTCGATCCAGCGCGTGCCGATCGCCTGCACCAGCGCGCCGAGCGCGACGTACACGACGCCGCACGCGACGATCCCGCCGAGCGCGACGGGGATGTTCGGGTTCGGGCCGCTGCCGCCGTAGCCCGTCACCGCGATCACGAGGCCGATGAACGCGAAGCTCGAACCGAGGTAGCTCGGCACGCGGCCGCCGACCAGCACGAAGAACAGCAGCGTGCCGATGCCCGACATGAAGATGCACAGGTTCGGGTCGAAGCCCATCAGCAGCGGCGCGAGCACCGTCGAGCCGAACATCGCGACGACGTGCTGCACGCCCATCGCGACCATCTGCGGCCACGCGAGGCGTTCGTCGGGGCCGACCACGCGCGAGGCGGCGCCGGTCGGTTGCACCCGCCAGCGCGGGAAGTAGGAATCGGACATGGGGAAAAGGGCTCCTGTCGAACGCCGGCTGCGGACGGTGCGCCGGTCTGGAATCTGGCGCGAGTTTACGGAGCGGAAATGGGGCTGGCAAGCGCGAACCGCCGGCGCGGCGGTGGCGCGGCGCGGCGGTCGTGCCCGCCGGGCGGGGTGCCGGACGGCACGATCGCGCGGATGCAGGCCGACGGCGGCCGGCCTGCGCCCGCCCCGATGTAAGCGGGCGCTCACATCGTGGCGGATGCCGCGGGGATCACGGATTGATGTACTGGAACAGCGACATGTTCTGCAGCTGGGCATACGCCTTCTGCGCGCCGCTCAACGCGTTCTGCACCTGCAGGTACTGGCTGATGGTCGTCACCATGTTGGTGCTGGTCAGGTCCGACAGGTTGCTGGTCGTCTGCAGCGCCGCGGTCTGGTTGACGACCTGCATCGCCTTGACTTCCTGCTCGCGGCCGCCGACCGACGCCAGCACCGTCGTGACGTTGCGCATCGTGTTGTTGATCTTCGTCGCGGCCGTGCCCATCGCGTTCGACAGCGCGGCGCTCGCCGTCTGGTTGCCGGTGACGGGCGTCTTCAACGCCGTGATCATCGAATCGAGCGTCGAGAACACGTCGACCCCGTTTGCCTGCGGCGCGGGCGTGACCGAAAAGGTGTCGTTGACCGCCGGCGTGCCCGACACGGCCACCTTCATCCCGCTGCCGAGCGCGATCGCGGTGCCCGACGTGTAGGCCTGCGCGGGCGTGGTCGTCGGCGGCGACGCCGTATTGTCGGTCACCGTGTAGGTCGGCGCGGCCGCCGTGCCACCGAAGGTGATCGTGAACTGATGGCCGTTCGTCGCGGCCGCCGGGTCCGTCACCGTGACGTTGCCGATGGTGGCCGTGCCCGTGTTGCTCGCGCCGGCCGCCTGGACCGGCGAGCTGCCCAGCGCCTGCACCGACATGAACACCGCGAGGCCCGAGTCGCCCTGCGGCACGCTGCGCGAATCGTCGATCTGTACCGTGCGCGTGCCCGTATCGCCGACGTAGCTGATGCCGCCGGCCGCGTTCTTCGTGAACGGCGCCGCCGCATTCTTGAAGCCGGCGAACAGGTAGTTGCCCGCGCCGTCCGTCGCGTTCGCGAGCGACATCAACTGGTCGCGATAGCCCTCGAGCTGCGTCGCGAGCGCCGCGCGGTCGCTGTCGGCGAGCGACCCGTCGCCGGCGCGCACGATCACCGACTGGACGCTGCCGAGCACGGTGCCGACGTTCTGCAGCGTCTGGTCCTCGGCCTGCAGCGACGCGAGTGCCGTGCTCTGGTTCGCCGCGTACTGCGACAGCGTGGCCGACGTCATCGACAACTGCACGGCCTGCGCCGCGCCCACCGGGTTGTCGGCCGGCGTCGTGAGGCTCACGCCGCTCGAGATCTGCTGGTAGAGCTGCGCGAGCTGGGCCTGCTGATCGTTCATCTGGCCGACGTTCAGCTGGTAGAACTGGGTCGTGGAAATCCGCATCGTTTCTATCCTCTCGAATCCGCTCAGCTGAACAGGCCCAGCACGGTCTGGAACAGCGAAGCCGCCGTCTGGATCACTTTCGCGTTCGCCTGGTAGAGCTGCTGGTACTGCATCAGGTTCGCGGCTTCCTCGTTCTGGTTCACGCCCGACACCGATTGCTGCGCGGACGTGATCTGGCCGACCAGCGCCGTCTGTGCGGTGCTCGACGACTTGAGCTGGCTCGCGGCGTTGCCGATGTTGTTCACGTAGTTCGCGTAGGCGCCCGTGAGCGTCGTCGTGCCGCCGCCGAGCGTCTTCGCGTTGACGAGCTTCGACAGCGCGAGCGCGTTGCTGCCGTCGCTCGTGCCGCCCGCGTACGGTCCGATCGTGAACGAATCGCCGTCCGACGGCGTGCCCGACAGCGTGACGGTCACGCCGTTCATCGCCCCGGCGGCCGCGCCGGACATCGTCATCGCCGCACCGGTCGACGGGTCGTACGGCACGGGGTCGGTCGGACTCGCGATCGTCACCGACGTCGGCGGCGTGCCCGGGATCGTCACCGTGGTGCCGACCGGGAAGCCCGACAGCGACTTCGTCGCCGCGTCGTAGGTCAGCTTCGTCGACGGCACCTGGTAGCCTGCGCTCACCCCGCTCAGCGCGATCTTGCCGGTGCCGATGTTGGTGCTCGACGCCGACGTGATGGCCGGCGACGCGGCCGCGATCGCCGAGCCGCTCGTCGTCGCGAGGCCGAAGCCCGTCAGCGCGCCGCGCGTCGGCAGCACGGTGAACTGGTCGCCGGCATTCATCGCGCCGGACGAGAACGAGAAGTTCAGCCCGCCGAGCGAAAGCGGCATCGGCCCCGCCTTCTGGTCGACCACCGCGCCGCTCGCGCGGTCGGTCAGCGTGTAGTTCGTGCCGTCGTACGACAGCGTGTAGTCGCTCGTCGTCGGCTGCGACGCATTGGCGAACGAGACGGACAGCGATGCGTTGCCGGTGTTGCCCTGATTCGAATAGACGGCCGGGGCCGCCACCGTGAACAGGTTGCCGCCCGGCTTGCCGGACAGATCGATGCCGAGCGCGTTCTGCCCGTTGACCTGCGCGGCGAAGCTGGCCGCGACCGCGCCGAGTTGCGCCTGCGCGGGGTTGAGCGTCTGGCTGCGGAACGCGAGCAGGCCACCGAGCGTGCCGCCCGACAGCGACGCATCCGGCAGCGCCTGGTTCGGGCCTGGCGGGTTCGCGCCGGCGATCCCCTGCGACACGACGGTCAGTTCGCTCGGATCGGACGGCGACGTGACGGCCGCGAGCTGATAGCTCTTGTCGGCGAGGACGAGCGGCTGGCCGCCCGCGAGGAACACGCTGTAGCCGCTGTCGTTGCGCACCACCTGCACGCCTGCGAGGCTCGACAGGTTCGACACCGCGAGGTCGCGCTGGTCCATCAGCTGGTTCGGCGGCTGCCCCTGGCTGCTCGCCGCCGAGATTTGCTGGTTCAGCTTCGCGATCTGCGCGGTGTACGTGTTGATCTGCGACACCGTGCTGGTGAGCTGCGTATTCACGCTCTGGCGCAGCGCGTCGTACTGCTGGCCGGCCGCGTTGAGCTGGTTCGCGAGAATCTGCGCGTTGCTGATCGCGGTCTGCCGCACCGACGGATCGGCCGCGCTGTTCGCCACGTTCTGCAAGCCGGTGAAATAGCCGGTGATCGCGGTCGAGATCCCGGCCGTCGGGCTGCCGACGTAGTTGTTCAGCTGCGCGACGAGCGAATACCACGTCGACAGCGCGCCGCCCTGCGACTGCGCGCTGTTCAGCTGGTCGCTCAGGTACTGGCTGTACTGCCGCTGCACCGTGACGGTGTTCACGCCCTGCGGCATGTAGCCGCTCGACGTGTACTGGCCGCTCGCCTCGGCATAGACCGGGCGTTCGACCGAATAGCCGGGCGTGGCGGCGTTGCTGATGTTCTGACCGGTCGTCGTGAGGCCCCAGAGCGCGGCATTGAGGCCGCTGACGCCGAGGTTCATGAGTGTGTTGGACATGCGCGATCCTGATGAGCCGGCCGCGCTGCGGCCGCCGGGTTGCGTGACTCCCGATATAACGGCCGCGGATCGGAAAAATTGAGGGAAAAATGCGCGTGCGACGCGCGCGTGCGCGTCGTGTGTCGAGCCGCCGGGCGGACGCCGCCGGCGCCGGTGCGAAAGCGGCCCCGGGCGGGGCCGCGAGAGGGATTACGTCAGGCCCGCGCGAGCGAGCGGCGCTTCATCTCGAGCTGCGTGATCAGGCGCTGCAGCGTGTTCTCCGCGCTGCCCGGCAGCGACATGAAGCGAAAACCGAGCTGGAAGCGCCGCGAACCGTTCGGCATCTGCGTCGAACGCTGCGACACGAGCCGCAGGTCGAGCGACAGCTTGCCGTGGCCGGTCAGCTCGAGCTCGACCTCCGGCAGCAGCGTGCCGACCTCGAGCGCCTCGACACGCTCGTCGGCCGTGCGCAGCCCGACGCCGCCGAGCGACAGGTTATGCACCTCGAACACGAAGCTCTCGCCGTCCGGCAGCTTGCCGCGGCACAGGAACGGATCGACGATCGGCGCATCGACGCGGAAATACTCGCGGCGCTGGATGCACATCAGCACGTCGGGAAAATCGGCGACGAACGCGGGCAGCCCCTCGTAGCGCGTCTCGCGCGGCGTGCTCGTGGTGAATTCGACGCGCACGCCTTCGGGCGCCGCCGCGAACGTGCAATGCGACGCGCCGAGGATGCCGGCGTTCTGCTCGGACAGCGCGCCCCAGTCGAACGTGAACGTGCGCGCGCCGACGTCGACCTCGAGCAGGCGCGTGACGAGCTGGCCGCCCGGATACTGGACGGTCAGGAAGTCGCCGCGGTTCACGAGGTTGCGCAGCTGCACGCCGATCTCCAGCGGATTGCGGCGGGCATAGTCGGGCCCGGAATGGCCCGCATCCAGGCTCGGATCGGTCGACGTTTCGATATTCATGGCTAGCCGGTTTTCTTTTCATGGGCGCCCGGGCGACCGGTGCGCAGTAAAACCGGGCCAGAACATGGCCCGGTTGCAGGTCTCACACACTTAGCGGCAGTGCTCACCGAAAGTTTAGATCGAATTGGCGGTTTTTTTCGCGCAAACGTTGAAACCGCGCGCGGCGGGGTGCCGGGCGCGGTCCGTAAGACTGCAAGAATGGGCGGCAGGCGGGGCCGTTCCGGCCCCTGCCCCGTCAACCGATCTGCTGCATGATCGAGATCAGCTTCTTCGCGTAATTCGGGTCGGTCGCGTAGCCGGCCTTCTGCAGCCCGTGCGCGAAGCCCTCGACGCTGCGGCTCGCGCTCAGCACGCCCGCGTAGCGCGGGTTGTTCTTCAGCAGGTTCGCATAATCGGTCATCGCGTGCTCGTACGAATCGTACGCGCGGAACTTCGCGACGACGCGGCGCGGCGCGCCGTTCACGTATTCGGTCGTCAGCGCCGACACCGTGCGGCCCGTCCAGCCCTTGTTCGCCTTGATGCCGAACACGTTGTAGCTCGTCGAGCCGTCGCTCGCGCGGATCTCGCGCTTGCCCCAGCCCGATTCGAGCGCGGCCTGGCCCACGATGAAGCGCGCCGGAATGCCGGTGGTCGCGCTCGCCGCCTGCGCCGGGGCGGCGAGCCGGTCGACGAACGCGTCGGCGTCCTGCGCGCCGCTCGCGCCCTTCAGCGGCGGCGTCAGCGCGCTGCCGGCCGTGTAGCCGCGCGCGCCGGCGAGGCCGCCGTTGTTTGCCGCGTTCGCGTAGGCCCGCGCCATCGCGTTCATCGCGGCGAGGCTGCCTTCGTTACCCGACGTGCCCGAGCCGGCCGCACCCAGGCCCACCGCGCCGAGCCCGGCCGCGCCGGCGTCGGCCGCCGTGTCGCCGCCCGTGCCCTGCCCCGCGTTGCGCAGCAGCTGCTTCATCAGCGCGTCGGCCACGCCGATCCCGCGCTTCGACATCTGCTGCGCGAGCTGCTGGTCGAGCATCGACGTGTACATCTTCGACGTGTGCGAATCGAGCAGCCCGCCGTCGGGCGACGCGTCGCGCATGCTCTTGAGCATCATCTGCGTGAACATCGCGTCGAACTGGCCCGCGACCGCCTTCGCGCCGGCCTGCGGCGACTGCTTCGCCTGCGCGCGCAGCGCGTCGAAGCCCTGCACGTCGAGGGCGAAGCGCTGCGTCAGGTCGTTTGCGTTCGGGAGAGTAGCTGCCATTTAGATGATCTCCAGATCGGCGCGCAGCGCGCCGGCCGCCTTCATCGCCTGCAGGATCGACATCAGGTCCGCCGGCGTCGCGCCGAGCGTGTTCAGCGCCTTCACGACATCGGCGAGATTCGCGCCGGCCGTCACCATCTTCAGCGCGCCGTTGTCCTGCTTCAGCTGGATCTGCGATTGCTGCGCGACCACCGTCTGCCCGTTCGAGAACGGCCCCGGCTGCGACACCACGGGCTGCGTGTTGACGACCACCGACAGGTTGCCGTGCGCGACCGCGCAGCTTTGCAGCGTGACCATCTGGTTCATCACGATCGAGCCGGTGCGCGCGTTCAGGATCACCTTCGCGGCGGCCTTGTCCGGGCTCACGTCGAGGTTCTGCAGGCGCGCCATGAACGCGACCTGCTGCGCGGAATCGGCCGGCGCGGCGAGCTGGATCGTGCGGCCGTCGAGCGCCGTCGCGGTGCCCGGGCCGAAGCTCGAATTGACCGCGGACACGATCCGCTGCGCGGTGCCGTAGTCCATGTCGTTCAGCTGCAGCTGCAGCACGCCGTTCATCTGCGCGATCGCGTTCGGCACCGAGCGCTCGACGATCGCGCCGCCGACGATCCGGCCGGCCGCGAGCTGGTTCACCTGCACGCGGCTGCCGTTCGCGCTCGCCCCCGCGCCGCCGACCGCCATGTTGCCCTGCGCGAGCGCGTACACCTGGCCGTCCGCGCCCTTCAGCGGCGTGAGCAGCAGCGTGCCGCCGCGCAGGCTCTTCGCGTTGCCGAGCGACGAAACCGTCACGTCGAGCGCCTCGCCCGGCCGCGCGAACGGCGGCAGCGTCGCGGTGACCATCACGGCCGCGACGTTCTTCAGCTGCATGTTGTTCAGCGACGACGTGCCGCCGTTCGCCGAGCCGTTGTTGATCGAGATGCCGAGGTTCGCGAGCATGTTCGCGAGCGTCTGCGTCGTGAACGGCGTCTGCATCGTCTGGTCGCCCGTGCCGTCGAGACCGACGACGAGGCCATAGCCGATCAGCGGGTTGTCGCGCACGCCCTGGATCTGCGCGAGGTCCTTCAGGCGCTCCGCGTGCGCGGGCGCCGCGCCGAGCGCGCATGCGACCAGCACGAACGCGGCGGCGAGCCGCGCGACGGCGGGCACGCGCGACACACGGGACGACAGGCGGTGGAAAAGAGGCTGCTGCATCGTCGTCACCACGGTGCGATGTTGAGGAAGAAGCGCTGCAGCCACCCCATCGTCTCGGCTTCGTTGATGTAGCCCTTCGCCGAGTATTCGATCCGCGCGTCGGCCACCTGCGTCGAGTAGACCGAGTTCGCGCCCGAGATCGTGTTCGGGTTGACGACCCCGGAGAAGCGCACGAACTCGTTGCCCTGGTTGATCAGCATCTGCTTCTCGCCGCTGACGACGAGATTGCCGTTCGGCAGCACGTTGGTGACGGTCACCGTGATCGTGCCGTTGAACGTGTTCGCCGCGCTGGCGCCGCCGGTCGCCGCGAACTTGTTGTTGCCGGCCGCCGACAGGTTCGCCTTCGCGAACAGCCCGCCGAGGAAGCCGGCCGTCGGCACGTTGAAGCTGGTGTCGCCCGCGCGGTTGGTGTTCGCGCCCGACGACTTGGTCGCGTTGATGTTCTCCGCGATCACGATCGTCAGGATGTCACCGACGTTGCGCGGCCGCTGATCCTCGAACAGCGGCCGGCCCGCGTAGCCCGGGTTGTAGATCGAGCCGGGCGCCTGCATCGCCATCGGCGCCGGCGGCTGCGCCGTCATCGGCTGCTGGATGATCGGGTCGCGCGGAATCTGCGCGCAACCGGCGAGCGCGGCCACCGCGACCGCGCACGCGGCGCGGACGGAGGCTGACGGGAGGAGGCGAACCTGCTTCATGGCGACGACGGGACTTTCCGGTTAGCTCTTCATCTGCGTGACGGTCTGCAGCATCTGGTCGGACGTCGTCACGGCCTTGCTGTTGATCTCGTACGCGCGCTGCGTCTGAATCATGTTGACGAGCTCCTGCACGACGTTCACGTTCGACGCCTCGACATAGCCCTGGTTGAGCACGCCCGCGCCGTTCAGGCCCGGCTGCGACACGTTCGGCGCGCCCGACGACGTGGTCTCGGCGAACAGGTTCTCGCCCTTCGCCTCGAGGCCGGCCGGGTTGATGAAGGTCGCGATCTGCAGCGAGCCGATCTGCACCGCGTTGCTCGAGCCCGGCTGCGTGACCGACACGACGCCGTCCTTGCCGATCGTCAGCGACTGCGCGTTCTGCGGCACGGTGATCGCCGGCAGGATCTGGTAGCCGCTCGACGTGACGAGCTGGCCCTGCGCGTTGGTCTGGAACGAGCCGTCGCGCGTGTATGCGTTCGTGCCGTCCGGCATCAGCACCTGGAAGAAGCCCGCTCCGTTGATCGCGACGTCCTTCGAGTTGCCGGTCTGCGTGAGGCCGCCCTGCGTGTACAGGCGCTCGGTCGCGACCTGCTGCACGCCGGTGCCGAGCTGCAGGCCCGACGGCAGTTCGGTCTGCTGCGTCGAGTTCGCGCCCGGCTGGCGGATGGTCTGGTACAGCAGATCCTCGAACACCGCGCGCGACGCCTTGAAGCCGTTGGTGCTGGTGTTCGCGAGGTTGTTCGAGATCACGTCCATCTGCGCCTGCTGCGCATTCATGCCGGTGGCGGCGATGTAGAGCGATCGGTTCATGTTGAATCTTCTCCTGGTAGCGAGGGCCGTGCCGCTCAGCTGAAGTTGAGCAGCTGGTTCGCCGACTGCTCGTTCTGGTCGGCCGTCTGGATCAGCTTGGACTGCAGCTGGAACGCCCGTGCGTTGTCGATCATCGCGACCATCGCGGTCACCGGGTTCACGTTGCTGCCTTCGAGCGAATTCGGCGTGACGACCACGTTCGGATCGGTGTCGGCCGGATTGCCGTCGGCGGTGCGGAACAGCCCGTCGTTGCCGCGCGTGAGCGTGGCGGGGTCCGGGTTCACGAGCTTCATCTGATCGATGATCGCGACCGCCGTCGGCGGATCGCCCGGCATCAGCGCCGACACCGTGCCGTCCTTGCCGATCGTCACTTCCGCGTTCGGCGGCACCGAGATCGGGCCGCCGTTGCCGATCACCGGCAGGTTGCTCGCGTTGACGAGCTGGCCGTTTTCATCGACGTGCAGGTTGCCCGCACGCGTGTAGGCCTCGCTGCCGTCGGCGGCCTGCACCGACAGCCAGCCGGCGCCCTGCACGGCGACGTCGAGCGGGTTGCCGGTGCGCGTGATCGGGCCCGGTGCGTAATCCGCGCCGGGCGTCGATGCGAGCACGTAGGTGCGCGTCGTCGTCGGGTCGATGTTGCTGCCGTCGCCGAAATTCATCGGCACCGCGCGATAGGTCGCGAGCTGCGCGCGAAAGCCCGTCGTCGACGCGTTCGCGAGGTTGTTCGCGACGATCGCCTGCTGGTCGAGCGACTGCGACGCGCCCGTCATCGCCGTGTAGATCAGTCGGTCCATGGCTGCCGGTTATCCGCGCATTACAGGTTGATGAGCGTCTGGTCGACGGTCTGCTGCGTCTTGATCGTCTGCGCGTTCGCCTGGTAGTTGCGCTGCGCGGTGATCAGGTTGACGAGCTGCGACGTGAGGTCGACGTTCGAGTTCTCGAGCGCGCTGCCCTGCAGCGAACCGTGGTTCGTGCTGCCCGGCGACGAAATCTGCGGCACGCCCGACGCGGACGATTCGGCGTACTGGTTGCCGCCGAGGTTGACGAGCCCGTTCGGGTTGTTGAAGTTCGCGAGCACGATCTGGCCGAGCACCGACGTCTGGCCGTTCGAGTAGTTGCCGGTCAGCTTGCCGTCGGCGCCGATCGAGAAGGTCGTCAGCGTGCCGCTCGCATAGCCGTCCTGCGCGAGGTTGTTCACGCCGTCCTTGCCGCCGTACTGCGTGGTGCCGGTCAGGTCGAGCGTGAGCTGCTGCGGCGTCGCCGAACCGTCGGTGTTCGGGACGGTGAACTGGAACTGGCCGAGCGAGGCGGTCGGCGCGGCCGGCGTGCCCGTCGTCGTGCTCTGGATCGCGCCGGACGAGTTGAACGTGACCGTGCCGAGGTCCGTCGTGGCGCCGCCCTGCACGCCCGCGTAGGCTTCCCACGTGCCGGCCGCCGACTTCACGAAATACATGTTGACCGCCTGCGAGCCGCCGAGCGAGTCGTACACCTGGATCGACGTCGAGTAGTTGTACGTCGTGGTGTCGGTCGCGCTGAACGGCGTCTTGGTCGGCACCGTGTCCTGCGAGTTCAGGTTGAACTGGCCGGCGATCTTGGTCGTCGCGGTCGGCGCGATGTTGCTGGTCGGCGCTTGCAGCGGCACGGTCTGCGCGGTGTTGACCACGCCGCCCGTGTTGGCCGCGTAACCCATCAGGTTACGGCCTTGCGAGTCGACGATGAAGCCGTTCTTGTCGCGCTGGAACGTGCCGTCGCGCGAGTACGTCGTCACGCCGTTGTTCGACATCTGGAAGAAGCCGTTGCCGTTGATCGCGACGTCGAGCGACGAGTTCGTCGTGTTGATCGTGCCCTGGCCGAACTGCTGCTGCACCGAGGCGAGCGTCGTACCGATCCCGATTTGCGTGTTGACCGACGTCGCGACCGAGTTCGCGTACATGTCGGAGAACTGCGCGGTGCTCGACTTGAAGCCGACCGTGTTCGCGTTCGCGATGTTGTTGCCGATCACGTCGAGCGCGTTCGATGCGCCGGCGAGGCCGCTCAGACCCTGTTGATAACCCATTTCGGTCTCCGTTTTCGAGAAATCTGGATCAGTTGGTGGTGGTCGTGCCGCCGGACGACGACGACGCGGTGTTCGGGAAGATCGACGCGACCTGGGTCAAGCCCACCGTCGTGCCGTTCGACAGCACGAGCCCCGCCGTGCCGTCGGCCTGCTTGATCACGCTCTGCACCTGCGCGGCCGCGAGCACGGTCGGCGCATAGGTCTTGCCGTCCGAGCCCGTGTACTGCGCGCTCACGGTGTACTTGCCGTCCGGCAGCGCGTTGCCGGCCGCATCGGTCGGCGTCCAGTTGAACGGCACCGTGCCGGCCGACTGCTTGCCTGCGTTGATCGTGTTGACGACGACGCCCGAGCTGTTCTTCACGGTGATCGTCAGGTTCGACACGTCGTTCGCGAGCGACACGCCGAACGGCGACGCCGCGCCGCTCTTCACCGCGACGCCGTTGCCCGGCGCGAGCACGTTCGTGCCGATCAGCAGCGCGGCCTGCGTCTGCTGGCCCGCCGCGAGCTGCGTCGACAGCGACGTGAGCGACGTGTTCAGCTGCGCGATGCCGCTCACCGTGTTGATCTGCGCGAGCTGCGACGTCATCTGCGAGCTGTCGACCGGGCTCGTCGGATCCTGGTTCTGCAGCTGCGTGACGAGCAGCTTCAGGAACGTCGCCTGCAGGTCGCTCGCCGACGTGCCGTTCGTCGACACGTTGTTGGTGTTCATCGTGTCGGTCGGCAGGGTCGACACGTTGGTGCCGTTGCTGCCGATCGTCGTGCTGGTGGAAGTCATCCTGGGTGGCCTTGTGTCGGAACTGTCGGGTCTGGGTCTCGGTGGGGAAGGACGCTCGGCGCGCGGCTTACGTGCCGATCGTCAGCGTCTTGAGCATCAGCGTCTTCGCGGTGTTCAGCGTCTCGACGTTGGCCTGGTACGAGCGCGACGCCGAGATCATGTTCACCATCTCCTGCACCGGATCGACGTTCGGCATCTGCACGTAGCCGTTCGCGTCGGCGGCCGGGTTCGCCGGGTCGTAGGTCGACTTCATCGGCGACGGATCGTCGACCACCCTGGTCACGCGCACGCCGCCGACGCCCTGGCCGGACGCGGTGCGCGCGCCGCCGATCGGGTCGGTCGCGAACACGACCTGCTTGGCCTTGTACGGCTTGCCGTCGGGGCCGGTCGCGCTGTCGGCGTTCGCGAGGTTCGACGCGGTGACGTTCAGGCGCTGCGATTGCGCGGACAGCGCCGAACCGGCGACGCCGAAGATGTTCATCAACGAGGGCATGGGGGCTCCTTGTTCGGGGCGAAGCGGCGCGCGCTTACGAGTTCGTCGAGATCGCGGCGATCATCGCCTTGATCTGCTGGGTCATCACGGTCATCCCGGTTTCGTAGTGCAGCGCGTTGTTCGCGAACTGCACGCGCTCGACGTCGAGATCGACCGTGTTGCCGTCGAGCGACGGCTGCAGCGGCATCCGGTACTGCGCGCGACCGTAGTCGTCGGCCGGGCCGCCCGTCGGAATCAGCTTCGCGGTGCCGGCCATGTGGCCGGGCGCCGTCGACACCATCGTCATCCCGCTCGTCACGCCGGCCGGCTGCGCCATCGGCAGCTGCGTGGCGTTGCTCGGCGCGAGGCCGCCGCCGGTCTGCTTCAGCGAGCGCGCGAGGGTCGACGCGAAGTCGACGTCGCGGGCCTGGTAGCCGGGCGTGTCGGCGTTCGCGATGTTCGACGACAGCAGTTCCTGCCGATAGGCGCGCACGTCGAGCGCCTGTCGGCCGAACGCGAATTCGGCATCGAGTTTGTCCAGCATGTGTGCGTCTCTCCGTATGAAGCGCTGCACGCCCCCTTGCGCCGGATGGCGACCCAAGGGGCTTTTTTCCATGACAGCGATGGTAGGCGTCGGGCGCAACCGGCAATCGGACGAATAACGCGGCAAAGGCCCCCTCTATTCATCGTTTGCGCGACGGCCGGGCTCCCTAGAATGCGAATCGGATCAACGGCTTCGAGGACACGGCGATGACAGGCGCACTTCGCGGAAACGACGGACGCGGCACGCGCATGGCGCGGGCGTTCGCGCTCGCCGCGGCGCTGTGGCTCGCGGTGCCGCTTGCGCACGCGGACGACGGGATGATCGTGATTCCCGGACGCGGCGAGACGGCCGAAACCGCGCTCGCGCATGCGAACGCGGCGAGCGGCGGGCAGTTCGGCGGGAATGCGGGCACGGCTTCGGGTACGGGCATGGCGATGGCGGGCGGTGCCGTTGGCGCGGGTGGTGGCGCCGGCGTGACCGGCGCGGCCTCGGCCGGCTCTGCGGCGCTGCCGGCCGGCTCGATGGTCGTGACGAGCGTCCCGCCGCCCGCCGCCGTGCCGGCACCCGCGCCGCGCCCCGTCTACGCCGCCGCGCGCACGAACGCGGGCGATGGCGCACGGCGCGCCGCCGATCCGGGTGCCGTCGCGACCGTCGTCGCCGGTACGGCCGAGCCCGCATCGAATCCCGCGAATTCCGCAAATCCCGCGAATTCCGCGCGACCGGCCATTGCCGCGCGCATGGCCGCGGCCCGGGCCGCTTCAGCCGCGCCGGCGCCGCGCGCGCCGGCCGCTACCACCAACCCGGCCCAGGCCACCGCGGCGTCCCAGCCGGCCACGCCGGCCGGCCAGCAGGACCCCGACGCGATCCGGCGCACGGCCCTCGCGTTCCTGCAGCAGCAGATCGCGGGCCTGCCGGGCAAGACCACCGCGACCGTCGCGACCGCGTTCCCGCGCGGGCTCGCCGCGTGCACGACGCTCGAGCCGTTCCTGCCGACCGGCGCGCGCCTGTGGGGCCGCACGACGGTCGGCGTGCGCTGCGCCGGCGAGCGGCCGTGGACCGTCTATCTGCAGGCGAAGGTCGCCGTGCAAGCGACTTATTACGTCGCCGCGCGGCAGATCGCGCCGGGCGAGCCGCTCACCGCGGCCGACCTCGTCGCGCGCGACGGCGACCTGACGGTGCTGCCGCTGGCGGTGATCACCGATCCCGCGCAGGCGGTCGGCGCGACCGCGCTGGCCCGGATCTCGGCCGGGCTGCCGCTGCGCCAGGACATGCTGAAGAGCGCCGCGTCGGTGACGGCCGGCCAGACGGTGCGGGTCGTCGCGGCCGGGCCCGGCTTCACGATCTCGGCCGAGGGCAGCGCGCTCGCGAATGCGGCGCCGGGCCAGTCGGTGCGGGTCAGGATGGCGGCGGGCCAGATCGTCACGGCGATCGTCAAGGACGCCGGGACCGTGGAAATTCCGCTATAGGGACGGATCGCGCCGCAAGATTGCAAAGAATTGTTTATTCGGAGAATGTCGGGCTCACGATGCTAAAGTTCGGGCCGACCCGGCCGTTATCTGGGTCATACCGTACAGGAAACCCATCGTGAAGATCGATTCCACTCCGAACCCGAGCCCACTCGCGTCGACCGGCAACGGCGCGACCCGCGCGCAATCCGGCGCGGCTTCGTCGTCGTCCGCGCAGGCGGCCGACGCAGGATCGACCGGCGGCGACACGACCGTGAACCTGTCGGGTCTGTCCGGCCAGCTGCGTTCGCTGTCGGCCTCCGGCAGCGCCGACATCGACACGGCCCTCGTCCAGTCGATCAAGGACGCGCTGAACAACGGCACGTTGACGATCGACGTGCACAAGATCGCCGACGGCGTACTGAATACCGCCCGCGACCTGCTGCAACAGCAGCGCTCGCAGGGCAACTGAGCCGGCCCGGGGCCCGTCACGCCCGGACCGGTCCCCTGGTTTGCCGGCATGCGGACACGCGTGCCGGCGCGACGAGCATGACGCGATGAGAGAAGAGCTGCTGGCCACGGTCAACGACGAACACGCGACGGTCGAAGCGTTCGCGTCCCTGCTCGCCTACGAGGAAAAGGCACTGACGACGCCGGAGCCGCTTGAAATGCTGCCCGGCATCGTCGAGAAGAAAAGCGCGTTGATCGACCGGCTCGCGCAGCTCGAGCGCACGCGCGACACGCAGTTGTCCGCGCTCGGCTTTCCGGCCGGCAAGAAAGGGATGGACCAGGCCGCCGAGCGCGATGCCCGCCTCGCCGGCCGCTGGCAGTTGCTGCTGCAGGCCGCCGAACGCGCGCGCAAGGCCAATGCGACCAACGGGATGCTGATCCGGATCCGGATGGACTACAACGAGCGCGCGCTCGCGGTGCTGCGCTCCGCGCCCGCGCCGGCCGGTGTCTATGGCCCCGACGGGCGTGTGTCGGCGCTGATGCGCTGATGCGTTGATGCGCTGATGCCCCGACTGTACCGACTGCCCCGATTCCACTGACGTACCGATCACGCCAACGCATCGCGCGGCCCTGCCGCGGCCGCGCGCCCCTTCCCCGTCTTACAGCAGCGGACACGCGGTGACCTGCGTGCCGCGTTCCACGCAAAGCCGTTCGTAGTCGCGCAGGTACGCACGCTCGTCGTCGTTCAGCAATTCGACGTCGATCAGGTCCCAGTCGTAGCCGACCGTGACGATGTTCTCGAACGCCACGGTGTCCGACGCGTCGTCGTCCGCGCGCACGATCACGATGTTCTCGATCCGCACGCCGCCCTTGCCCGGCACGTAGATGCCCGGTTCGACCGAAATCACCGCGTTCGGCACCAGCCCGTACTTCGCGCCCGGCGCGAACCGCACGCCGCCCTCGTGCACGTGGATCCCGACGCCGTGCCCGGTGCCGTGGCCGAAATCGTAGCCGTGGTCGCGGCACACCTGGCGCACCGCCGCATCGACGTCGCCGCCCGTCGCCGTCTTCGGGAAACGCGTGACGAGCCCCTTGATGCACGCCTTCAGCGCGACCGTGTAGATCTCGCGCTGCCACGGCTGCGCGACCGTCTCCGGCCGCGTGCGACGCAGCACGACGCGCGTGCAGTCCGTCGCGAAACCGGCGTCGTAGTACGCGCCGCTGTCGAGCAGCACGAGTTCGCCTTCGGTCAGCTCGACGTCGGCGCTCGCCGCCGTGTAATGCGCGAACGCGCTGTTCGCGCCGTTCGCCGCGATCGACGGGAACGTCAGCGCGACCGCCGAGCGGGCGCCGTACGCGTCGTTGATCGTGCGGGCCAGGTCGTACTCGGTATGGCGCCGCCCCGGCTCGCCGACCTTCGCCCAGCGCATCGTTTCGGCAATCGCCGCCGAACTGCGCGCGAACGCGTCGCGGAACCGGTCGAGCACGGCCGGCGTCTTGCCGGCCCGCAGCGCCTCCACCGGGTTGAAATCGGCGTGGCGCGCGTGCGGCCACACGCGGCGCACCGACTCGACGAGCGCGCAGTTGACCGATTCGAAGCCGTAACACGCGTGGTCGACCGCGAATTGCGCGAGGAAGCGCTCGAGTTCGGCGAAGTCGCGCCGGATCACGTGCAGCGCCGGATACGACGCCAGTTCGACCGGGCAGCGGTCGCAGCCTTCCGGCAGGAACAGCGCGACCTGCTCGCCGACCGCGAACAGGAAGCCCAGGTGCGACGACGCATTCGGGATGTGATAGCCGCGGCTGTTCAGCAGGTACGCGAGATCGTCCGACGCGCACGTGAAGAACGCGGTCTTGCCGGGCGCCGCGCCGGTGTGCGCGGCGAGCCGCCGGTTCAGCGCGTCGAGGTTCTGCGCGACGCTCGCGCCGGTCATCGCGTCCGGCAGCTCGAAGATCGGCCGCTCGACCACCCAGCCCGGCAGCGCGATCGCGCGGTCGATCTCGCGCTCGACGAGGCTCGTCCAGTCGAGCGACGCCGCCTGCGTGCGCTCGACCAGCCGGTCGCGCTGCGCGACGCTGATCCGCAGCGCGTCGTAGCCGACCCGCGCGAGCCGGCTCGCGTGCGCGAGCAGCCAGTCGGCCAGCGCCTGCCAGATCGTCACGTTCATCCCGAGCTTTTCGACGCGCACGCGCGCCGGATCGCACTGCTGTTCGGCCTGCAGGTGATAGCGGCCGTCGACGAACAGCACGAACGGCGGCACGCCGAGCGCCTGCGCGGTCGCCGCGCTCAGGAAGATCCCGCAGCCGGCCGAGCCGTCGAAGCCCGACAGCGCGTAGCGCGGGTTGTTGCTGCGCGGCAGGTATTCGGTGATGTACTCGTCCTGCGACGTGACCACGACCGCGTCGAGCCGGGCGGCGTCGAGCAGTCGCGACAGACCGGCCTGCGTGTCGGCGACGGACGCGTCGTACGAGGGAAGGCCGGAGAAGCTGTATTTCAGTCGATCGATCATCGGATGCCCGCTATTGATTGTTGTCGTCCGCCGGCGGCGTCACGCGCCGGCGCGTGCCTGGCGCGCCGCGGCGCCGTTCCATCGACGGATTTTCGGGAAAATTTTTGTCTCACTTAACTTTGTTTGATGCGAGCGACAGAATCTAGAGCACGCTGAAAACGAGGTCAAGCCAAAATTTTCGTAGGGCTAAAATTACCGGCGCCGCGCGCGACGGCGGCGCGGCCCCAAGCGGCCCCCCGCGGCCCCGCTTGGCGCGAGGCGGCCGGGCGCCGGCGTACGCGGTACAATGCGCCGGCATCGTCGTCCCGACGGCCGTGCTTCGTGCGATTCGCGGAATGCCGCATCCCGGCGACGGCACCGCCCCTCCGCTCGCGTTGCGACTCGTTGCCACGAAAGAGATTCATGGATTCAGACATCATGCGTATCGGCCAGCGCATTCGCCGCCTGCGCCGGGAAGCGAAGAAAACGCTGCTGGAAGTCGCGACCGAAGCGAACCTGTCGGTCGGGTTCCTGTCGCAGGTCGAGCGCCACCTCACCGGCATTTCGCTCTCGTCGCTCGTCAACGTCGCGAAGGCGCTGAACGTGCCGCTCGGCACGCTGATCGACCAGCCGCGCCAGGCGCAACCCGACTCGCACGCGGGGCGCCGCGAACCGTACGCGGTCGATGCCGCGTCGCAATGGTACGAGCGGCTGTCCACCACCTTCGACGGCAGTCAGATCAACGCGCTCAAGGTCCGGATGATGGAGGGCTACCGTTCGGAATGGGTCGCGCACGGCGGCGACGAGTTCGTCTACGTGCTGACCGGCCGGCTCTGCTACACGATCGGCAAGAAGGATTACCCGCTGTCTGCCGGCGACTCGCTGCACTTCGACGCGCGGAAGCGCCACCGCGTCGCGAACGTGGGCGACGGGCCCGCCGAAATGATCGCGGTCGGCACGCTGCCGCTGTTCGACGACAACGGTGCCGAGCTGGGATCCGAGGCGATGAAGATCAGACTGCTCGCACGCGATGCCGGCGCGGCGCCGGGCGAACCGCGCGTGAGCCGCCGCAAACCCGCACCGAAGCGCGAGCGCGATGCGGATTCGCTCGCGGCCGCGCCCGCCGACATGCCTGCCGACACGCCGGCCCGCGCGATGGCCAGGCCGGCAGCCGGGAAGCCGCGCGCGGCCGCCGGCAAACGTCCGGCTGTCGCCACCCCGGCCCGCCGCGCCGCCGCCCGCACGAAGAAATGACGGCTGGCGGCCGGGCGGCGCACCACGCCACCCGGCGCTTCCGCAGCACTATTCCCCGATCGCCAGCGCCTGCTTGACGGCCTCGATGCGCGCGCGATGCACGGCGTCCTTGATCTGCATCGCATCGTTGCCGACGCCGCGCGCGATCGCGCCCGCGTCGACGCTGCGCGCCGCCACCAGCGCCACGCGCAGCCGCTCGGCCTGCGGATACGGCTGCGTGTCGAGCCCGAGCCGGCCGCGCGCATCCGATTCGCACGCCTGCAGCATTTCGGCGAAGCGCGCGGGCTTGCGCAGCGCATCGCTGCGCTCGAAGAGCCGCACCAGCGCGGCCGCACCCATTTCCATCACGCGATGCAGGTTGCCGTGCTCGCGCGCGACCACCAGCGCGAGATCGCGGCACTCGTTCGGCACGCGCAGCCGCTCGCACAGCGGCTTGATGAGATCGACGCTGCGGCCTTCGTGGCCGACATGGCGCGGCAGCACGTCGGCGGGCGTCGTCGCCTTGCCGAGATCGTGCGTAAGCGCCGCGAAGCGCACCGGCAGCGAGTAGCCCTGCTTCGCCGCGTAGTCGACGACCATCATCACGTGCACGCCCGTGTCGACTTCCGGGTGGTAGTCCGCGCGCTGCGGCACGCCCCACAGCGCGTCGACCTCGGGCAGGATGCGCGCGAGCGCGCCGCACTCGCGCAGCACCGCGAACATCCGCGACGGCTTCGCCTCCATCAGCCCGCGCGCGATCTCCTGCCACACGCGCTCGGGCACCAGCGCGTCCGCTTCGCCCGCGTCGACCATCCGCCGCATCAGCGCGAGCGTGTCGTCCGCGACCGTGAAATCCGCGAAGCGCGCCGCAAAGCGCGCGATCCGCAGGATCCGCACCGGATCCTCGACGAACGCGTCGCCCACGTGCCGGAACACACGTGCACGCAGGTCGGCCTGTCCGTCGAACGGATCGATCACCGGGCCGATCAGCGCGCCCTCCGGGCTCACTTCACGCGCCATCGCGTTGATCGTCAGGTCGCGCCGCGCGAGATCCTCGTCGAGCGTCACGTCCGGCGCGTAGTAGAACTGGAAGCCGTGATAGCCGGCCGCCGTCTTGCGCTCGGTGCGCGCGAGCGCGTATTCCTCCTGCGTGTCCGGATGCAGGAACACGGGGAAATCCTTGCCGACCGGCCGGAAGCCCTGCGCGGCCATCTGCTCGGGCGTCGCGCCCACCACCACGTAGTCGCGGTCCTGCACCGGCACACCGAGCAATTCGTCGCGGATCGCTCCGCCTACTGCGTAGATGTTCATGGCGTCGGTTCGTATTCGGCGATCACGTTGGTTTCGCGGCGCGCGGCATCGATCCAGCGCTGCACCGCCGGCAGCGCCGTCACGCGCGCGGCATACCCGGCCGCCTCCGGCGACAACGCCGGCGCATACGTGTTGAAACGCATCACGACGGGCGCATACATCGCATCGGCGATGCCGAATTCACCGAACAGGAACGGGCCGCCCGATGCCTCGATACACGCGCTCCACAGCGCGTCGATGCGCGCGACGTCGGCGAGCGCATCGGGCGTCGCGCCGCGTCCCGGCATCGACGCGCGCACGTTCATCCCCATCTGCGTGCGCAGCGCGGCGAAGCCCGAGTGCATCTCGGCCGAGATGCAGCGCGCATGCACGCGATCGAGCGGATCGGCCGGCCACATCGGGAACTGCGGATAGCGCTCGGCGAGCGTCTCGGCGATCGCGAGCGAATCCCAGATCGCGACGCCATGGTCGTCGATCAGGCACGGCACCTTGCCGGTCGGCGAATACTCGCGGATGCGTGCAGCCGTGTCGTCGCGGCGCAGCTCGATTGCGATCTCGTCGAACGGGATGCCGAAATGCGCGAGCAGCAGCCACGGCCGCATCGACCACGACGAGTAATTCTTGTCTCCAATGACGAGTTTCATGGCGGGTTTCCGAAAAGCGCGAAAGTGAATGACGGAAGCGACGACCCGCGGCGCCTAGCGGCGCGAGCGGAACCAGTCGAAGCGGGAGCGCCGCGCGGCATGGCCGAGATACGCGGGCGCGATGCTCTCGAGACTCGCGGGCGAGATCCCGAGTTCGGGCGCGAGCGGCCCGGACAGCACGTTCGGCACCGACATCGACGCGAGATTGTCGCGCGTGATCACCGGCTCGCCGGGCAGGCATTCGAACACGCTCGCCTGCAGCCGCGCGAGCGCGTCGGGCAGGCGCACGATGCGTGCCTGCCGGCCGACCAGCGTGCCGCAATAACGCACCAACTGCTCGAGCGTGTAGACGGTGGGACCGCCGAGTTCGTAAGTCTTGCCGTGCGCGGCCGCGAGATCGAGCGTGTTGACGAACGCGCGCACGACGTCGCCGACGAACACCGGCTGGAAGCGCGCATCGGGCATCGCGAGCGGCAGCACCGGCAGCGTGCGCTGCAGGTTCGCGAACGTGTTCAGGAACGCGTCGCCGGGGCCGAACACGACCGACGGGCGGAAGATCGTCAGCGCGAGCGAGTCGGTCGCCGCGACCGCATGCAGCGCGGCCTCGCCGTCGCCCTTCGAGCGCTGGTACATGCTCGGGCCGTGCGAATCGGCGCCGAGCGCGCTCATGTGCAGCACGCGCCGCACGCCGACTTCGACGCACGCGGCGGCCAGCGCGGCCGGCAGCGCGACGTGCGCGCGCTCGAACCCGGGCCCGTACGGCGTGCCGCGGCCGCCGTGCAGCACGCCGACGAGGTTGACGGCCGCATGCGCGCCGGCGACGAACCGCGCCAGCGTGCGCGGATCGAACGCGTCGAGCTCGACGATCTCGACCGGCAGCATCTGCAGGTGGCGTGCATGCTCGCGCCGCCGCGTGGCGATCCGCACCTGCTTGCCGGCGTCGATCAGCGCATTGACGAGCCGGCTGCCGATGAAGCCGGTGCCGCCCAACAGCGCGACGGTCTGGCGATCCATGTTCGAGACCTCCAAGGAGCTGTTCACGCCAATAACGGGCTTGCGCTGGCGGCCAGCCCCACAAATGACTTTTCCAGTCAGGGGAACAAGCCCGGTATCAGCGTGAACAGCCCCTTGCACACTGCCGCGTCTCGCGCGGCAGTATGAAGATTGCGGATCAGGGCGAGATCATGCCCAGGCGTTTCTTCAACGACTGCGGTTTGCCCTCGAAGAGCGCCGCGTAGTAGACGGTATTCGACAGCACGTTCTTCACGTAGTCGCGCGTCTCGTTGAACGGAATCGTCTCCGCGAAGATCGCGCCTTCGACCGGCTGCGTCAACACCTGGCGCCACTGGCGCGGCCGGCCCGGGCCCGCGTTGTAGCCGGCCGTCGCCAGCACCGGCGAGCTGTCGAAGTTGTTGTAGATGTCCGACAGGTACCAGGTGCCGAGCTGGATGTTCGTATTGATGTCGTGCATCTGCGCACGCGTGATCGTGCCCATCCCGAGCTTCTTCGCGACGAGCTGCGCGGTGGCCGGCATCAGCTGCATCAGCCCGCCCGCGCCGACCGACGAACGCGCGTTCGTGATGAAGCGCGATTCCTGGCGGATCAGCCCGTACGCCCATTCGATGTCGAGGCCGGTCGACTGCGCGTAGCGCTCGACGATGTCGCGATACGGCGACGGGTAGCGCAGCGTGAAGTCGTGCTCGGCCTTCGTGCGGTCGGCCGTGTTGACCGTGCGGTCGAGCAGGTCGATGCGCTTGCCGTATTCGGCGGCCGCGAGCAGTTGGCGATCGGTCATCCCGCGCAGCGGCCAGTTCCATTCGCGGTTGCCTTCGAGGCGCAGGTTCAGCCCATAGAAGCGTTGCGCGAGCGCGAATCCGGGGATCTTGCTCATCGCGTCGACGTCGGCGTCGCTCACCTTCGTGCGCGGCGGGACCGACGTGCGCTGGCCGAGCTCCTCGCCGGCGAGCTGCCCGTAGAAGTTGAACTGGCCCGCGACCTGCTCGAATTCCTGGTTCGCCTGCAGCGTGTCGCCGCTCTGCTTGAGCGCGCGTGCATGCCAGTAGATCCACGCCGGATCGCTGCGCAGCGACGGCGGCATCTGTTCGATCGACCAGCGCACCATCGGCCAGTTGCCGACGAGCAACGCGGCGCGCGTGCGCCATTCGTAACCCGGGTTCGACAGCGGCGCGTTCGCGGATTTCGCATACCAGACCGATGCGAGCGCCGAGCGCTTGATCGCCCCCTGGTAGCCGATCGCGCCCCATGCGATCGCCTGCTCCTGCTTCGTCAGCGAGCCGGCGATGGACGTCAGCATTCCCGCCGCGGCGTCCGGGTCGTTGCGCGCCATGCGGCCGAGCGCGATCAGCGCGAGCTGGTGCGATGCCGCGTCGGGGCCGACGCCGCGCGCGAGATACAGCGGCGGCGCGCTGGTCGCCTGATCGAAGCCGACCGGCCGCGCGCCGAGCGCGTCGACGATCTTCCCGCCGAGCGTCGTGTAGTTCTGCTCGTAAGCGAGGCGTGCCTGCTGCCACACGTCGTCGCTCGTGAACTGCTGGTTGACGGTGAGCGCCGTAATCAGGTCGACACAGGCGTCGCCGTAGTATTTCGGCTCGACGAGCAGCGCGCGCGCCGCCTCGGCGACGTTCTCGCCGCGCGCCGCGCGCGATTCGAGCGCGTAGCACTTGACCTGCGTGTCGTCGTCGAGCACGAAGCGCTTGTACTGCTCGTCGAAGCTGCGCCAGTCGTGGCGCGCGCCGAGCACGAGCAGGTAGTCGTTGCGCAGGCGGTCGGCGATCGCCTGACCGTCGTAGCGCTGCAGGAACGACTGCACGGGGGCGTCGGGTGCGTCGACACGTGCGCGGCCCGTCGAATCGAACAGTTGCGGCTTGATCTGGAAATACTCGACGTAGGACGGGACCGGATAGTTCGGGATCATCGCCGCGAGCTGCGCGGCCTTCGCGGCGTCGTTGCGGCGCGCGGCTTCGCGCAGCTGCACGAAGATCTGGTCGTCCCCGGCGAGCGTGTCGTCGTTCGGTGCGGCGCACGCGGCCGTGCCCGCGACGAGCGCGGCGGCAGAAAGCGCGAGCGCGACCGCGCGATATACTCGGAAAAGGCTGTTCGACATCGTTTTGAATGGAGCACGAAGTGAGCGAAAGCATAGCATGCAACCCTGTGCCGAACCCGAAGGTTGCACTGCGCAAAACGCTGTCCGGCGCGCGTCGCGACGCCGCGTCGCAGCCCGCCGCGAACGCCGCGCTCGACGCGCGGCTGCGCCTGTTGCTCGAGCGGCTCGCGCCGCGCACGGTCGGCTTCTACTGGCCGCTGCCGGGCGAATTCGACGCACGCGACGCGGTGCTCGCGTGGTCCGCGGCAGGCCCGGGTCGCCGCGCCGCGCTGCCGGTGATCGGCGAGAAGCACACGCCGCTCGCGTTCCATGCGTGGGATGCGCACACGCCGATGCGCGAAGGGCATCACCGGATTCCGGAGCCGGCGTCGGGGGCCGTCGTCGTGCCCGATCTGTTGCTGATTCCGTGTGTGGGATTCGATCTGCAGCGCTACCGGCTCGGCTATGGCGGCGGCTATTACGACCGCACGCTCGCGGTGTGGCCGGGCGACACGCTGCCGGTGACGGTCGGCATCGCGTATGAAGCGTGCCGCGTGGACGCGCTGCCGGCCGAAGCGCACGATCTCGCGATGCGCTGGATCGTGACCGACGGCGCGCTTTACCCGGCCGCCGGATGACGGGGCGCGCGACGCGAAGTCTGCGGCATGCCGCGCGTCACCGCGTCGACCGTCCCGTCCGCAATCGTTTACAGCGACGCCGCCGCGCGCGCGGCCGTGTCGTAGAGGCCCGATGCGTGGCGCAGCAGCTGCGCCGCGTCGCCGATCTGCTCGTTGGTGAGGCCGCTGTCCTTCAGCGTCTCGATCAGGCAATGCTCGCGCACCTCCCGATACTTCATGCACAGCTCGCGGCCCGCGTCGGTCGCGAAGAAGAACACTTCCTTGCCGCTCTTCTCGCTCTTCACATAGCCGCGCGCGATCAGTTTTTTCAGCGCATAGGTCGCGACGTGCGTATCCTCGATATTGAGCACGAAGCAGATGTCGGCGAGCTTCTTCTTGCGTTCGCGATGGCTGACGTGATGCAGCAGCGACACCTCGACCGCCGTCATGTCCTTCGCGCCCGCGGCCGACATGCAGCGCACCATCCAGCGATTGAACGCATTGCCGGCCATGATGAGCCCGTATTCGAGTTCCGACAGCTCCGCGCTCGAATCGGAAACGAGGTGTTCGGATGACACGATCTTGGTCGCAGGACGCTTCATGGAAAGGCGGCGCAAGCCGGATGACAGGGTGTGCCGAGTGTACGCCAGAAGCCCGGACATACGGGCTAGGCGAAAACGCTTATTGGGAAGTTGTCGATATTTTATTGACAATGTGCGCTAACATTGCCGTCCAAACCGTGCCAGTCCGATGACGCAACCCCGCATTTATCCGCTCGGCGACGCCGCCCTCGTCTGCGAGGTGCCGCCGCCCGCCACGCTCGATTGCCAGCGCCGCGTCTGGGCCGTCGCCGAGGTCGCGCGCGCGTGGCCCGACGTGATCGACGTCGTGCCGGGCATGAACAACCTGACGATCGTGTTCGACGCGCTCGCCGCGACGGCCGAGTCGCTCACGCCCGCGCTGCGCGACGCGTGGGAAACCGCCGACGTCGAGCATGCGGACGGCCGCGAGATCGACATCCCCGTCGAATACGGCGGTGCGGCCGGCCCCGACCTGGCGGCCGTCGCCGCGCACACCGGGCTGCCGGCCGACGAAGTCGTCGCGCGTCATGCGGCCGGCGAATACGTCGTGTTCTTCGTCGGCTTCCAGCCGGGCTTCGCCTATCTCGGCGGCCTCGATGCGTCGCTGCACACGCCGCGCCGCGCGGCGCCGCGCCTGGAAGTGCCGGCCGGCTCGGTCGGCATCGGCGGGGCGCAGACGGGCATCTACCCGGCCACGTCGCCCGGCGGCTGGCAGCTGATCGGCCGCACGTCGCACGTGCTGTTCGACCCGGCGCGGCCGCAGCCGGCGCTGCTGCTGCCCGGCGACCGCGTGCGCTTCACCATTGCCGGAGTCGACGCGACATGACCCAGAACACCGCACCGGGCACGATCGAGGTGGTCCGCGCCGGCCCGTTGTCGACCGTGCAGGATCTCGGCCGCCGCGGCATGCGCCATCTCGGCGTCGCGCAGGGCGGCGCGCTCGACGGCCTCGCGCTCGAAGTCGGCAACCGGCTGGTCGGCAATCGCCCCGACGCGGCGGCCGTCGAAATCACGATCGGCCCGGCCGCGTTCCGCTTCACGCGCGCGACGCGCATCGCGATCACCGGCACCGAATTCGGCGCGACGCTCGACGGCAAGCCCGTGTATTCCTGGTGGAGCCTGCCGGTCGAGGCCGGGCAAACGCTCGTGCTGCCGGCCGCGAAACGCGGGATGCGCGGCTATCTGTGCATCGCCGGCGGCATCGACGTGCTGCCGATGCTCGGCTCGCGCAGCACCGATCTCGCATCGCGCTTCGGCGGCCTCGGCGGCCGCGCGCTGCGCGACGGCGATCGGCTTCCGGTCGGTGTGCCGCCGGCCGGCGCCGGCTGCCTCGCGGCCAATGCGCCCGAATTCGGCGTGAAGGCGCCCGCGTGGTGCGCGTTCGTGCGCGTCGACGAACCGCCGCGCCGCCACCGGCCCGCGCATGCGCCGTGGGCGATGCCCGTGCGCGTGCTGCCGGGCCCCGACTACGCGTCGTTCGCGGCCGATTCACAGCAGGCGTTCTGGGACGAGGAATGGCTCGTCACCGCGAACAGCAACCGGATGGGCTATCGCCTCGCCGGCGCCGAGCTGGTGCGCGAGCGGCCGGTCGAGCTGCTGTCGCACGCGGTGCTGCCCGGCACGATCCAGGTGCCGCCGAACGGCCAGCCGATCGTGCTGATGCACGACGCGCAGACCACCGGCGGCTATCCGAAGATCGGCACGGTGATCCGCGCGGATCTCTGGAAACTCGCACAGGCGCGGCTCAACCTGCCGATCCGCTTCGTGCGCACGACACCCGACGCCGCGCGCGCCGCCCTGACCGCAGAACGTGCCTATCTGCGTCAGATCGACGTCGCGATCGAGATGCGCGAGGAGACCCGCCGCCGCGCGCAATCGCGCGCGGCGTGACAATGGCGGAAGCAGGACGAAGGACGCGCCACGCCATCAGTGGACGAGGAACATCATGGAAATCGATCTGAATGCCGATCTCGGCGAAGGATGCGGATCGGACGAGGCGCTGCTCGACCTCGTCACGTCGGCGAACATCGCGTGCGGCTGGCATGCAGGCGGCGCCAATGCGATGCGCGACTGCGTGCGCTGGGCCGTGCAGAAAGGCGTGTCGATCGGCGCGCACCCGAGCTTTCACGACCCGGAGAATTTCGGCCGCAAGGAAATGCAGCTGCCGGCCGGCGACATCTATGCCGGCGTGCTGTACCAGCTCGGCGCGCTATCGGCGATCGCGCAGGCCGAGGGCGGCCGCATCGCGCACGTGAAGCCGCACGGCGCGCTGTACAACCAGGCCGCGCGCGACCCGATGATCGCCGACGCGGTGGTGTCCGCGATCCACGACTTCGATCCGTCGCTTGCCGTTTTCGGGCTCGCGAACAGCGTGTTCGTCGCGGCCGCGCGCCACGCGGGGCTCGCCGCGGTGGAGGAAGTGTTCGCCGATCGCGGCTACCGCGCGGACGGCTCGCTCGTGCCGCGCAGCCAGCCCGGCGCGCTGATCGATGACGAGGACGCGGTGCTCGCCCGCACGCTCGACATGGTGCGCGATCGGCGGGTGCAGTCGGTGAGCGGCGAGTGGGTGCCGCTCAATGCGCAGACGGTCTGTCTGCACGGCGACGGCCCGCATGCGCTCGCGTTCGCGAAGCGGATCCGCGCGGCGCTCGAAGCGGCCGGCATCGACGTCGTCGCCCCGGGCGCGCTGGAAGCCGACGAAGGCGCCTGACCGGCGCGCAAGCCGCGCCGCCGCCCGACGAAAACCGCCGCACCAAAGAAAAAAAGCGCCCTCGTGGCGCTTTTCTGTTGGCGCAATCGCCGCGGACTTCGCCGTCTGTCGATTCGCCCCCCGAAACCGTCTGTCGACGGTGACCGGAATAATGCTCCGGATTAAAAAACGTCCGCCGCCGCCCGATTGCTGCTTCCCCCGGTCGGACGACGGAACGTCGCTTATCCGCAAGTCTGTCGCATGCATTTGTTGTCCCGACGATGTTGGCCCCGCCGTGCATGCAGACACTCCGCGGCCGGCACGATCATCACGTGCCGGCTACGCTAACCCCGCGCTTTGTTTTCTGCTACCCCGTAGAACTTTTTCTATTCTTTTCAATTTTTCAACTTGTGGGATGAAGAATAGAGATCGGCAGAACCGGATGTCAATCGTTTTAAACGCTATTTCCTGAGGATTCAAGGGTTTTCCTTATCGAATCGCGCGGCCGCACAGGCGCCTCGCAGCGCGTGCGTATCGTCGATCAAACAGGGGAGGATCGGTGCGCGGCGCCCGGCGCGATCAGTTCGCGTCGACCTGATACCCTTGCTGGCGCAACAATTCGAGCACGCCGCGCGGGCCGCCCAGATGCAGCGCGCCGATGGCGACGAATACCGGCCGGTTCGGCGCGGCGATTGCCGTCATCCGTGCAACGAAGCGCCGGTTGCGTTCGTACAGGATCTTGTTGTCGATCGACGCCGACAGCGCCTTCGAACGGGCCAGCCGCTCGCTCTTCGCGACCGCCCACGCCGAGATCGCATCGGCGTCGCCAATTTGCCACAACCGGTGCAGCGCCTTGATGTCGTCGGCGTTCTGCGCCGGCGTCTGCACCATGTCCTGCGCGAGCATCTCGCGCTGCTCGGCGAGCGTCAGCCCGGTGAACGCGCGCATCTGCTCGGCGAGCGTCTCGAGCCCGATCACGCGGCCGCCCTTCTTCTTCAGGAATACGTTCTGAAGTTGCGCCTCGGTGCCGTATTCCGTCTGCAGGCCGGCCGCCAGCGAGTCGTAGGTTTCGACGACCAGCGCCGCGAGCCACGGCCGCATCCGGCGAATCTCCGCGAGCGCGGCCGGATTGCCGCGCAGGCGCCCCGCGAGGCGCTGCCACAGCGGCTCGGGCAACAGGCGCTGCAGGCACGGGTAGCGGCACACGCCGTACTTCGACACGTCGTCCTGCGATTCGAGCAGATCGTCCGGCGACAGCTCGAGCGCGAGCGTCGGCGACGCCGCGAGCGCCCCGAGGATGCGCGGCCGGAACGGCTGAGCGGGCGGATAGTCGGACGGGTCGCCCGTGTGCAGCGTGCCGAGCACGTACAGCGTGAGCTTGCCCCGGGTGGCGACATAGAACGGCATGCGCGCGGGCTGCACGCGCACCGTGCCGCGCGCGACCGTGCCGTTCGACACGGACGGCGCGTGGAAGCCCGGCAGGCTCATGCCGGGCGGCGGAACCTGCGACGGACGGATCGGCGAACTCGCCGGCGCGCGCCCTTCGGCGCGCGCCGACTCGACGGAAACGACGAGGCCGGCCGCCACGCACGCGCCGGCCAGCGCCGCGCCCGTGACCGTGCGCACGCTCCAGCGCCGTGCGTTGCGGCACGCGCGCATCACGCGCGCGCTGCCGGCCCCCGAACGGCGCACGCCGGACGCGCGCGCCGCCAAACCATCAGGCATTCGCCTCCCCCACCTCCTCGGCGCGATGGCAGGCCACGCGGCGTCCGTCGACGTCGCGCAGCTGCGGTTCCTCGACACGGCAACGCTCGACCGCGTACGGGCAGCGCTGGTGAAACGCGCAGCCCGACGGCGGATTGAGCGGCGACGGCAGCTCGCCCTGCAGCTTGATCTGCACGCGGCGGTCTTCCTCGAAGATCGCCGGCGTCGCCGACATCAGCGCGCGCGTGTACGGATGGCGCGGCCGCGCGTAGATCGTCGCCTTGTCGCCGAGCTCGGCGACGCTGCCGAAGTACATCACCATCACGTCGTCGGCGACGTGCTCGACCACCGACAGGTTGTGCGAGATGAAGACGTAGCTCGTCTTGAACTGCTCCTGCAGATCCATGAACAGGTTCAGGATCTGCGCCTGGATCGACACGTCGAGCGCGGACACCGGCTCGTCGGCGACGACGATCCGCGGATCGAGGATCATCGCGCGCGCGATCGCGACCCGCTGGCGCTGGCCGCCCGAGAACATGTGCGGATAGCGCTTCGCGTGCTCGGGCCGCAGGCCGACCGTGCGCATGATCTGCGCGATGCGCGCCGCGCGCTCGGCGGCCGTCAGGTTCGCATTGATCTCGAGCGGTTCGGAGAGCGTCTGCTCGACCGTCTTGCGCGGGTTCAGCGACGCGAACGGATTCTGGAACACCATCTGCACGCGGCGGCGCAGGTCGGCGACCGTCTCGCGGCTCGCGCCGGCCACGTCCTTGCCGTCGATCGTCAGGTGGCCCGAGGTGGGCGTCTCGATCATCGTGAGCTGGCGCGCGAGCGTCGATTTCCCGCAGCCCGATTCGCCGACGACCGCGAGCGTCTTGCCGCGCTTCAGCGAGAACGACACGCCGTTCAGCGCCTTCACCGTGCCTTGCCCGAACATCCCGCGCTTGACCGTGTAGTGCTTCGCGAGCTGGTCGGCGACCAGCACCGCTTCCTCGTCGTGCGGCACGCGAGGCGTTTCGTGGACTGCATTCATCGTGCGCCTCCCGTGAGGTCGAGGTTGGAAACATTGAGCGGCTTGATGCAGCGCGCACGCATCGCATCGTTGGCCGGCACCAGCGTATCGAGCGCCGGACGCGCCTTGCGGCAATCGTCGACGACGTACTTGCAGCGCGGCGCGAACAGGCACCCGGACGGGCGATCATCGCGGCCGGGCACCATGCCCGGCAATGCGGCAAGGCGACGCGCCCCCTGATTGTGCTCGGGAATCGCCGCGAGCAGCGCTTCGGTGTACGGATGATGCGGCGCACGGAAGATGTCCGGCACGCGATTGGTCTCGATGACCTCGCCCGCATACATCACCGCGACACGCTGCGCGACCTCCGACACCACGGCCAGGTCGTGCGAGATCAGCACGAGCGCCATCCCGCGCTCCTTCTGCAGCTTCACGAGCAGATCCATGATCTGCGCCTGGATCGTCACGTCGAGCGCGGTGGTCGGCTCGTCGGCGATCAGCAGCTTCGGGTTGCACGCGACCGCCATCGCGATCATCACGCGCTGATTCATGCCGCCCGACATCTGGTGCGGGAACGCCGTGATGCGGTTCTTCGCGTCGGGAATGCCGACCTGGTCGAGCAGTTCGAGCGCGCGCCGGTGCAGCGCGTCGCCGCGCAGGCCTTCGTGCAGCTTCAGCACCTCCTTGATCTGGTAGCCGACCGTGTAGCTCGGATTCAGGCTCGTCAGCGCGTCCTGGAACACCATCGCGATGTCCTTGCCGACGATCTTGCGGCGCGCCTTCGGCGACGCCTTCAGCAGGTCCACGCCGTTGAACGTGACCTCGTCGGCCGTCACCTTGCCCGGCGCGTCGATCAGGCCCATCAGCGCCATCATCGTCACGCTCTTGCCCGAGCCCGATTCGCCGACGACGCCCACCACCTCGCCCGGCGCGATCGACAGGTTGATCCGGTCGACAGCGGGCAGGCCGTTGAAGTTCACCGCGAGATTGCGGATGGTCAGAAGATTCTGGGTCATGTCAGGCCATCCGCTTCAGTTTGGGATCGAGCGCGTCGCGCAGCCCGTCGCCGAGCAGGTTGATCGCGAGCACCGAAATCAGGATCGACAGGCCGGGCATCGTCACGATCCACCATGCGTTGTCGATGTAGTCGCGCGCGGACGCGAGCATCGCGCCCCATTCCGCGGTCGGCGGCTGCACGCCGAGGCCGAGGAAGCCGAGCGCGGCCGCGTCGAGAATGGCCGACGAGAAGCCGAGCGTCGCCTGCACGATCAGCGGCGCCGTGCAGTTCGGCAGCACCTGCGAGAACATCAGGCGCAGCGTGCCGGCACCGGCCACGCGCGACGCCGTCACGTACTCCTTCTGCAGTTCGCCGAGCGCCGACGCACGCGTGAGACGCACGTAGGCCGGCAACGCGACGATCGCGATCGCGAACATCGTGTTGGTGAGGCCCGGGCCGATGATCGCGACGACCGCGACCGCGAGCAGCAGCGACGGCAGCGCGAGCAGCACGTCCATGATGCGCATCACCGGCGTGTCGGCCCATTTCTGGAAGAACGCGGCGACCAGCCCGAGCACGATGCCCGGGATCAGCGCGAGCACGACCGACACGAAGCCGATCCAGAACGACATGCGCGCGCCGAACATCAGGCGCGAAAGGATGTCGCGGCCCGCTTCGTCGGTGCCGAGGATGAACTGCCAGTTGCCGCCGGCGAGCCATGCGGGCGGGATCTTCACGTAGTCGCGGTATTGCTCGACCGGGCTGTGCGGCGCGATCAGCGGCGCGAGGAGCGCGACCAGGATCAGCATCAGCACGACGATGCCGGCGCCGACGGCGCCGCGGTTGCGCGAGAAGTTGGCCCAGAACTCGCGCAGCGCGAGCGCACGGCCGCCGGCCGGCGCGGATTCGCTCGGCAGGGTGTTTTGCAGATTGCTCATGGAATTACCTCGTGTGGCGGATGCGCGGATTCAGCACGCCGTACAGCAGGTCGACGACCAGGTTCACGACGATCACGAGCGTCGCGATCAGCAGGATGCCGCCCTGGACGACCGGATAGTCGCGGCGGCCGATCGCATCGATCAGCCACTTGCCGACACCGGGCCACGAAAAGAGCGTCTCGGTCAGCACGGCGCCGGCCAGCAGCGTGCCGATCTGCAGGCCGATCACCGTGACGACGGGGATCAGCGCATTGCGCAGCGCATGCACGACGACCACGCGCGCGGGCGACAGCCCCTTCGCACGGGCGGTGCGGATGTAGTCCTCGCGCAGCACTTCGAGCATCGACGAGCGCGTCATCCGCGCGATCACCGCGAGCGGGATCGTGCCGAGCACGACCGCGGGCAGGATCAGGTGGCTGACCGCCGACTTGAACGAGCCTTCGTCCGGCGCGAGCAGCGCGTCGATCAGCATGAAGCCGGTCGGATGCGGGAAGTCGTATTCGACCGCGATGCGCCCGGACACGGGCGTCCAGCCGAGGTACGACGAAAACACCATGATGAGGATCAGCCCCCACCAGAAGATCGGCATCGAATAGCCGGTGAGCGCGGTGCCCATCACGCCGTGATCGACGACCGAGCCGCGCCGCAGCGCGGCGATCACGCCGGCCGGCAGCCCGACGGCGAGCGCGAACACGAGCGCGCACAGCGACAGCTCGACGGTCGCCGGGAAGCGCGCGAAGAATTCGCCCGCGACGCTGGTGTTGGTGATGATCGACGTGCCGAGGTCGCCATGCAGCGCCCGGCCGATGTAGTGGACGTACTGCAGGGGCAGCGGCTGGTCGAGCCCGAGGCGTTTCATTGCCTCCGCATGCATCGCGGGATCGACGCCGCGCTCGCCCATCATCACTTCGATGGGGTCGCCCGGTATCAGGTGAATCAGCGCAAACGCCAGGATGGTGATGCCGATGAAGGTCGGGATCACCATCCCCACGCGGCGCAACACGAATGTGAACATGATGCGTCTCGTATTTTCTTGTGGGAAATGTGCGACCGGCGACGAGGGGCTTTTGGCCCCTCGCCGCCGGATGATTTCAAGCCGGTCTTCTCAATGACGACAGCTTAGGCCAGGTCGGTTACTTCACGCTGACACCGTCGAAACGCGCATAGCCGAGCGGCTCGATGCGCATGTCGACCACGTTCTTGCGCACCGGCTGGTAGACCGTCGAGTTCGCGATCGGCGAGAACGGCAGCTGCTGCGCGAAGATCTGCTGGGCCTGCATGTAGATCTTCGTGCGCGCGTCCTGGCCGGTCGTCGTGCGCCCCTTCTGGATCAGCTCGTCGAACGGCTTGTAGCACCAGTGCGAGAAGTTGTTGCCCTTGATCGCCTCGCAGCCGAGCAGCGTGCCGAGCCAGTTGTCGGGGTCGCCGTTGTCGCCCGTCCAGCCGATCAGCATCGTGTCCTGCTCGCCCGTGTGCGCGCGCTTGATGTACTCGCCCCACTCGTACGTGACGATCTTCGCCTTCACGCCGATCTTCGCCCAGTCGGCCTGGATCATCTCGGCCATCAGGCGGGCGTTCGGGTTGTACGCGCGCTGCACCGGCATCGCCCACAGCGTGATGTCGAAACCGTTCGGATAGCCGGCCTTCGCGAGCAGCGCCTTCGCCTTCGCGGTGTCGTTCGGCGCCATCTTCAGGTTCTTGTCGTACGACCATTGGGTCGGCGGCATCGGTGCGCTGGCGGCCTGGCCCGCGCCCTGATAGACGGATTCGAGGATCGCCTTCTTGTTGATCGCCATGTCGAGCGCCTGACGCACTTCGAGCTTGTCGACCGGCTTGTGCTCGACGTTGTACGCGAGGTAGCCGAGGTTGAAGCCCGGCTGCGACGGCATGTCGATGCCCGAGTCGGCCTTCAGCGTCGCGATGTCGGCCGGACGCGGATAGCTCATCACCTGGCACTCGTTGCGCTTGATCTTCTGCACGCGCACGCCCGGGTCGGGCGTGATCGAGAAGATCAGCTTCGACAGCTTCACGGCGCCCTTCTTCCAGTAATCAGGATTCCCGTCGAAACGGATCGTCGCGTCCTTCGTGTAGCTGCGGAAGATGAACGGGCCCGTGCCGACCGGCTTCTGGTTGATGTCGGCGGCCTTGCCTGCCTTCATCAGCTGATCGCCGTATTCCGCCGACAGGATCGACGCGAACTCCATCGCCATGTTCTGGATGAACGGCGCGTTCGGCTCGGCCAACGTGAACTTTACGGTGTACGGATCGACCTTCTCGACCTTCGTGATCAGCTTGTCGAGGCCCATGTCGGTGAAGTACGGGAACGACACCGGGTAGGCCTTGCGGAACGCCTGGTTCGGATCGAGCATGCGCTCGAACGAGAACACGACGTCGTCCGCGTTGAATTCACGCGTCGGCTTGAAGAAGTCGGTCGTGTGGAACTTCACGCCATGGCGCAGGTGGAACGTGTACACCTTGCCGTCGGACGAGACGTCCCACTTCTCGGCGAGGCCCGGCTCGACCTTGGTGCCGCCGCGCTCGAATTCGACGAGGCGGTTGTAGACGGTGAACGTGGCGGCGGTGAAATCGACGCCGGTCGTGAATTGCGCGGAATCGAAACCCGCCGGGCTGCCTTCTGAGCAGTAGACGAGCGTTTTGTTCGGGATCTGTGCGAATGCAGAACCCGCGACGCCGAGCGATGCCGCTGCCACGCCTGCAATGGCGGTAACACGCAGGGTGTGCAACAGACGGTTGTATTCCATGTTTCCTCCAGGTCTCCAGATCGGAACCGGTCCCCCCTGGGGCCGGGTACGCGGATATTACTTGAGCTAGCGATTTTGCAACAAGCTGGAGAAAAAACTCTTCTAGACGCATTTGCGCGGGTTTTTGCGGATGTCTCGCGCACGCAAAAAGTGCGTCTGCGCGCGCGGGCGGCGAATTCGTTCATCCCGCGCGTGTTTCCTTCGACAACTAAACAATTCGTACGCGGGCGCGAACGATCGCCGCGCCGATTTCGGGGCCAAAGCCCGCATCGTTGCGGATTTCGAAATGATGGTCGCGCTGCAATGCGGCCGTCAGGCCGGCGCGTCGAGATCCGCGCTGCGCGCGGGCACGAACGCGACCGCGACGATCGACAGCGCGAGCCCCGCCATCACGTAATAGGTCGGCGCGAGCGGCGTGCCCGTCACCTTGATCAGCCACGTGACGATGAACTGCCCGAAACCGCCGAACAGCATCACCGCGACGTTGTACGCGATCGACAGCCCCGTCGAGCGCACGTTGGCCGGGAACAGCTCGGCGATCATCGCGCCGAACGGCCCGTAGTAGCCGGCGAGCGTCACCGACAGCACGGCCTGCACCGCGATCAGCCGCCCGATGCTCGGCGCCGCGTCGAGCCACGCGAACAACGGATACATCAACGCGAGCGTCAGCACGAGCGACCACAGCGACAGCCCCTTGCGGCCGATGCGGTCCGACCACGCGCCCGCGACCGGCGACAGCACCATCAACAGCAGGTTGCCGACGATCACCGCATAGAACGATTCCGCATACGGCAGCTTCAGCTGCTTCACCGCGAAGGTCGGCAGATAGCTGATCAGCACGTAGATCGTCACCGTCAGCGCGATCACCGAGCCGAGCCCGCACAGCACCTCGCGCGGATGGCGCGTGAACACTTCGCCGAGCGTCGCGCGGCGGGCGCTTTGCTGCGCGTGCAGGAATGCTTCGGAATCCGCGAGATGACGGCGGATGTAGAAGCCGATCGGGCCGATCATGAGCCCGAGGATGAACGGCACGCGCCAGCCCCAGCTGCGCAGCGCGTCGTGCGACAGCCCGCGCGTGACGGCCGCGCCGACGAGCGCGCCGATCAGCAGCGCGGCCGCCTGGCTCGCCATCTGCCAGCTGCCGTAGAAACCGCGTTTCGAGAACGGCGCGGCTTCGATCAGGAGCGCGGTCGCGCTGCCGAATTCGCCGCCCGCCGAGAAACCCTGCAGCAGGCGGCCGAGCACGATCAGGATCGGGCCGCCGATGCCGATCGCCGCATAGGGCGGTGCGATCGCGAGCAGGAAGATGCCGGCCGTCATCAGCAGGATCACCAGCGACAACGCGGCCTTGCGGCCCGCGCGGTCGGCGTACAGGCCGAACACGATGCCGCCGATCGGGCGCATGAAGAACGCGACGCCGAACGTCGCGGTGGTCAGCAGCAGCGACGAGTATTCGCTGGTCGTCGGAAAGAACAGTTCGGCGATCACGACGGTCATGAAGCCGAACACCGTGAAGTCGTACCACTCGAGCGCATTGCCGATCACGGCCGCCGCGACGGCCCGCCGGTTCAGCGCACGCTCGGGCCGGATCGTTTTCGTTGAATTCGCAATCGTCGCCATGCGTGCCTCGTCCTCGTGAATTCGCCATCGGGTGGCGCGGCGCACGGGGGGCCGCGGCGCGCTGGTTTGCAGCGAGTGTAGAAAGCGACGGAACCGTTTTCAAGCATAAAAAACGCCCGCCATCGTCCGATGGCGGGCGTTTTGCGGTTTTCGCCACATTGCGGCATCGCACGATGCCGCCGCGGACGTCAGCCCATCTTCGTGAATGCGCTGCACCAGCCCTTCGCCGATACCTGCTTGCCGGGGAATGCGCCGCACGGGCCCGAGGCCGAGCCCTTCTTGCCCTGATACAGCATGCAGGCCGCGCAATCCTGGCCTGCTGCGTATTTCGGATACTTCGTCTTGTCGACCTTCGTGGCATCGGCCTTGTAGCCGAGCGCCACCGCGGCCGGATCCGTTTCCGACAGCATCGGCGCGTCGGCCAGCGCTTCGCGCGACAGCGCCAGCGCGGACACGGCACCAATGCTCGTAATCAGGAAACTCCGACGGGATGTTTTCATGGGGGACTCGCTCCAACGTTATCGGTTTGAAAGCCGTTCTGGCGACGGCCGTTCGACAGAATAACGCTCAAGCGAATGAATGTGCGCGCCGAAATGCCGGAAATAAGGGATTTCACACGGCCGGCCCGCACGAATGCGGGCCGCGTGCGTTACGCATGTGACGTCATGTCGCCGACGCGCTGCGCGAGCGCGAGCGACGCGGTCAGCCCCGGCGACTCGATGCCGAACAGGTTCACGAGCCCGCGCACGCCGTGCTGCGCCGCACCCTGCACGATGAAGTCGGCCGGCGGCTCGCCGGGCCCCGCGAGCTTTGGCCGGATTCCCGCGTAGGCCGGCTGCAGCGCGTCGTCGGGTAGCCCCGGCCAGTATGTGCGGATCGACGCGTAGAACGCCGGTGCGCGCGCGGGATCGACTTCGTAGCGCAATGCATCGACCCACTCGACGTCCGGGCCGAAACGCGCCTGTCCGGCCAGGTCGAGCGTCAGGTGCACGCCGAGCCCCGCGCGGTCGGGCATCGGATAGACGAGGTGCGAGAACGGCGCGCGCCCGGACAGGCTGAAGTAGTTGCCGCGCGCGAGATAGAGCGGCGGCACCCAGCGCGGATCGAGCCCGCGCGTGCGGCGCGCGAGCGCCTGCGCGCCGAGGCCCGCGCTGTTGATCACGCACGCGGCCTCGATTTCGGTCGGCGCGTCGCCGCCGGTACGCACCACGAAGCGGCCGCCGCGCAGCACGTCGATCGACTCTACCGGGGATTTCAGCGCGCACATCGCGCCGTCGCGCTCGGCGTCGCCGAGCAGCGCGAGCATCAGCTGGTGACTGTCGACGATACCGGTGCTCGGCGAGAACAGCGCCTCCGCGCATTCGAGCGCGGGCTCGAGCGTCTGCGCCTCGGCACGCGTGAGCGGCATCAGGTCGAGCACACCGTTTTCCGCCGCGCGCGCGGCGATCGCCTTCAACTGCTTCACCTGCGCGGCGCTCGTCGCGACGAGCAGCTTGCCCACGCGCCGGTGCGGCACGTGGCGGGTCTCGCAGAACTCGTACAACAGGTCGCGTCCGTGCACGCACGACATCGCCTTGAGCGAACCGCGTGGGTAGTAAAGCCCCGCGTGAATCACCTCGCTGTTGCGCGAGCTCGTGCCCGTGCCGATCGCGTCGGCCGCCTCGAGCACGACGGTTTCGCGCCCGCGCGCGGCCAGTTCCCGCGCAATCGCAAGACCGACGACACCCGCGCCGACCACCACACAATCCATCTGCTCCATGACGTTTCGCGTCGCTTGCGCATCAAGGGGAGAGAAGAGAATTGTACGTCCCGGTTCGCACGCTTGCCGGACGCGTCCGTATCGGCCTGTACGCGTCGCGCGGCGCGGCTCGGCGCGCCGCGTGCAGGTCGCGGCGCAGCGCGCGCCGCCGGCTCAGAATCCGATCGGCCGGCGCTTCGCCGCGCCCTCGTCGGCGCGGATGTCGGACGGTGCGATCACGTCGCGGCCGTCGAGCCGCGCGGCGCCGAACGCATGCAGCAGCGCACGGCGCATCGTGCGCGGCGGCGTCGCGGCCAGCACGTCGAGCGCGTCGTCGTCGAGCGTGTCGGGGAAGCGCCGCCCCCACGCGTGCGACGTGCGGATCTCGTCGTAGATCGTCTGCGCGATCCGGCGCGCGCCGGCCGCGTCCGGCGGCGCGATCTCGTACACGTTCATCCGGTTCAGCAGCGGCTCCGGAATCGCCTGCGCATCGTTCGCGGTCGCGACCCAGATCACGTTGCCCGCATCGATCGGCACTTCGGCGAATTCGTCGACGAACGCGCGCGCGGTATCGTGTTCGAGCAACGCGTACAGCGCGCCGAGCGGATCGTATTGCGCGTCGCTGCCGGCCTTGTCGATCTCGTCGACCGCGATCACCGGGTTCGCATAGCTGCCGTTGACGAGCGCATCGAACACCTTGCCGGGCTTCGCGTTCTTCCATTGCGACGACGCGCCCGACAGGATCCAGCCGGCCGTCAGCGAACTCATCGGCACGTAGTGATACGCGGTGCCGAGCAGGTGCGCGAGCGCCTTCGCGAAATGCGTCTTGCCGATGCCGGGCGGCCCGAGCAGCAGAATTGGCATCAATTCGAGCCGGTCGTCCGTCTCGAGGCACAGCGCGACCTGCTTGCGCACGTCGTCGAGCGGCTCGGTGAAATTGGGCAGCGCGTCGCCGAGTTCGTCGAACGACGGCATCCGGTTCGGCTTCACGCAAAAGCGCAGATTGCCGGTCTTGAGCATGCGCTCGTAGGTGGCGCGCAGTGCGTCGCTCGCGCTCTCGTTCAGGTCGTTCAACGCGGTCTCGACCTGCTCGAGGTCGTACACCGTGCTGAAGGACGCCACCGCCAGTTCCTGTTTCACCATCGCCGTCGTCATACCAACCTCGCTACCGCTACCGTCACACGACCATCAGACCCTTACGATTTCAGTGTAGCGATCCCGCATCGGCGTGCAAGCAAGCAGCCGCCCCGGTCTGCTGCTAACACCGCGCGCGCTGCAGCGCAGCGCCGCGCGGCGTATGATCGAACGTTCACCGGCCGCCGCGCCGGCCTCGCCACGGCGCCCGCGCGGCGCCGTGCGCTTCGTCTCGAAGGGTTGCCGATGTCCATCCCCGCTGCCGTCCCGCGCATCGACGCCGATGCGATCCGCGCCGTCGACGCCGCGCTCAAGTCGCGCCGCGCGATTCGCGCGTTCCTGCCGACGCCCGTGCCGCGCGACACGCTCGAGGCGATCCTCGAAGCCGCGAGCCGCGCGCCGTCGGGCACCAACATCCAGCCTTGGCGCGTGTATGTCGCGACCGGCGCGACCCGCGACGCACTCGCCGCGGCCCTCACCGCCGCGTACGACGATCCGGCGCGCGACGAGAAATACGTCGCCGAATACGACTACTATCCGCGCGAATGGGTGTCGCCGTATATCGACCGGCGCCGCAAGGTCGGCTGGGACCTGTATGGTCTGTTGAACATCGGCCGCGACGAAAAGGCCCGCATGCACGCGCAGCACGCGCGCAACTTCCGCTTCTTCGATGCGCCGGTCGCGCTGTTCTTCACGCTCGACCGCGTGATGACGCACGGTGCATGGCTCGACTGCGGCATGTTCCTGCAGGGCGTGATGACGGCCGCGCGCGCACGCGGCCTCGACACCTGCCCGCAGGCCGCGTTCGTGCCGTTCCACCGGATCGTCGCCGAGCACCTCGGCGTGCCGGCCAACGAGCAGCTCGTCTGCGGGATGTCGCTCGGCCATGCCGACCCGGACGCGATCGAGAACCGCCTCGTCACCGAGCGCGCGAGCGTCGCCGAATTCGCGCGCTTTTTCGCTTGAAAACGCGTGACGCGTACCTACCTTTTGATCAGGACCGGATCGTGCTGCGAACCTGCGGCGATGCGTCCTGTCACACCACCGTCCAAATCGATCGGGCGTAAGATGTGCGTCCGTTCCCCGCTACCCCGCGTTTCCGGAGAAGTTTCATGCTGAAACACGGCCTGGCCGTCCTGCTCGCGAGCGCCGCGCTCGCGGCCCATGCGCAGAGCCCCGCACCAGCCGTCGTCGCGTGGGAGATCCAGGTGGTGCGCGACGGTCAGACGATCGACACGTTCCAGCAGCGCACCACCGTGGGTCAATCCCGTACCGACACCCATCGCTATCCGTCCGCCGTGCCCGTCGGCTGCGGCAATGCCGCGCGCGTCGTGCCGACCGAGCGCTCGCGCTCGGTGACGGTCGCGCCGCTCGCCGTCGACGACGCCGCGCACACGGTATCGCTCGCGCTCGACGTGCAGGAAACCCTCGACGACGAAAACGCGACGCGCAGCGATCCGTGCCTGCCCGCGTCGCCGCGGCAGATCGTCGCGAGCCATCCGGGGCTGACGGTCGGCGGCGATGCATGGACCGACTGGACGCTCGTCGAGCAGCGCCCGCATCTCGTCTACCGCGTGCGCGCGCACGTCGCGAAGGACTGAGCGCCATGTCCGCCGACGCCCTGTCCTTGCCGTTCGCCGAACCGCACGCCGCGCCCGACGAAATCACCGCGGTCAGCTGGAACCTGCACAAGGGCCGCTCGCCGCTCGGCTTCACCGCATGGAACGCGATGCGCAACTGGATGCAGTCGACGCACGCCGACGTGTATTTCCTGCAGGAGGCGATGGCGCGCCGCATGCCGCGCCCGATGCTCGCCCCCGGCTTCGGCGCGCCGATGGACGACGCGGTCGACGACGTGTGGCATTGCCAGGCCACCGAGATCGCGCAGGCGCTCGACTGGCAGATCGCGCTCGGACCGAACGTGTTCAAGCCGTCGTGGCGGCACGGCAACGCGATCCTGTCGCCGCATCCGCTCGACCTCGGCGGCCGCTGGGACATCTCCGCGCACCGCTTCGAGCGGCGCGGGCTGCTGGTCGCGCGCGCGACGCTCGCGGGCGCACGGCCCGTCACGCTGCTGTGCGCGCACCTCGCGCTCACGCGCGCGGCGCGGCTGCGCCAGATGCACTGGATCGCGCACTGGATCGTGCGCAACGCGGGCGACGACCCGCTCGTGCTCGCCGGCGACTTCAACGACTGGCGCAACGATTCGGTCGCGCTGTTCGGCGAGATCGGGCTGTCCGAGGTCGCGACGCTGCTCGGCCAGTCGGGCCGCACGTTCCCCGCGTTCTCCCCGGCGCTCGCGCTCGACAAGATGTTCGTGCGCGGGCTGACGCCGCTCGAATGGCAGGCGCCGTCCGGCGAAACCGCGTGGCTGTCGGATCACCTGCCGTATATCGCGCGGCTGCGCCTCGATCCGCAGTGACGCGGTAGCGCGGCGCGCCATGCGCGAAGCTCGCGGCCGGTCGCTGAAAGCCGGTTGCAAGATTTCGTTGCGCCAAATCCGCGCGGCCGCGCGGGTCAAGCCCGCATCTGCCCCAAGCAGGGTAAAATAACGAGTTCCTCAATCGTCTGTCATCGAGAAGGCGCGTGTCCGACGCGCCGGCCGGCCGATCCGCGATCGGGCCGACGCACTCGGTTTTTTTGCCCGTTTTTGGGCCCGTTACACGCGTCCGCTACGCGCGTCCGTTTTCAAAGCCATGAGCAAATACGACACCGCCACCGTCCAATCCGTCCATCACTGGACCGACACGCTTTTCAGCTTCACCTGCACCCGTGAGCCGAGCCTGCGCTTCAACAACGGCGAATTCACGATGGTCGGCCTCGAGGTCGACGGCAAGCCGCTCGCGCGCGCCTACTCGATCGTCAGCCCGAACTACGAAGAGCACCTCGAATTCTTCAGCATCAAGGTCCAGAACGGCCCGCTGACGTCGCGCCTGCAGCACCTGAAGGTGGGCGACTCGGTGCTGATCGGCAAGAAGCCGACCGGCACGCTCGTCGCCGACAACCTGCTGCCCGGCAAGACGCTGTGGATGCTGTCGACCGGCACGGGCCTCGCACCGTTCATGTCGATCATCCGCGACCCGGACATCTACGAACGCTTCGACAAGGTCATCCTGACGCACACCTGCCGCCTGAAGGGCGAGCTGGCGTACATGGACTACATCAAGCACGACCTGCCGGGCCACGAGTACCTCGGCGACATCATCAAGGAAAAGCTCGTCTACTACCCGACGGTCACGCGCGAGGCGTTCGACAACGAGGGCCGGATCACCGACCTGATCGCGACGGGCAAGCTGTTCACGGACCTCGGCGTGCCGGCGTTCTCGCCGGAAAACGACCGCGTGATGCTGTGCGGCAGCACCGCGATGCTGAAGGACACGACGGACCTGCTGAAGCAGGCCGGCCTGGTCGAAGGCAAGAACAGCGCGCCGGGTCACTACGTGATCGAGCGCGCATTCGTGGACTGATCGAACCCCGAATTTGTGCCACATCAAGAACCGGAGCAAAAGCTCCGGTTTTTTTTCGTCCCCACTTGGCGAATTCGTAACAAGCCACGATCATTTCATGTCAAATCGTTACATTTGGATACGGGCGATCCGTGTGCTTTCGCGTCAGTGTTTTTCCTACAACAGCTTCACTCGGATTATTCACATTTACCCTTAAATGTCCGCCCAGCATGACGTTTTCCAAATTTTTGAGATATTATTCGCCCCGCGTGGTCGCCGATCGGGCGACCATTGGAGGGTCGGACTCAAACGTTACAAGATGTAACTTTTGTTACCTCGGCACGGGGCGATTCTCTGGCGGTGGCCGTCATCGAAACGGTAGCCGATCCACGCAGCCAGCCGGTGTCTGAACCGCTTTCTGACAGCAGGGAGAGTCATGGATACGTCGCTCAACGCGCCCACGGGCGCTCATGCCCCGTTCCCGTCGCAGCCGCTCGTGCACGGCTGCGACGCGGCCGCGCCCGTGGCCGAAGCCCTGCCCCAACGCGACACGTCCGCCGCACGGATCGCGGCGCTGTCCCTCCAGCTGATGGTTGCCGACGAGGCGGCCCGCCGCCATCTCGCCGGCGAACTGCATGACGGACTCGGCGCCGAACTCACCGCCGCACGTTTCGCGCTCGCAAACGTTCAAACGTGGCTGCCGGCCAATGCGCCGGACGGCTGCCTGCGCGCGCTCGAGCTGGCGCAGCAGGCGCTCGAGTCCGCCACGGACGCCAACCGCCGGCTGATCGACGAGCGCGACACGCCGGCACTCGACGGCGGCGTCGTCGGCGCCCTGTCGGCGTGGGTCGACAGCCACACGGCCCGCACCGGCCTGCGCACGAGCTTCGTCTGCGCGGCCGACGCACGGCTCACGCAACTCGGCGGCGCCGGCGCGCTCGCGATCTTCCGCGTCGCGCAGGAAGCGCTGTCGAACGTCGCGAAGCATGCGCGCGCGACGTCCGTCGACGTGCAGATCGACACCGACGACTCGCATATGTCCCTGATCGTCACCGACGATGGGACCGGTTTCGCGCGCAGCCGGCGCACCGGCTACGGCCTCGCCGGGATGCGCGCACGCTGCGAGGCGTTCGGCGGCAGCTTCGACGCGAGCGCACCGGAAGCGGGCCGCGGCACGCGCGTCACCGCGCGCTTCGCGTGGGACTCGCTGTTCGCGGCGCCGGCGGCCGCGCGCCGCGCGTCGCTTTCGTGAGGCCGTCATGAGCCTGAACATCCTGCTCGTCGACGATCACGCGATCGTCCGTCAAGGGATCCGCCACCTGCTGATCGACCGCGGCATCGCGCGTAACGTGACCGAGGCCGAGACCGGCAGCGATGCGGTGGCGGCCGTCGACCGCGACGCCTTCGACGTGATCCTGCTCGACATCTCGTTGCCGGACACGAATGGCATCGAGGTGCTCAAGCGCATCAAGCGCAAGCTGCCGGGCGCGCCGGTGCTGATGTTCTCGATGTACCGCGAGGACCAGTACGCGGTGCGCGCGCTGAAGGCCGGCGCGGCCGGCTACCTGTCGAAGACGGTGAATGCCGCGCAGATGATCGGCGCGATCCAGCAGGTCGCGGCCGGCCGCAAGTACGTGAGCCCGGCGATGGCCGAGGCGCTCGCCGAATACGTGTCGTTCGAGAACGAACCGCTGCCGCACGAGAAGCTGTCCGACCGCGAATACCAGACGCTCTGCATGCTCGCATCGGGCAAGCGCCTCACCGACATCGCGAACACGCTGTCGCTGTCGGTGAAGACGGTCAGCGTGTACCGGTCGCGGCTGCTCGAGAAGATGCGGCTGTCGAACAATGCGGAACTGACGTTCTACGTGATGAGCAACCGGCTCGTCGACATGGCGCCCGCGTCGGGCGCGTGATTCTTCGTCCTCGCCGCACCCGGCCGGCTCCACGCCGGCCCCGGCGCGCCGCCCGCCGCGCACAAGCAATTGTTTTATCGGACGATTCCCGGGCGCAGCGCTGCGCCGCAACGGGTCTTCCACGCCAAATCGGCTAAAATTACGGGTTTTCACTCACTCGGCGCCGCCGCGCTCGCGCGCGCTGGAAACTCATCCGCAATGTCCTTCTTCCGCAAGAAAAACGTCGATCGCATGATCGCCGGCGCGCACGGCGCCGGGCTCAAGAAAGCGCTCGGCGCCATCGACCTCACCTTCCTCGGCATCGGCGCGATCATCGGCACCGGCATCTTCGTGCTGACCGGCACGGGCGCCGTGCAGGCCGGCCCCGCGCTGATGCTGTCGTTCGTGATCGCCGCGATCGCGTGCGGCCTCGCGGCGCTGTCGTACGCCGAATTCGCGTCGACGATTCCGGTCGCGGGCTCGATCTACACGTACTCGTACGCGACGCTCGGCGAGCTCGTCGCGTGGATCATCGGCTGGGACCTGATGCTCGAATACGGCCTCGCGGCGTCGGCCGTGTCGGTCGGCTGGTCGGGCTACCTGCAATCGCTGCTGCAGGGCTTCGGGCTCACGCTGCCGACCGTGCTGACGGCCGCGCCCGGCGCGATCCCGGGTGTCGTCACGTGGTTCAACCTGCCGGCGTTCCTCGTGATGCTGGTGATCACGACGCTGCTGTCGATCGGCATTCGCGAGTCGACCCGCATCAACAACGTCATGGTGTTCATCAAGGTGTCGGTCGTGCTGCTCGTGATCGCGGTCGGCATCTTCCACGTCACGCCCGCGAACTGGAAGCCGTTCATGCCGCACGGCTGGAACGGCGTGTTCGGCGCGGCGGCCGTGATGTTCTTCGCGTTCATCGGCTTCGACGCCGTATCGTCGGCGGCCGAGGAAGTGAAGAATCCGAAACGCGACCTGCCGATCGGCATCATCGCGTCGCTTGCGGTGTGCGCGGTGCTGTACGTGACGGTCGCGGCGGTCGCGACCGGCATCGTGCCGTCGGCGCAGTACGCGAACGTGTCGCATCCGATCTCGTATGCGCTGCAGATCGCCGGCGAGAAGTGGGTCGCGGGCTTCATCGATCTCGGCGCGGTGCTCGGCATGCTGACCGTGATCCTCGTGATGAGCTACGGCCAGACGCGGATCATCTTCGCGATGTCGCGCGACGGCCTGCTGCCGGCGGCGCTGTCGCGCGTGCATCCGCGCTACGCGACGCCGTTCCTGACGACCTGGCTCGTCGGCCTGTTCTTCGGGCTGATCGCCGCGCTCGTGCCGCTCAACGTGCTCGCCGAGCTGATCAACATCGGCACGCTCGCCGCGTTCTCGATGGTGTCGATCGCGGTGCTGGTGCTGCGCCGCACGCACCCGGAACTGCCGCGCGCGTTCCGCTGCCCGGGCGTGCCGGTGGTGCCGATCCTCGCGGTCGGCGCATGCCTGTTCCTGATGCTGAACCTGCAGCCCGTCACGTGGGCCGCGTTCGGCATCTGGCTCGTGATCGGCCTCGTGATCTACTTCCTGTATTCGCGGCATCACTCGAAGCTCGCGCACGGTCAGCACGACGCGCATTGACCGCCGTCGCTGCGCGCGCACGCCGCGCGCAGCGGCACGACGCCACGCCGGGCCGTCACCGGCCCCGTGCGCGCCCCCTCCCCGCCCGAACCGGCCCGGCCATCGGCGCCCCCGCGCGGCGCACGACGCGCGCCGCCGCGCCCCGCACGCGCGCGATCGCTGCCCGATCGTCGCGATTTCTTGCCCGATCGTCCGGATTTGCCCACACGAATTGCACGCTGCCAGCACGCGCGCGCCGAGCGGTTCATAATCCGGCCATCGAACGACGGCCCGGCCCGGCGGGCCGTCCGGCAACAGGAACAGGATGATGGAAAGCGTCGATCTCGATGTACTGAAATCCAGCGCGCGCTGGCTCGACGAAGGGCGCCGCGTGCTGCTCGTCACGGTCGTGAAGACGTGGGGCTCGTCGCCCCGCCCCGAAGGCGCGATGCTCGCGGTGCGCGAGGACGGCCTCGTGGTCGGCTCCGTGTCCGGCGGCTGCATCGAGGACGACCTGATCGCCCGCGTGCACGCAAGCGGCATCGCGGCCGATGCACGCCCGGAAGCCGTCAAGTACGGCGTGACGGCCGAGGAAGCGCACCGCTTCGGGCTGCCCTGCGGCGGCACGATCCAGCTCGTGCTGGAGCCGCTCACGCCCGACAGCGGGATCGCCGCGCTGTGCGCGGAAGTCGAGGCCGGTCGCCTCGTCACGCGCACGATGACGCTCGCGACCGGCCGCGCGTCGCTGTCGCCCGCGCAGGCGACCGACGGGCTCGCGTTCGACGGCGACCGGCTCGTGACGATCCACGGGCCGCGCTACCGGATGCTCGTGATCGGCGCGGGACAGTTGTCGCGCTATCTGTGCCAGATCGCGGTCGGGCTCGATTACCAGGTGACGGTCTGCGATCCGCGCGAGGAGTACACGGATGCGTGGGACGTGATGGGCACGCGCGTCGTGCACACGATGCCCGACGACACGGTGCTCGACATGAAGCTCGACGCGCGTTCGGCCGTGATCGCGCTCACGCACGACCCGAAGCTCGACGATCTCGCGCTGATGGAGGCGCTGAAGACGCCCGCGTTCTACGTGGGCGCGCTCGGCTCGCGACGCAACAACGCGGCCCGGCGCGAGCGGCTGCTCGAATTCGACCTGAGCGAGGCGGAACTGGCGCGGCTGCACGGGCCGGCCGGCATCTACATCGGCAGCCGCACGCCGCCGGAAATCGCGATCTCGATCCTCGCCGAGATCACGGCCGCGAAGAACAACGTGTCGCTGCCGACGATCCTGCAGGTCGAGGGCGCGAAGGCCGCCCGCGAGATCGCGGCAAACAGCGGCGCGACCTGCGGCCTCTGAGGCCGGTCGCCGGCGCGGCGCATGGCCGCGCCGGCGGGACACCGGCGCGCGTCGAGGGTGACGTCAGGCGAGACCCGCGGCGAACGCCGCGGCGACGGAGCCGACCACCAGCACGACGCCGACCGTGCGGCGCTTGTTCAGCTCCGTCCACAGCAGCACGCCCGTCAGCGACAACAGGATCAGCGAACCCGCGATCGTGTCCATCAGCAGCACCCAGCCGAGATTCATGCCGACGCCGCGATGCAGGTTGTTCAGCGTCGTCAGGAACGTATTGCCGGTGCGCTTCACCGATACGTAGCCGTTGCCGACCCAATATTCGGCCTGCAGGTTCTGGCGCGGACCGAACAGGCCCATCTGCCAGTGCTCCGGCTGCATCACGCGCTTGTCGCCCCAGGCGACCGGCTGCGCGGGCTCCTTGCGCACGCGGCCCGGCCGGCCGTCGAAGTGCAGTTCGTGCTGCAGCCACTTCGTCATCGCGGCCGGCGACTTCGGCGCCGGGTCCGGCAACGCGATCTGCATCTGCTCGACCTGCGGTTCGCCGGTCGGGATCTTCAGCGGCGGCGCACGGTGGTTGAGCAGCACGCCCGTCACGCCGAACAGCAGCCCGAGCACCGCGCCCCAGAGCCCGACCCAGCCATGCACCTTGCGCAGCCATTTGATGAAGGTCGCGCGCCGCGAGCGCTGGCGGCGCGCCGCCAGTTCGGCGTCGCTCAGGGGCCGTGCGGCCGGATGCAGCACGGTGACGCCCGCGATGGGCCTGCCCGCCTGCGGCGGGGCGATCGTTTCGGGCGCGTTCACGCGAGAGTGTCCATTCGTTCAAAGCAACGGGCGGCGCACGGAAAACATGCGCCGCCCGGATAACATGAAAATGAGAATGGATATCATTACACAAATGGCGCGACCGCTCAATCCGCCGGCGCACGTCGGGACGACGGGACAATCCGGCGATAACCGACGAAGCGCGCGGATTGCACGCCGATCCAGGTCGATAAAAGAGAAATGCCGGTGAAATGATCGCGAAAGTCCGGGACAGCATTTCGCAAGAAAAACGGCCCGGCGAACGCTCAGCGGCGCAGCGGCGGTAGCGGAAAATGCGGCGCGGCGTCGCCCGGCCCGGGCTCGGTCCGATCGAGCGCGTACAGCCATGCCAGCAGATCGGCGACGGCCTGGTAAAGCTGCGGCGGAATCCGGTCGTCGAGATCGACCTGCATCAGCAGCGACACCATCTCCGGCGCGGTATGCACGTACAGCCCGGCATCCCGCGCACGGGCGACGATCATCTCGGCGAGCAGGCCGTACCCCTTCGCGACCACGCGCGGCGCGGTATCGCCTCCCTTCGGATCGTAGACGAGCGCGGCCGCGCGTTTGCGGGACGTCATGCTCATCGCGGCACCTCGTCGTCGGCGCCCGGCGTGCCGCCGGCCGCGCTGCGCGCATATGCGGCGGCGGCCGCCTGCGCGACGAGCGGGTCGAAGCCGTCCGGTTCGTCGCCGACCGCGCGAATCGACAGTCCGCCGAGCTGCAGCCCCGATCCCTCGAACCGCTGCCGCAGCGCGGCCTCGTTCCGCGTGAGCCGGTCGGCGCCGGCCGAATTCGCGCGCAGTCGCGCGACGAGCTGCGCGCCGTTCAGCACCAGCTCCGCGTCGACCGTGCCGAGCGACGGCAACGTGAGCGTCAGCCGCGTGCGCCATGCGATCCCGTCGCCGGCGTCGTCGCCGCCGCGCGACGCGTGGCCGCCCGGATCGTCGGGCTCGATCGTCCAGTCGAGCCGCACGCCGGGCCATGCCTCGCCTGCCCAGCGGAACTGATCGGTCGCAAGCGCATCGAGCTGCTGCCGGACGATCGGCACGGCGGCAGGATGCACGGGAGCCGGCGTCTGCGCCTGCGGATCGGCCGACGCGGCGGCCAGTTCGGCGCGCGCGGGCGTCCAGCGCGTGTCGGGGCGATCGCCGAGCGGGTCGGTCGTCGCGGCCGTGGCCGACGCCGCACCTTGCCGAGCGGCGGCAGCCGCGTTCTGTGCAAGCTCGCGCGGCACCGCACCGCCCGACGCGGGCGCGCCCGGCTGCACGGCCGTTCGCGCCGCCGTCGGCAGCGGCAGGCGCTGCGCGAGCAGTTCGTCGAGCACGTCGGGCGCGTCGTGCTGCGCGGCATCCGGGGCGGGCTGCACCGGCGCGGTCGTGAGCCGCGCCTGCGGTTCGCGCATCAGCGCGGCGAGCGGGCGCTGGCCGGCCAGCCACTGCGCGAGATGGGATTCGTAAAAGAGGCCGCTTTCGCTGACGGCCTGCGCGAGCGCCGCACGCAGCGCCGCGACGGGCGGCGCGGCCGCCGCATCGCGCGCGGCCGCGACGTCGGACGCGGGCGTTGCGGTGGAAGGCGCGGCGGCGGACGCAGCCGGACCGGCGGTCGGCTGCCCGTCCGGCGGCACGGCCGCCGCGGTGCTCAGCAACACGGCGGGATCGGCCAGCAGCGGCGTGCGCCCGGCGATCACGGGCGTCGCGACGCCGCCCGAGCGCGAGATCGCGTCGAGCACGAGCGCGACATCGGACAACGCGGTCTGCGCGGATGCCGGCGGCGGCGCCGGCGGGGCTCCGGTCGAAGACGGCGACGACGCGCCGGCGCCCGGCGTGCCGACCTGCGCGGTCGCGCCGCCGCCTGCGGGCGCGATCACGGGGCCGGTCAGCAGGCTGTCGAGGCGACTCGCCAGCAGGGCGGCCGCAACGGAGTCGATACCGGTCATGATCGGAGCCTGCTCACCTCAGCGACATCGTTGCGAAGCCGGGCATGCGGCAACCGCCGCCCCGGCAAACGGGCACTACCCGCGAGCGCGGTAGAGATCGGTCAATACCTGGGTCGAGCGCCGCGCCTCGAACAGCGCGGACAGCCGTGCGACGTCCGGGCTGGCGAGGTCGCGGATCGCGGCGTCGTCGGCGAGGATCCGGCGAATCAGCTCGAGCTTGCGGCCGAGGTCCGCCTGGTCGAGCGCGACGCCCGGATGGGCCTCCTTCAGCCCGTCGACGAGACGCAGGAATTCGGCCTGCAACTCCGGCAGCGCGCTCCAGTCCGCGCCGCGCGCCGCGGACAGCATGCGGCCCGACACGGCCGCAAGCGCCTCGTAGCGAGCGAAGTATTCGGCCTTGAGATTCATCGTGCCGCGCCCGCCGCCTGTTGCGCGGCCATGCGCGCGACTTCCGGAGCGATGCCCGTCCACGCTTCCTCGAGCGTCGCGAGCAACCCGTCGACCTCGACCAGCATCGCGTCGCTGGCATGCATGTTGGCTTCCAGCAGGCGCCGGCCGATATACGTATACAGCGCGTCGAGGCGCCCGGCGATCTGGCCGCCCGCGTCGCGGTTCAGCGACGCCTGCAGGCCGCTCTCGACGATCCCGATCGCCTTGCCGATCGCTTCGCCGCGCGCGGGCACGTTGCCCTGCTGCAGGTGCATGCGCGCGAGCGCGATGGCCTGGCGCGCGCCCTGGTACAGCATCGCGATCAGCCGGTGCGGGGAGGCGCCCATCACCCCCGTCTCGACGCCGACACGCGCGTATGCACTGGCTCCAGCGTGTCCTGGGGAAAACATGCGCTTCTCCTTGTGATGCGTTGGCTATGCGGTGGCCGTCGCCGTGCAATGCATGACGCGGCCTTGTTCCAGAGTTATCGGAAGGGAATTGAAAAGCTTTAGGCGCACGGCCCGCCGCCGGTCGGCCGCCCGCGGATGCCCGTCGGCGGCTGGCCGTCCCCGGTTGCCGGTCGCGTCACACGGACATCTGCATGATGTCGTTGTACGCGCTCACGAGCTTGTTGCGGACCTGAAGCCCGAACTGGAAACCGATGTTGGCCTTCTGCATGTCGACCATCACGTCGTTCAGCGACACGTTCGCCGCGCCGACCTCGAACGCCTGCGCCTCGCCGAGCGCGTGCTTCTGGTCGCCGCTGATCTTGTCGAGCGACGCCTTCATCGCGCTCGCGAACGTGCCGGCCGTCGCCGCGCCCGAACCGGCGAGTGCCGCCGTCGGGCTCGCGACGCCGCCGCTCGCCTGCGCGGCCATCGCCTGCATCTGTTGCAACACCGAACCGATTCCGCTGACGTTGGCAGCCATGCTGTCCCCAGACATATGAGAGAAGAGACCCGGACGCACCGGGCGGTCCGGCGGCGCCGCACGATGCGCACCATGCCGGATCGCGAAAAAGGATAGCAGCGCGGCGCGCGCCAAAGCCGCGAAAGTACGGGGGAAACCCCGCTCTTTTCGGTCGATCGGAGTCGGGCTTCGGTCCCGATAATCGCATCGTGTCATTGTCCGTCCGCTCGTCCGAGCGGCTCAGTCGTCCCGCTCCGGAGAAATTCCACGCATGGATTCGCAGGCCAACTCGCTGATCAACCCCGACGCCCGCACGGGCCTCGCCAGCCCGGTGCCAGGCGCCACCGCGGCCGCCGCGTTGCCGGGAGCAGGCGGCGCCGGCGCGGACTTCGGGTTCGGCGGCTTCGCGGAACGCATCCCCGGCATCACGCGGATGAAGGGCAACCCGAAACTGCCGTTCGTGATCGCCGTCGCGCTCGCCATCGCCGCGATCACCGCGCTCGTGCTGTGGAGCCGCACGCCCGACTATCGCGTGCTGTACAGCAACCTGTCGGACCGCGACGGCGGCGCGATCATCACCGCGCTCCAGCAGGCAAACGTTCCCTACAAGTTCGCCGACGCCGGCGGCGCGATCCTCGTGCCGTCGAACCAGGTGCACGAAACGCGCCTGAAGCTCGCCGCGATGGGCCTGCCCAAGGGCGGCTCGGTCGGCTTCGAGCTGATGGACAACCAGAAATTCGGCATCAGCCAGTTCGCCGAGCAGGTGAACTACCAGCGCGCGCTCGAAGGCGAGCTGCAACGCACGATCGAGTCGATCAACGCCGTGAAGACGGCGCGCGTGCATCTCGCGATCCCGAAGCCGTCGGTGTTCGTGCGCGACAAGGAAGCGCCGAGCGCGTCGGTGTTCGTCGATCTCTACCCGGGCCGCGTGCTCGACGAGGGCCAGGTGCAGGCGATCACGCGGATGGTGTCGTCCGGCGTGCCCGACATGCCGGCCAAAAACGTGACGATCGTCGACCAGGACGGCAACCTGCTGACCCAGACCGCATCGGCCACCGGCCTCGACGCGAGCCAGCTCAAGTACGTGCAGCAGGTCGAGCACAACACGCAGAAGCGCATCGACGCGATCCTCGCGCCGATCTTCGGCACCGGCAACGCGCGCTCGCAAGTCAGCGCGGACATCGATTTCTCGAAGCTCGAGCAAACCTCGGAAAGCTACGGCCCGAACGGCTCGCCGCAGCAGACCGCGATCCGCAGCCAGCAGACCAGCAGCGCGACAGAACTCGCGCAGGGCGGCGCATCGGGCGTGCCGGGCGCGCTGTCGAACACGCCGCCGCAGCCGGCCTCCGCGCCGATCGTCGCCGGCAACGGCCAGAACGGGCCGCAGTCGACGCCCGTCAGCGACCGCAAGGACCAGACGACCAACTACGAGCTCGACAAGACGATCCGCCACGTCGAGCAGCCGATGGGCAACGTGAAGCGGCTGTCGGTGGCCGTCGTCGTCAACTACCAGCCGGTCGCCGACGCGAAGGGCCACGTGACGATGCAGCCGCTGCCGCCCGCGAAGCTCGCGCAGATCGAGCAGCTCGTGAAGGACGCGATGGGATACGACGAGAAGCGCGGCGACTCGGTGAACGTGGTGAACAGCGCGTTCTCGACCGTCAACGATCCGTACGCCAACCTGCCGTGGTGGCGCCAGCCGGACATGATCGCGATGGCGAAGGAAGCCGCGAAGTGGCTCGGCATCGCGGCGGCCGCGGCGGCGCTCTATTTCATGTTCGTGCGCCCGGCGATGCGCCGCGCATTCCCGCCGCCCGAGTCGCCCGCGCCGGCACTTGCGGCGCCGGAGGATCCGGTCGCGCTCGACGGCCTGCCCGCGCTGGAACAGCCGGACGAGCCCGATCCGCTGCTGCTCGGCTTCGAGAACGAAAAGAACCGCTACGAACGCAACCTCGACTACGCGCGCACGATCGCCCGCCAGGATCCGAAGATCGTCGCCACCGTCGTGAAGAACTGGGTGTCCGATGAACGCTGAAGGCCTGACCAAGAGCGCGCTGCTGCTGATGTCGATCGGCGAGGAAGAGGCCGCTGAAGTATTCAAGTTCCTCGCGCCGCGCGAGGTGCAGAAGATCGGCGCCGCGATGGCCGCGCTGAAGAACGTCACGCGCGAGCAGGTCGAGGACGTGCTGCACGAATTCGCGAAGGAAGCCGAGCAGCACACCGCGCTGTCGCTCGATTCGAGCGAGTACATCCGCTCGGTGCTGACCAAGGCGCTCGGCGAGGACAAGGCCGGCGTGCTGATCGACCGGATCCTGCAGGGCAGCGACACGAGCGGCATCGAGGGCCTGAAGTGGATGGACTCGGCCGCCGTCGCGGAACTGATCAAGAACGAGCATCCGCAGATCATCGCGACGATCCTCGTGCACCTCGACCGCGATCAGGCGTCCGAGATCGCGTCGTGCTTCACCGAGCGCCTGCGCAACGACGTGCTGCTGCGGATCGCGACGCTCGACGGCATCCAGCCGGCCGCGCTGCGCGAGCTCGACGACGTGCTGACGGGCCTGCTGTCCGGCAGCGACAACCTGAAGCGCAGCCCGATGGGCGGCATCCGCACCGCGGCCGAGATCCTGAACTTCATGACGAGCAATCATGAGGAAGGCGTGCTCGAAAGCGTGCGCCAGTACGACGCCGACCTCGCGCAGAAGATCGTCGACCAGATGTTCGTGTTCGAGAACCTGCTCGACCTCGAGGATCGCGCGATCCAGATGGTGCTGAAGGAAGTCGAGTCGGAAACGCTGATCATCGCGCTGAAGGGCGCGCCGCCCGCGCTGCGCCAGAAATTCCTCGCGAACATGTCGCAACGCGCGGCCGAACTGCTCGCCGAGGATCTCGACGCGCGCGGCCCGGTGCGCGTGTCCGAAGTCGAGACGCAGCAGCGCCGCATCCTGCAGATCGTGCGCAACCTCGCCGAGAGCGGTCAGATCGTGATCGGCGGCAAGGCGGAAGACGCCTATGTCTGATTCCGCGCGCGACCGCGCCGGCACCCTCACCGCGTACCAGCGGTGGGAGATGGCGTCGTTCGATCCGCCGCCGCCCCCGCCGCCGCCCGACGACGCGGCTGCGGCCGCCGCCGCGCTCGCCGAGGAATTGCAGCGCGTGCGCGACGCCGCGCATGCCGAAGGCCACGCGGCCGGTCACGTCGAAGGCCAGGCACTGGGTTATCAGGCCGGTTTCGAGCAGGGCCGCGAGCAGGGTTTCGCGGCCGGCCAGGCCGAAGCCCGCGAACAGGCCGCGCAGCTCGCGGCGCTCGCCGCGTCGTTCCGCGAAGCCGTGTCGAGCGCCGAGCACGACCTCGCGTCCGACCTCGCGCAACTCGCGCTCGACATCGCGCAGCAGGTCGTGCGCCAGCACGTGAAGCACGATCCCGCCGCGCTCGTCGCGGCCGTGCGCGACGTGCTCGCCGCCGAACCGGCGTTGTCCGGCGCGCCGCATCTCGCGGTGAACCCGGCCGACCTGCCCGTCGTCGAGGCCTATCTGCAGGACGATCTCGACACGCTCGGCTGGAACGTGCGCACCGACGCGTCGATCGAGCGCGGCGGCTGCCGCGCGCACGCCGCGACGGGCGAAGTCGACGCGACGCTGCCCACCCGCTGGCAGCGCGTCGCCGCCGCGATCGGCAAGGTGAGCGCATGGTGACGCCCACGCCCGAATCGATCCTGTACGACGGAATGACGCCGCTCGAGCGCGAACTTGCGCTCGCGTCGTTCGGCCCCGAGAGTCCGCACGGCACCGCGCACGGCGCGCCGGCCCACGCAACGGACGCCGCGGCCGACACGCCGCGCGCGCCGCACAATCCGCATCTCGCGCACTGGCGCACGCACCTGAACGGCCTCGCGACCCGCAGCCACCGCGCGCTGCCGCTGCGGCCGTGCGGGCGCCTCACGCGCGCCGCCGGCCTCGTGCTCGAGGCGATCGGCCTGCGCCTGTCGGTCGGTGCCGAATGCACGATCGAATTGCCGCCCGGCAGCACGCTGCCGCATGCGGAAGCGGAAGTCGTCGGGTTCTCCGGCGATCGCCTGTTCCTGATGCCGACCACCGACGTCGCGGGCGTCTTGCCCGGCGCGCGCGTGTGGCCGCTGGAGGCCGCGCCCGTCGCCGATCCGCTCGCGGGCGCGAAACGGCTGCCGGTCGGCTGGGAAATGCTCGGGCGCGTCGTCGACGCGTCGGGCCGCCCGCTCGACGGCCTCGGCCCGCTCGCGTCGAAGGTCGACGCGCCGCTGTCAGCCCCGTCGATCAACCCGCTCGATCGCGAGCCGATCCACCACGTGCTCGACGTCGGCGTGCGCGCGATCAACGCGCTGCTCACCGTCGGCCGCGGGCAGCGGATGGGCCTGTTCGCGGGCTCCGGCGTCGGCAAGTCGGTGCTGCTCGGCACGATGGCGCGCTATACCAGCGCGGAAGTGATCGTGATCGGACTGATCGGCGAACGCGGCCGCGAAGTGAAGGAATTCATCGAACAGATCCTCGGCGAGGACGGGCTCGCGCGCTCCGTCGTCGTCGCGGCGCCGGCCGACGTGTCGCCGCTGCTGCGGATGCAGGGCGCCGCGTATGCGACGTCGCTCGCCGAATATTTCCGCGATCAGGGCAAGCACGTGCTGCTGCTGATGGATTCGCTGACGCGCTACGCGATGGCCCAGCGCGAGATCGCGCTCGCGATCGGCGAGCCGCCCGCGACCAAGGGCTATCCGCCGTCGGTGTTCGCGAAGCTGCCCGCGCTCGTCGAGCGCACCGGCAACGGGCCCGAAGGCGGCGGCTCGATCACCGCGTTCTACACGGTGCTGACCGAAGGCGACGACCAGCAGGACCCGATCGCCGATTCGGCGCGCGCGATCCTCGACGGCCACATCGTGCTGTCGCGCGCGCTCGCCGAAGCCGGTCACTATCCGGCGATCGACATCGAGGCGTCGATCAGCCGCGCGATGACCGCGCTGATCGACGAAACGCATCTCGACCGCGTGCGGCAGTTCAAGCAGATGCTGTCGCGCTACCAGCGCAATCGCGACCTGATCGCGGTCGGCGCCTATGCGCCCGGCCGCGACGCGCAGCTCGACCGCGCGATCGCGCTCTACCCGCGCATCGAATCGTTCCTGCAGCAGGGCTTTCGCGAATGCGCGCCGTTCGCGTCGAGCCTCGGCGCGCTCGATGCGCTGTTCGACGTACACGGAGGCTGACCCCGATGGCACACGGCTTTCCCCTTCAACTGCTGCTCGACCGCGCGCAGGAAGATCTCGACACGGCCGCGAAGCAGCTCGGCACCGCGCAGCGCGACCGCACCGCGGCCGCCGACCAGCTCGATGCGTTGCTGCGCTATCGCGACGAGTATCACGCGCGCTTCGCGCAGTCCGCGCAACACGGGATGCCGGCCGGCAATTGGCGCAACTTCCAGGCGTTCATCGATACGCTCGACGCGGCGATCATGCAGCAGCGCAACGTGCTGGCCGCGGCCGAAGTCCGCATCGACGAGGCGCGTCCCAACTGGCAACAGAAGAAACGCACCGTCGGTTCATACGAAATCCTGCAGGCGCGCGGCGTCGCGCAGGAAGCCCAGCGTACGGCGAAGCGCGAACAGCGCGACGCCGACGAACACGCCGCGAAGATCCTGCGCATGCGGGCCGATGCGGCCCGTTCGGCGTAACCGCTCACCGCTTTCGAACGAGAGAATCGTCATGCCTCCCCTGCCCCTGCTCGGCGTGCTGCTCGACACCGCCGGCACCGCACTCAAGGCGATCCGCGACGCGGGTTCGTCCGCTTCCGCCAAGTCCGCCGGCAACGATGCCGCAAGCGGCCCGGCCGCCATGCCGTTCGCGCAGACGCTGAAGCAAAGCGTCGTCACGCGGCACGACGCGGCAACCGCCGACCAGCCGGACGTCTCGACGAAACAGGCGTCGTCGACATCCGCCGCCGGCACGAAGTCCGCCGACCGCGACGACGACCCGTCGACCGAAGACGCCATCGCGACACTCAATCCCGACGCTGCCGCGCTCGCCGCGGCAGCCGCCGTGCAGGCGCAACTGCAGGCGCGCGTGAACGACGCGGCGCCGGCCGATGCCGATACCGCGGCCACCGCCGCCGCCACGACAGCGACGGCCGTGTCCGGCCAGCCCGACGCCACGGCCGCGCTGACGAATCATGCAAGCAAGGATGCGGCCGCCGAACCTGCCGTGCCGGTGTCGGGTCGCGACACGCTGCAGGCGGCACTCCAGAAGCTGACCGGCGGCGCGGGCGCCATCGCGATGCCCGCGTCGGGCACGGCTGCGACAGCGGCAGCGCCCGCGGCGACGACGTCCGCATCGGCCACCGCCGCACCGCCGACGCCGAAAATCCCGACCTTCGACCGCACGCTCGCCGACGCGAAAGGCGCGCTCGCGACGCAGCAGGCGCCCGCGCAGGCCACCGCGCCGGCGCTGCAGGCCGGCGCAACGGCCCAACCCGCCGCGCAGCATGCGTTCGCGGCCGCCGAAGAAACCGCCGGCCCGGCCGTCGACGCGACGGTCGCCGCCGCCGCGACGGCTGCGGCAGCCGCGCAGGCGAACCTCCAGGCATCGCCCGCCGCCAGCTCGATCGCCGCGGCCAACGCACACGTGCTGGCGCCGCACGTCGGCACCGCCGACTGGACCGATGCGCTGAGCCAGAAGGTCGTGTTCCTGTCGAACGCGCACCAGCAGAGCGCCGAGCTGACGCTGAACCCGCCGGACCTCGGCCCGCTGCAGGTCGTGCTGCGCGTCGCGGACAACCACGCGCACGCGCTGTTCGTGTCGCAGCACGCGCAGGTGCGCGACGCAGTGGAAGCCGCGCTGCCGAAACTGCGTGAAGCGATGGAAGCGGGCGGGCTCGGCCTGGGCAGCGCGAGCGTCAGCGATGGCGGCTTCGCGTCGCAGCAGCAGAACCCGCAGCAAAGCTTCGCCGGCGGCCGGCCGTCGCCGCGCGCGCGCGCCGGATCGTCAGCCGTCGACGCACCGGTCGACGCCGCGCAATCCGCAGCGGCCGGCGCGACCGTGAGCCGCGCGGGCCTCGTCGATACGTTCGCCTGAGCATCGCGTCGGTCGTGTGCCGGTGCGCGCCGCTCAGCGGCCGTGCGCCGCCGCGGCCGCCTCGTTGCGCGGCACGCCGCCGCCCCGGCGCGTCGCGACGATGAAGTCCGCCGCGCGCTCGCCGATCATCACCGACGGCGCATTCGTGTTACCGCCGATCAGCGTTGGCATCACCGACGCATCCACCACCCGCAGCCCTTCGACGCCCCGCACGCGCAGTTGCGGATCGACGACCGCGCGCGCATCCGAGCCCATCCGGCAGGTGCCGACCGGGTGATAGATCGTGTCGGCATGCGCGACGATCGTCGCGCGCAGCTCGGCTTCGCTCTGATCCGCCCGCGTGTAAAGCTCGCGCCCGCCCTGCGACGCGAGCGGCGCCTGCGACAGGATCCGGCGCATCGCCTGCGCGCCGCGCACGAGCAGGTCGAGATCGCGCGTATCGCTGAAGAAGCGCGGATCGATCAGCGGCGCATCGCGCGCATCGCCGCTCGCGAGCGCGACCGTGCCGCGGCTGAACGGGCGCAGCGCGCACACGTGCAGCGAATAGCCGAAGCCCCAGTGCATCTTGCGGTTGTGATCGTCGACGAGCGCCGTGCAGAAATGCAGCTGCAGGTCCGGACGTTCGAGCGACGGGTCGCTCTTGATGAAGCCGCCGGCCTCCGCGACGTTGCTCGTCATCATCCCCGTGCGGCTCGAGAAGTAGCGCGCGAGCGCCGGCGTCATCTTCGCGATCCCGCGCAGGCAGACGCCGACCAGCTCCGACGAATTCACGCGCGTGTTGATGATGAAGTCGATGTGGTCGATCAGGTTGGTGCCGACGTCCGGCGCGTCCTGCACGACGGCGATCCCGTGCCGGCGCAGCTGTTCCGCCGGACCGATCCCCGAGCACATCAGCAGTTGCGGCGAATTGAACGCGCCGGCCGACAGGATCACTTCCGCGCGTGCACCGAGCGTCTCGACGCGTCCGTCGCGCGACACCGCGACCCCGACCGCGCGCTTGCCGTCGAAGCCCACGCGCAGCACCGTCGCATCGGTGATCACGTGCAGGTTCGGCCGGTCGCGGTCGTAGATGTACGCGCGCGCGACGCTGCAGCGCGCGCCGTCGCGATGCGTGACCTGATAGAAGCCGACGCCTTCCTGCGTCGCGCCGTTGAAGTCGTTGTTGAGCGGGTAGCCGGCCGCGTGCGCCGCCTGGATGAATCGTTCGGAGAACGGATTGCGAAAGCGCAGATCGGACACCGTCAGCGGGCCGTCCGCGCCGTGCCATGCATCGGCGCCGCGCGCGTTGCCTTCCGCGCGGCGGAAATACGGCAGCACGTCCCGCCAGCCCCAGCCCGTCGCGCCGAGTTGCGCCCATTCGTCGTAATCGCCCGGGTGGCCGCGCGTGTAGATCATCGCGTTGATCGCGCTCGAGCCGCCCATTCCGCGCCCGCGCGGCTGATAGCCGCGGCGGCCGCCGAGGCCCGGCTGCGGCACCGTTTCGTAACCGTAGTTCGTGCCGAGCTTGAACGGCACGAGCGCCGCGATTCCCACCGGCATGTTGACGAGCAGGTTGCGCTCCGTGTGCGAGCCGGCCTCGATCAACGCGATCGTCGCGTCGGGGCATGCATCGGCGAGGCGGCTGGCGAGGCTCGAGCCGCCCGACCCTCCGCCGACGATGATGTAGTCGTATTGCATGTCACGTCTCCTTCGTGTCATGAACGGCGCCCGGCGCGGCCGGCTCCCGCTTGTAATGTTCGGGCATTGTAGGAATGGCCGTCGCGCGCGCGGCACGCCGATTCAAGAGCGATTCCTCTAAACGCCCGCGTGAACTAAATTTAAGATGTATCGATTGATGCGACGCGATGCATCGGCCGCCAGAAGCCGCGCCGTCGCGAAACTGGGGAGACGACGATGCAGCGCGACGTTCTGCAGGCCGCGTGCCGACCGGGTTGTCCGGACGCACCGCGCGCGGCCCGCATTTCATTTCAAACGGATGCCCGGACGGTGACGTGCAACACCGTGCGCGCGGCCGGTCGAAATCGAACGACGCCACGTATCGCCGACCGTTTGGACGGCTCGCCGCATGCGCCGCACGACCTGCCGATGCGTGCGTCGCCGCGCGCACCGCACTGCCCTGCTTCGATGCGCCGGCAAGTGCCCGCCGCGCGCGATCGCACACCGGTTGGACATCGCACCCGGCCGTACGCGCGGGCCGTGCAATCCCGTTTTCGGACACGACCACCGTCGCGCGGATGCGACGCTTGCCGCACGCTGCACCCTGCTTTCGCCCGTGCCTCGCATCCGGCCCCGTGCCGCGCGACGCGCGCCATCCCGACCCGCCCCGCCACGCTCGCCGAGCGGGCACGTGCGGCCTGACTGCTGGCCGACGTGCCACGCCCAACTGGAGGAGACGACATGAAGAACGATTTGCCCGAACTGGCCCCGCAAGCGCTGCCGTCGGTCGATGCCTTGACGTCGCTGCTGCGCGACCAGCGCGCGGCCTACCTGCGCGCGCCGTACCCGGAGTGGGACACCCGCGCGCAGCACCTGCGCGCGCTGCGCACGATGCTGATCGATCACGCGGATGCGCTCGCCGATGCGATCAGCGCCGACTTCGGGCATCGCGCGAAGCAGGAAGTGCTGCTGTCGGAAATCTGGATGGCGAAGGAAGAGATCGACGACGCGCTCAGGCACGGCAAGCGCTGGATGAAGCCGATCCGCAAGCCGATGAACAAGTGGCTGCGACCGGCGCGCGCGAAGGTGCTGCCGCAGCCGCTCGGCGTGGTCGGCATCGTCGTGCCGTGGAACTATCCGATCCTGCTCGCGGCCGGCCCGCTGATCTGCGCGCTCGCGGCCGGCAACCGCGCGATCGTCAAGATGTCCGAACTGACGCCGCGCACGTCGGCGCTGTTCGAACAGCTGATCGCGAAGACTTTCTCGCGCGACCACGTCGCCGTCGTGAACGGCGATGCGGAGGTCGGCGCCGCGTTCAGCGCGCTGCCGTTCGATCACCTGCTGTTCACCGGCTCGACGCACGTCGGCCGCCACGTGATGCGCGCCGCGGCCGACAATCTCACCCCCGTCACGCTCGAGCTCGGCGGCAAGTCGCCGGCGATCGTCGGCCCGAATGCACGCTTCGACGCGGCCGTCGACGCGATCATCGGCGGCAAGACGCTGAACGCGGGCCAGACCTGCATCGCGCCCGACTACGTGCTGCTGCCGCGCGGAATGGAAGCGGCGTTCATCGAGCGCGCACGCGCGCGCTTCGCGAAGCTGTATCCGGACCTGTCGACCAACGGCGACTACACGACGATCGTGTCGCCGCGCCATTACGCCCGGCTGCAACAACTCGCGACCGACGCGCAGGCCGCCGGCGCGCAACTGCATCCGCTGTCGGACGCGCCGTCCGATCCCGCGTCGCGGCGCTTCGTGCCGTGCGCGGTCACGCACGTGCCGGCCGCGTCGCAGTTGATGCAGGAGGAAATCTTCGGGCCGCTGCTGCCGCTCGTGCCGTACGAGCGGCTCGACGAAGCGATCGCGTACGTGAACGCGCGCCCGCGACCGCTCGCGCTGTATCTGTTCGACGAGGATGGCGGCACGGTCGACCGCGTGATGCGCGAAACGATCTCCGGCGGCGTGACGGTCAACGATGCGTTGCTGCACATCGCGTGCGGCAGTTTGCCGTTCGGCGGCGTCGGCGCGAGCGGGATGGGCGCGTATCACGGCTACGACGGCTTCGTGACGTTCTCGAAGATGAAGCCCGTGCTCACGCAGGCGCGCCTGAATACCCGCGGGCTGATCGCGCCGCCTTACGGCAAGCGCTTCGCCGCGGTGATCAGGATGATGTTGAAGTTCTGAGCGGCGCGGGCCGCTCGCGTTGCGCGTCGGTCCGCCCGAACCTGCCGCGCGGCGACGTTGCCGCGCGCGCCGTCACACGGGCCAGAGCGGCCCTTCCTGCATCGCGCCGATCTGCTCGCGCAGCTCGAGCACGCGTGCTTCCCAGTAGCGATGCGTGTTGAACCACGGGAACGCGGCCGGAAACGCCGGATCGTCCCAGCGGCGCGCGAGCCATGCCGCGTAGTGGATCAAGCGCAGCGTGCGCAGCGCTTCGACCAGATGCAGTTCGCGCGGCTCGAATTCGCAGAAGTCCTCATAACCGGCGAGCAGATCCGCGAGCGCGCGCGACGCGCCTTCGCGATCGCCGGGCAGCAGCAGCCACAGATCCTGGACCGCGGGCGCCATCCGGCTGTCGTCGAAGTCGACGAAATGCGGGCCCGCGTCGGTCCACAGCACGTTGCTCGGATGACAGTCGCCATGCGTGCGCAGCAGACGGATCTCGCCCGCCCGCTCGAACGCGGCCTCGACGCCTTCGAGCGCGAGCGTCACCGCCGTCTCGTAGGCAGGCCGTACGTCGTCGGGAAGAAAATCGTGAGCGAGCAGATAGTCGCGCGGCTCGTAGCCGAACGTGCGGATGTCGAGCACGGGACGCGCGACATAGGGCTGCGTCGCGCCGACCGCGTGAATCCGGCCGATGAAGCGGCCGAGCCATTCGAGCGTGTCGCTGCGGTCGAGGTCGGGCGCGCGGCCACCGCGCCGCTCGAAGATCGAGAAGCGGAAGCCGTCGAACGCGTGCAGCGTGCGGCCGTCGATGACGCGCGCGGGCACCGCCGGAATCTCGCGCGCGGCGAGTTCGGCGACGAACGCGTGCTCTTCCAGGATCGCTTCGTCCGACCAGCGCGCGGGCCGGTAGAACTTCGCGACGACGGGCGGGCCGTCCTCGATGCCGACCTGGTAGACGCGGTTTTCGTAGCTGTTAAGGGCGAGCAGGCGCCCGTCGGTGCGCAGCCCGATCGGCATCAGCACGCTGTCGAGCGCGTCGAGCACGCACTCGGGCGTGAGGCCGGCGAACGGCGGGCCGGCGGGAGCTGCGGGGGCGGAAGTGACGTCTTTCATGCCCCGCATTGTGCCGTCAGCCGCGCCGAAACACGAGCGTCCGGTGCGGCACGCGCGCTCAGTGGATCGCGGCGCCGGCCGGCAGCACGGATTCGCCGGTGTCGATCAGGTCCTCGAGAAAGAACGGCTCGGTGTTGAGTTCCTTCGACTCGCCCGGCACGCCCGCGTACCAGGTCACCATGGCCATGTCGCCCAGAACACGCTGAACGATGCCGCGCGCGCCCTTCGGCACCGCGATATGGGTAGTGCAGACAATCGACCCGACATGCATGATGGTTCCCCACTCTTGAAACTTGAAACCCGGCTCGCTGGCGAGCCGGCAAATGCACGATCCGCGCCGCCCTCGTCGGGGTGTTGCGCGTGATCCCATTGTTCACGGTTTATCGAAGCGCGAAAAGAAGAAGAAGCAGGCGAAGTGCCGCGAATTCGTCGAATGTCTCCAATCAACCACTGCGCCGCGCGTGCGCTTGCACGGGCGGATACCCCCATCATACCCTGTCGAATGTGACCGTCCGCCGAATCCGGCCACACGCACGGCACCGACCTCCCGCCGACCGTGGTTGCATCAGGCGGCCGCCCTGCGTTACCTTTGACGTTCATTCGCGTTCAAGCGCATTTCGACACGATGCAACCGCTCACGTCCGCTCTCGCAAATTCCCGGCCGCAGTTCGACTCGCGGCCGCAGGCGTGCGCGCATCCGTCGGTCCTCCCTCCTCCTGTCGCACCGCCGTTCGTCGGCGCCGCGCCGCCCCCGCCGGCGGCACGCGTCGGCTGACCAGCCGGCTTTCGGTTTCCGTTTTCCCTTCGCCCGTTTGCGGCCGTTCGTGCGCCATGACGCACGGCGCGTTCCCGCGCGCGCGACGTGGAACGTTTCGATCCGTTCGACAGGTGGATTCACATGGTTTCGTTCAAACGCGCGCTCGCCGCGCATGGCGTGACGTCGCTCTTCGTCTTGCTGTGGAGCAGCGGCGCGATCTTCGCTGAACTCGGTCTGCGTCACGCCTCCGCGTTCGTCTTTCTCACCGCACGCTTCGCGCTCGCGTCACTCGTGCTGCTCGTGCCGGCCGTCATGCGCGGACGCTGGCTGCCGCCGCGCGGCGAGCGGCGCATGGCCGCGCTGACCGGCCTGCTGATGATGGGCGGCTATTCGATCTTCTATCTGCTCGCGCTCGAGCGCGGGATCGCGCCGGGCGTGCTGGCGACGATCCTCGGCGTGCAGCCGATCCTCACGCTCGCGATCGTCGAGCGGCGCTGGCAACCGATGCGCGTCGCGGGGCTCGGGCTGTCGTTGGCCGGTCTCGCGCTCGTCGTGTGTCGCGGCGTGGGCGGTGCAGGCCTGCCGATCATGGGCGTCGCCTGCGCGCTCACGGCGCTCGTCGCGCTGACCGCCGGCTCGCTGCTGCAAAAGCGTGTGCGCGCGGCGCCCGCCGACGTGTTGCCGCTGCAGAACGCGATCGGCCTCGCGCTGTGCGTGGCGATCCTGCCGTTCCGGCCGATCTCGGTCGAGGTCGGCTGGGCGTTCATCGTCCCGCTGCTGTGGCTTGGCATCGTGATCTCGGTGATCGCGCAGTTGCTGTTCTACCGGTTGATGCAACGCGGCGATCTCGTCAACGTGACGAGCCTGTTCTATCTCGTGCCCGTCGTCACCACGCTGATGGACGCGGTCTGGCTCGGCAACCGGCCCGAACCGCTCGCGCTCGCCGGCATGGGCACGATCGTCGCGGGGCTCGCGCTCGTGTTCCGCACGCCGGCCGTTCGCGCGCGACCCGATCGCGCGTAGCGGACGGGCCGCCGCGCCTGCGGGTGCGGCGGCCCGTATCGAACATGTCCGACGATTCAGCGCGAACCGAAAGGAGCGGGAAAGAATGGTGCAAGGCATTCGTCCGACTCGCCGGAAAAGTGCGGAATCTCCGGGGTTTTCCGCATACTTTTAATGGTTCGGATAGCGAAAAACGCAGCGCGGTTGCCTATACTCGAACTGCCGGCCCCGTTCGCCATGGGGCCGGCCCAATACGAGAAATGCCCGGCATGGGGGCTGGAAGACGCGTGTGCGCCTGTTCCAGCCGGCTATGGAGACACGCATGACGACCTACTTCACGATCGGCGACTTCATCCTGTTGATTCCGATGGCGCTGGCCGGCGCGCTATTTCTCGGCGCGGTGCCGTGCGCAACCGAATTCCGTCACAACCTGCTGCGCGTGCTCGGCGTCATCCTCGGCGTCGGCGTGGCGGTATTGCTCGTCGAAGGCCTGCCCGCGCTGCTCTAGCGACGCGTTGGCACGCGCCGGTCACGCCGCCGCATCGCGGCGACTTAACCGCTTGTGTGCGTGCGCGGCGATACGGCATGCAATGATTCGCATCCCGTATCGACCGTCCTTGATGCCGATCAGATTGCCTGATCGGTGGACGGTTTTTCCCACAGATTGATGCCACCCTCGGTCGCGTAGCGATCGATCTCCGCGAGTTCGTCGGCCGAGAATTCGAGATTCTTCAGCGCGCCGACGTTTTCACGCACCTGCTCCGCACGGCTCGCGCCGATCAGCGCGGACGTCACGCGGCCATTGCGCAACACCCATGCGAGCGCCATCTGCGCGAGGCTCTGCCCGCGCCGCTCCGCGATGCCGTTGAGCTTGCGCACATGCTCGAGGTTGTCCGCGCTCAGGTGATCCTGCTTCAGCGAGCCGCCGCCCGGCTTGTTCACGCGCGCATCGGCCGGCACGCCGTTCAGGTATTTCGACGTCAGCAGCCCCTGCGCGAGCGGCGTGAACGCGATGCTGCCCGTGCCGATGTCGTCGAGCGTGCCGAGCAGATCCTGCTCGACCCAGCGGTTCAGCAGGTTGTACGACGGCTGGTGGATCAGCAGCGGCACCTTGTATTGCGCGAGCAATTCGGCCATCTCGCGCGTCTTCGCGGCCGAGTACGACGAAATGCCGATGTACAGCGCCTTGCCCTGCTGCACGGCCGATGCGAGTGCGCCGGCGGTTTCCTCGAGCGGCGTGTGCGCGTCGAAGCGGTGCGAATAGAAGATGTCGACGTAGTCGAGCCCCATCCGCTGCAGGCTCTGGTCGAGGCTCGCGAGCACGTACTTGCGCGACCCGCCGCCGTTGCCGTACGGCCCCGGCCACATGTCCCAGCCGGCCTTCGTCGAGATCAGCAGCTCGTCGCGGTACAGCCGGAAATCTTCCTTCAGCAGCCGGCCGAAGTTGGTTTCGGCGCTGCCGTACGGCGGCCCGTAGTTGTTCGCGAGGTCGAAGTGATTGATGCCGAGGTCGAACGCGGTGCGAAGGATGTCGCGCTGCGTCGCGATCGGCGTCGAGTCGCCGAAGTTGTGCCACAGGCCGAGCGACAGGGCGGGCAGTTTGAGCCCGGATTTGCCGCAGGTGCGGTATTGCATGTCGGCATAACGTTCGGAAGCTGCTTCGTAGGCCATGAGTCGGTTCCGTGAAGACGTCGGGGATGGGACGCGCGCCGCGCGCGAACATCGCGCGCCGGCGGCGAGGGAAACGTACGACGGTTATGGTATCGAACGTGGCCGAAGCGCGCACGGCCATGGACGCGACCGCGTGCGTCGCCTACACTGCGGCGTCTCGAATCACCGTTACAGCGAGGTTGGTATGTCCCGGGTCATCTCGGTTGCGCTGCTCGTCGGCGGCGTCGTGCTGCTGTATTTCGGCGGCCAGTCGTTCCATTCGATCAACGACAACGTGTCGCGCTTCTTCACCGGCTCGCCCGCCACGAAGACGATCCTGCTGATCGCCGGCGGCGCCGTCGCATCGCTGATCGGCCTGATCGGCCTCGCGATGCCGGGCAACAAGCGCTGATCGCGCGGCCGCGCGACCCACGCCGGCGGCCGGCATCGCGCGAGCGGGCTGCACGAAACGCAACGGGCGGCCCAGGCCGCCCGTTTGTTCATCCACCCGCGCGGCCGCAGCGCCGCATCGGACAACCGGCGCGGCTGCGTCGCCGCCCGAACCGCCGTTAGAACTGCACTTCCGGCTTCGCCGCCGAACGCGTGCCCGGCATCGGCCGGTTGCTCACGCCGTGGTACGTATAGACGAGCGAGAACTTCACCTGGTCGGAACGGTTCTGCCCCGCCGAATGCAGCGTGTTGCAGTGGAAGAACACGACGTCGCCCGTCTGGAGCGACGGGCAGGTTGCCGCGTCGATCATCTTGCGGTTTTCCGGCAGGTCGCTGCGGAAGAATTTCGCGTCGTCGAACGCTTCCGGCCCGAATTCGGCCGTATGCGAACCCGGCACGAGCCAGAGCGCACCGTTTTCATTCGTTTCCGGACCGAGCGCGAGCCACACCGACACCATGTCCGCGCGTTCGAACGACCAATAGCGGAAGTCGCGATGCCAGCCCGTCAGGCTGCCGTACGCGGGGTGCTTCGTCATCATGCAGTTGTGATGCGCGCGCGACAGCACCGGCTGCTCGCCGAAGTACTCGCGCATCCACGCGCCGATTTCGGGCGCGATCGCGCGCGCGGCGAACGCCGGATCGCGCGTGTAGGCATCCAGCAGCCGCCGCACCGTATGCCCGCCCGGCGCATGCTTCGATTCGGGCGCGCCCGGGTAGCGCAAATCCGCCTCGAACTCGATCGGCTCCGCCGCTTCCTGCAACTGGCGCGCCGCGATTTGCTTGAGCGCCGCGCACTGCGCCTCGTCGACGAGGCCGCGCGCGACGACGAAGCCGCGTTCGCGCAATTCCGCGACTTGCGCGCGGATCGATTCCGACTGCAATGAAGACGACATGGGATGCCAGACGTTTATCGTGTGAATGTGACGATTGTAAATCGGCGCCGGATGCCGCGAACAGCGCCATTGTCGTACGCAGGGGCATGCCAATCGTCGATTTGATCTGGCGCAAGGGAACTGTGCGACGCGGCGCGAGCACTCAGCGACAGGCGGTATGCAGCCACACGCTTGCGGCACAAGGGTTTATCGCGACTTTTGCACGTCATGAATCCCTTGTAGCCTGTCGCGGCCTGTCAATTCTGGCGGGCGCGGCGCGCAACGACTTTCGATAAGATCCGTTGCGCCTTCCGAGGCCGTTCATACCAGTGCGCTTTTCAAGGGCGCCATTCATACAAGCGAAGCATCGTTCACATGCCATTCCGTCTGACTTCCCGTCTCAACCGCACCGCGAAACGCGTCGCGCCGTCCGCTCCCGCCCGCCCGCTGCGCCATCACCGCGCACGCACGCAGGCGCTCGCGGAGCGCACGCACGCGCACAGCCGGCTGGACGGCATCCGTGCCTGGTTCCACGCGTTCTTCTCGATGATGAGCGCGCAGGCGTTCGCGCGCCGCGCCGGCCTGCGCTCGCTGCTGCAGAAACCGTCGTCGCTGCGCGCGCTCGCGCTGCGCCGCACATTGGGCCCGCAGCGCCGCATCAACCGCCCGCGCCGCCTCGCGGCCAGCAACGGCTGGTTCGGCTTCAGCGCGCGCTGAAGCCGCGCCGGCGGGCAGCCGCCCGCCACGATCGCCGCGACGCCGTCATCCCGACGGCGATCGACGTGCATAAAAAAACCCCGGCATGCCGGGGTTTTTCGTTTCGGGCGGACGACGCTTACGCGACGCGTGCCGTCGGCTCCACGCCGGCCGCTTCGGCCAGTGCGAGCGCCTTGTCGGTCGCTTCCCACGAGAATTCCGGCTCTTCGCGGCCGAAGTGGCCGTAAGCTGCCGTCTTCTCGTAGATCGGGCGCAGCAGGTCGAGCATCTTGATGATGCCCTTCGGACGCAGGTCGAAATGCTCGCGCACGAGCTTCGTGATCACCGCATCCGACACGCGGCCCGTGCCGAACGTGTTGACCATCACCGAGGTCGGCTCGGCGACGCCGATCGCGTACGACACCTGGATCAGCGCGCGCGATGCGAGGCCTGCCGCGACGATGTTCTTCGCGACGTAACGGCCGGCATACGCTGCCGAACGGTCGACCTTCGACGGATCCTTGCCCGAGAACGCGCCGCCGCCGTGCGGTGCGGCACCGCCGTAGGTATCGACGATGATCTTGCGGCCCGTCAGGCCGCAATCGCCCTGCGGACCGCCGATCACGAACCGGCCGGTCGGGTTCACCAGGAACTTGATGTCGCCCTTGATCAGGTCGGCCGGCAGCGTCGGCTTGATGATTTCCTCGATCACGGCTTCGCGCAGCGCCGGCAGTTCGATGTCCGGTGCGTGCTGCGTCGACAGCACGACGGTGTCGATCGAATCGGGCTTGCCGTCGACGTAGCGGATCGTCACCTGCGACTTCGCGTCCGGGCGCAGCCACTGCAGGCGGCCGTCGCGGCGCAGGCTCGCCTGGCGCTCGACGAGACGGTGCGACAGGTGGATCGGCAGCGGCATCAGTTCCGGCGTTTCGTCGCATGCGTAACCGAACATCAGGCCCTGGTCGCCCGCGCCTTGATCGAGGTTGTCGTCATGCGCGCGGTCGACGCCTTGCGCGATGTCCGGCGACTGCTTGTCGTACGCGACGAGCACCGCGCAACCCTTGTAGTCGATGCCGTAGTCGGTGTTGTCGTAGCCGATGCGCTTGATGGTGTCGCGCGCGATCTGGATGTAGTCGATGTTGGCCGTCGTGGTGATTTCACCGGCCAGGACGACGAGACCCGTGTTGCACAGCGTTTCGGCTGCAACGCGCGAATATTTGTCCTGCTCGAGGATGGCGTCGAGAATCGCGTCCGAGATTTGGTCCGCGACCTTGTCCGGATGGCCTTCGGAGACGGATTCGGACGTGAAGAGATAATCGTTTGCCACTTTTTCAGGCTCCTGTGTGGTTACGGTTGGTTTCACGTAGCCAGCTTCGTTGGGCCTGAAGCGGCGACGCTTTAGCGGATTACCAGGACCGGGCAGCGCGCTTCGCGCCAGCCGGCTTCGCCCCGCAAGTTGTCAGTTAACTCGGCGAAGCCCGTATTATAGCGGCTTTCGTGAATTGTCACAGAGCGCCACCCGTGCTGCATCGTCCGCTGTCCTACCCCCCTGTTCGCAACGTGCCGGCCAGCCGGCCCCACGGAGATTCCGCATGCTAGGCCGCCTCGGCACGCACCTCGCCATCGGCTTGCTGAAGCTGCTCGCCCTGCTGCCGTACGGCTTGACCGCACGGTTCGGCGACGGCCTCGGCTGGCTGCTGTACCAGATTCCCAGCCGGCGAAAGCGCATCGTACATACCAATCTGAAACTCTGCTTCCCCGACTGGAGCGACGAACGGCGCGAGGAAGTGGCGGGCCAGCACTTCCGCCACGCGATCCGCAGCTACGTCGAGCGCAGCGTCCAGTGGTTCGGCTCCGAGCGCAAGCTCGCGAAGCTGATCCAGGTCGACAGCGCGGTCGATCTCACCGATCCGGATCTGCCCCCGACGCTGTTCCTGGGCCTGCATTTCGTCGGCATCGAAGCCGGCTCGATCTGGCTGAACCGTTCGCTGCAGCGCCGCTGCGGGTCGCTGTACCAGCCGTTCTCGAACGCCGTGCTCGAGGAAGAGGCGAAGCAGGCCCGCGGGCGTTTCGACGCCGAGATGGTCGGCCGCGCGGACAGCGCGCGCGTCGTGCTGCGCTGGCTGCGCGACCGCAAGCCGGTGATGCTCGGCGCCGACATGGACTATGGCCTGCGCAATTCGACGTTCGTACCCTTCTTCGGCGTGCCGGCGTGCACGTTGACGGCCGTCGGCCGGCTCGCGAAGACGGGCCGCGCGCAGGTCGTGCCGTTCATCGGCGAGGTGCTGCCGAACTACAAGGGATACCGGCTGAAGGTGTTCAAGCCGTGGGACAACTACCCGACCGGCGACGACGATCTCGACGCGCGGCGGATGAACGAATTCCTCGAGGAGCAGATTCCGCTGATGCCGGAGCAGTATTACTGGGTGCACAAGCGCTTCAAGACGCGCCCGCCCGGCGAGCCGAGCCTCTACTGAGCCGAACCCGCGGGCGCGCCGTCGGATGCGCGCCCGCACCCGTGCCGCCTTCGGCGCGCCTGCCAGAAAATCGCGGGCCGACTGCTGCGCGAGCCACGGATCCGCCCTCCCGGCGTTTTCCTCGCCCGGCCATCCGAATGACGCCCCGCCCGCGCAGGACGCCCCTGTCGGCTGCATGTATCATTTGCGGTTGAGATCAGCACGACGAACGACGCCGCCCGCCCTGGCGGCACGCCGCGTCCGCCGTGCCGACCGCCCTGTTCGCCATGGAATTCCGGACCCAGTGAAACTCTCGTTCACCAAGATGCACGGCGCGGGCAACGACTTCGTCGTGCTCGACAGCTATTCGCGCGCGCTGCCGCCGCTCACCGAGGCGCAGGTGCGTGCGCTCGCCAACCGACACTTCGGCATCGGCGCCGACCAGTTGCTGCTCGTCGAGAAACCGACCGTCGACGGCGCGGACTTCAAGTACCGGATCTTCAATTGCGACGGCGGCGAAGTCGAACACTGCGGCAACGGCGCGCGCTGCTTCGTGAAGTTCGTCAGCGACCGCGGCCTGACCGACAAGCGCAGCGTGCGCGTGCAGGTGATGAAGGGCCTGATCACGTTGACGATGCAGGATGACGGCGAAGTCGTCGTCGACATGGGCGCGCCCGTGTTCGCGCCGGCGCAGGTGCCGTTCGACGCCTCGGGGCTCGACGGCCGGACCGAAGGCAACGACACGCTGTGGCCGCTCGACGTCGGCGGCCGCACGCGCTGGATCTCGACGGTGTCGATGGGCAACCCGCACGCGGTGCAGGTCGTCGACGACGCCGAAGCGTATCCGGTGCTCGACGAAGGCCCGTTGATCGAGCTTCACGCCCGCTTTCCGCAGCGCGTGAATGCCGGTTTCATGCAGATCGTGTCGCGCAACGAAGTGAAGCTGCGCGTGTACGAGCGCGGCGCGGGCGAGACGCTCGCGTGCGGCACCGGCGCGTGCGCGGCGGTGGCGGCCGGCATCCGGCGCGGCCTGCTCGATTCGCCGGTGACCGTGCACACGCACGGCGGCACGCTGACGATCAGCTGGGACGGCGCGCGCGACGAAACCGCCGCGCTGATGATGGCCGGGCCCGCCGCAACCGTGTTCGAAGGCGAGATCGACCTGAACGTCTGACCCTTCAACGTCCTGATAACTGAACGCTCCAGCCACATGAACGATCGCGAAGTCGCCGACTACCTGCTCGCCAATCCCGAATTCTTCGCGCAACACGCGGAACTGCTCGCGACGATCCGTCTCGCGAACCCGCACGGCAAGGCCGCGATCTCGCTGCAGGAGCGGCAGATGGAAATGCTGCGCGACAAGAACAAGCATCTCGAGCGCCGGCTCGCCGAGCTCGTGCGCTACGGCCACGAGAACGACAGCCTGTCCGCGAAATTCAGCCGCTGGACCGCGCGCGTGATCGCGGAACGCGACCCGTACGCGCTGCCACGCACGATCGCCGAAGGCATCGCCGACGTGTTCGACGTGCCGCAGACCGCGCTGCGCGTGTGGGACGTCGCCGACACTTACGCGCAGGCCGATTTCGCGCGCCAGGTCGGCGAGGAAGTGCGCCTGTTCACGAACGGGCTGTCGACGCCGTATTGCGGCGCGAACACCGGATTCGAAGCGGCCCAGTGGCTCGCGCCCGCGCTCGCGGCGCCGGCCGTGAATGCGGCGGAAGGCGCCGAAGCCGCGCCGGCCGGCGACGGCGCGGCCACCTCGGTCGCGCTGCTCGCGTTGCGCGCGCCGCTCGGCGGCACCGACGCCCCCGCGTTCGGCCTGCTGGTGCTCGGCTCGCCCGATCCGCGCCGCTTCCACGACGGGATGGCGACCGACTTCCTCGCACAGATCGCGACGCTCGCGAGCGCCGCGCTCACGCGCCTGCTGCCGCACTGATCCCGCGCCCATGACCGACGATCCGATCGCCGCCTACCTGTCGAACCTGAAGCACGTCAGGCAGCTGTCGGAACACACGCTGCGCGCGTACACGCACGAACTCGACGAACTGAAGAAGCTCGCCGCCGGCCGCCCGCTCGACGCGCTGACGGCCGCCGACATGCGCGGCGCGGTCGCGCGCGCGCATGCGGGCGGGCTGTCCGCGCGCTCGATCGCGCACCGGCTGTCCGCATGGCGTGCGTTCTACCGCTGGCTCGCGCAGCGCATCGAGATGCCCGCGAACCCCGTTGCCGCGGTGCGTGCGCCGAAGCGACCGAAGACCCTGCCGAAGGCGCTGTCGGTCGACGACGCATCGGCATTGATGGACGCGCCGCTCGCCGGCACGACCGAAGGCATCCGCGATCACGCGATCCTCGAGCTGTTCTATTCGTCCGGGCTGCGCCTCGCCGAACTGGTCGGCCTCGACGTCATGTACACGCAGGCGGACGGCTACCGCTCGGCCGGCTGGCTCGATCTCGCCGAAGCCGAAGTCACCGTGCGCGGCAAGGGCAACAAGGAACGCAAGGTGCCGGTCGGCCGCAAGGCGATCGAGGCGCTGAACGCGTGGCTCGCGGTGCGCGGCGAATTCGTGAAGCACGATCCGCATCCGCTGTTCGTGTCCGTGCGCGGCAACCGGATGGCGCCGGGCGTCGTGCGCGACCGCGTGAAGCGCGCGGCGCTGGCCGCGGGCATCCCCGCCAACGTCCACCCGCACGTGCTGCGCCATTCGTTCGCGACGCACGTGCTGCAGTCGAGCGGCGACCTGCGCGCGGTGCAGGAATTGCTGGGCCACGCGAGCGTCGCCGCGACGCAGGTCTATACGTCGCTCGACTTCCAGCATCTCGCGAAAATTTACGACAGCGCACATCCGCGCGCGAAAAAGCGCGACTGACGCGCGCCCCCGCCCTCCCCGCCGCGAACGGCGGCCGGCAACGGCCGGCGCCGTCCGCGGCTCCTTTCGATCCGATCATGCAAACCGTCACACTCAGACCGTCCAAGGAAAAATCGCTGCTGCGCCGGCATCCGTGGATCTATGCCAATGCGATCGACCGCGTCGACGGCACGCCCGCGCCCGGCGCGACCGTGATCGTGCGTGCGCACGACGGCCGCTTCCTCGCGCGCGGCGCGTACAGCCCGCAGTCGCAGATCCGCGTGCGCGTGTGGAGCTTCGACGAGAACGAGCCGATCGATCACGCGTTCTTCAAGCGCCGCGTGCAGCGCGCGGTCGCGCACCGCACGGCGATGGTGTCGGGCACGGGCGCGGTGCGGCTCGTGTTCGGCGAAGCCGACGGGCTGCCGGGGCTGATCGTCGACTACTACGTCGCGGACACGGCCGAGCCGGGCGCCGCGCCGCGTGGCCAGCTCGTGTGCCAGTTCATGGCCGCGGGCGTCGAGGCGTGGAAGGACGCGATCGTCGCGGCGCTCAGCGGTGCGACCGGCTGCCCGAACGTGTACGAACGCTCGGACGTGTCGATCCGCGACAAGGAAGGGCTCGCGCAGACGACCGGCGTGCTGGCCGGCGACGCGCCGCCCGCGACGCTGATCGCGAACGAAAACGGCGTGCGTTATCACGTCGACGTGCCGAACGGCCACAAGACAGGCTTCTATGTCGACCAGCGCGACAACCGCGCGCTCGTCGCGCAATTCGCGGCCGGCCGCGACGTGCTCAACTGCTTCTGCTACACGGGCGGCTTCTCGCTCGCGGCGCTCAAGGGTGGCGCGAACCGTGTCGTGTCGATCGACTCGTCGGGCGACGCGCTCGCGCTCGCGCAGCAGAACGTCGTCGCGAACGGCTTCGATGCCGGGCGCGCGACCTGGCTCGACGCGGATGCGTTCAAGACGCTGCGCCGCCTCGTCGACGAAGGCGAGCGCTTCGACCTGATCGTGCTCGATCCGCCAAAGTTCGCGCCGACCCGCGACAGCGTCGACCGCGCCTCACGCGCCTACAAGGACATCAACCTGAGCGGCTTCAGGCTGCTGCGCCCGGGCGGCCTGCTGTTCACGTATTCGTGCTCGGGCGCGATCGACATGGACCTGTTCCAGAAGATCGTCGCGGGCGCGGCCGCCGACGCGAAGGTCGACGCGCGGATCCTGAAGCGGCTCGGCGCGGGCGTCGATCACCCGCTGCTCGCCGCGTTCCCGGAAGGCGAATATCTGAAGGGCCTGCTGTTGCAAATCGTGTGACCGCCCCGATCTACGCGCACACCCGCGTCCGCCCGGCCGCCCCGCTGGCGGCTCCGCGCTCGAGCCTGTCGTCCGGACGACGGGCGAGGGCTTGACAGGTATGTTTCAATGGATGGTTGTGCGCCCCGGCTCGCGAGTCGACGGCGCGACGCACACATCCTGGTTTTGACCCCGATTCACGAACCACAGGCGACCGACATGGCCACTCCCGTCACCATCCTCACCGGCTTCCTCGGCAGCGGCAAGACGACGCTGCTCAAGCGCATCCTGAACGAACAGCACGGCATGAAGATCGCCGTGATCGAGAACGAGTTCGGCGAAGAGAACATCGACAACGAGATCCTCGTCCAGGACACGAACGAGCAGATCATCCAGATGAGCAACGGCTGCATCTGCTGCACGATCCGCGGCGACCTCGCGCGCGCGCTCGGCGATCTGGCCGCGAAGAAGCGCGAAGGCAAGCTCGACTTCGACCGCATCGTGATCGAGACGACCGGCCTCGCGAACCCGGGCCCCGTCGCGCAAACCTTCTTCATCGACAGCGAGATCGCCGACGATTTCCTGCTCGACGCGGTCATCACACTCGTCGACGCGAAGCATGCGGACGCGCAACTCGACGAACACGAAGTGGTGCAGCGTCAGGTCGGCTTTGCCGATCGCCTGTTCGTCACGAAGTCGGACCTGGTCGACGACCAGACCGTCGCGGCGCTCAAGCACCGCCTGATGCACATGAACCCGAAGGCGACGATCAAGATCGTGAACTTCGGCGATGCCGACATCAAGGAAATCTTCGACCTGCGCGGCTTCAACCTGAACGCGAAGCTCGAGATCGACCCGGACTTCCTCGCCGAGGACGACCGCGCGCACCATCACCACGATCACGACCATGATCACGATCACGCGCATTGCGACCACGATCACGGTCAATGCGCGCACGATCACGACCACGGCCATCACCACCACGCGCATCACGACGACAAGATCAAGTCGTTCGTATACCGCAATGACCGCCCGTTCGACCCGAACAAGCTGGAGGACTTCCTCGGCGGCATCCTGCAGATCTACGGCGAACGGATGCTGCGCTACAAGGGCGTGCTGTACATGAAGGGCGTCGACCGCAAGGTCGTGTTCCAGGGCGTCCATCAGATGATGGGCAGCGACCTCGCCGCGAAGTGGCTGCCGGTCGAGAAGAAGACCAACAAGATGGTGTTCATCGGCGTCGACCTGCCGCAGGACCTGATCACCGACGGCCTCGACGCCTGCCTCGCCTGAGCCTTCGGGCCGGCGTTGCGCGCCTTCCATGCGGCCGCCTTCCGGGGCGGCCGCGGCGCTTGCGCGGTGCCTTTTCCGGGCAGGGTTTCGCCGTCATCGCTTTTTCGCGATTTGCGCGTTATATTTTCTAGATATTGGCGCAGCCGACGGGGATCGACCCGATACGGCGCCCGCTTGCGATTCAGTTACAATACGTGCCCGCTGGAGTACGGCAACAAACAGGCCCGGTTCTTGCTGAACCAGTTTTCCGGGCATCGCAACCGCGCCGGATCGCCAATCCGCCTCTCGGCCGCGGCCGATGCAATGTGCCGCGCAGCACACCGGTTCGCAGCGCGCGCAACTCCGCGCCAGGCCTATCCTGGTATTTGAGAACCGGTTTTCCAGAGGCTTTCGGCCCCGCGGCGGCAAATCGCAAATGATTGCAAGCGCAGTTGCGGGTAATCCCAAAGTGCAGGCACTATCTCCTGATTTGCCGCACATTGAAGAAGCAAGCAGATGACGAAGAAACTCTTGACCGAAGCCGAAATCCTGAAGATGAGCGACAAGGATTACATGAATGAGGATCAGCTCGCCTTCTTCAAAAATCGGCTCGAACAGTTGCAGGCGGACATCCTCAAGAACGCAGGCCAGACGACCGAGAACCTGCGCGAGACGGTGATCGTCCCCGATCCCGCCGATCGCGCGACGATCGAGGAAGAGCACGCGCTCGAGCTGCGCACGCGCGATCGCGAACGCAAGCTCCTCAAGAAGGTTCAGCAGTCGCTCGCCCGCATCGATTCGGGCGATTACGGCTGGTGCGAGGAAACCGGCGAGCCGATCGGCATCCCGCGCCTGCTCGCGCGCCCGACGGCCACGCTGTCGCTCGAGGCGCAAGAGCGCCGCGAGCTCCGCCAGAAGCTGTTCGGCGACTGATCGAGCGGCGTTCCGCTCCGACACGCTGCTTCCCGAAAGCGCGCGGCCTGCCGCGCGCTTTTTGTTTTTCCGGCACCGGTTCCCGGCCCGCCGGCCGATTTGCCTCCCCCTCTTGATATCCCGGCGCCCGCCCTAAAATGAAACGGACGCGCGCCGGGCCGCTCCCCGGCGCACTGCGATTCAAGCGGCGGCGCCCCGCGCCGCCCGACTCTTCCCCGTTTTTCTCAAGGAACGCAGATGGAGCAATTTCACGGCACGACCATCGTTTCGGTCCGGCGCGGCGACAAGGTCGCGCTCGGCGGCGACGGCCAGGTAACCCTCGGCAACATCGTCATGAAGGGTGGCGCGCGGAAAGTGCGGCGGATCTACAACAACCAGGTACTGGTCGGATTCGCGGGCGGCACCGCCGATGCGTTCTCGCTGCTCGATCGCTTCGAGGCGAAGCTCGAGAAGCACCAGGGCAACCTGACCCGCGCGGCCGTCGAGCTCGCGAAGGACTGGCGCACCGACCGGATGCTGCGCCGCCTCGAGGCGATGCTGATCACGGCCGATGCGACCACCACGCTCGTGATCACCGGCAACGGCGACGTGCTCGACCCGGAAGGCGGCATCTGCGCGATCGGCTCGGGCGGCGCCTATGCGCAGGCCGCGGCCCGCGCGCTCGCGGAGAACACCGAGCTGTCCCCGCGCGAGATCGTCGAGAAATCGCTCGAGATCGCCGGCGACATGTGCATCTACACGAACCACAACCGCATCATCGAAACGATCGAGTAAGGACCGCACCATGAGCACCATGACCCCTGCCGAGATCGTCTCGGAACTCGACAAGCACATCATCGGCCAGGACAACGCGAAGAAGGCGGTGGCCGTCGCGCTGCGCAATCGCTGGCGCCGCCAGCAGGTCGCCGACCCGCTGCGCCAGGAAATCACGCCGAAGAACATTTTGATGATCGGGCCGACGGGCGTCGGCAAGACCGAAATCGCGCGCCGCCTCGCGAAGCTCGCCGACGCGCCGTTCATCAAGATCGAAGCGACCAAGTTCACCGAAGTCGGCTACGTCGGCCGCGACGTCGACAGCATCGTGCGCGACCTGATCGAGATCTCGGTCAAGCAGACGCGTGAATCCGAGATGCGCAAGGTGCGCAGCAAGGCGACCGACCAGGCGGAAGACCGCATCCTCGACATCCTGCTGCCGCAACCGCGCGCGGTGGGCTTCGGCGGCAACGCGGATAACGCGAACGACGACAACAACGCCACGCGCCAGACCTTCCGCAAGCGCCTGCGCGAAGGCCAGCTCGACGACAAGGAAGTCGAGCTCGACCTCGAGCAGCCGTCGGCCGGCATGGACATCATGGCGCCGCCGGGGATGGAAGAGATGACCGAGCAGATCCGCTCGATGTTCTCGAACCTCGGCAGCGGCAAGAAGCAGCGCCGCAAGGTGAAGATCAAGGAAGCGCTGAAGCTGCTGACCGACGAGGAAGCGGCGAAGATGCTCAACGACGAGGAAGTGAAGACGAAGGCCGTGCAGAACGTCGAGCAGAACGGCATCGTGTTCCTCGACGAGATCGACAAGATCACGTCGCGCAACAACGAAGGCAGCGGCGGCGAAGTGTCGCGCCAGGGCGTGCAGCGCGACCTGCTGCCGCTCGTCGAGGGCACGACGGTCAACACGAAGTACGGGATGGTGAAGACCGATCACATCCTGTTCATCGCGAGCGGCGCGTTCCATCTCGCGAAGCCGAGCGACCTGATTCCCGAACTGCAGGGCCGCTTTCCGATCCGCGTCGAGCTCGACTCGCTGTCGGTGAAGGATTTCGAGGCGATCCTCGTCGCGACCGACGCGAGCCTCGTCAAGCAGTACCAGGCGCTGCTCGCCACCGAAGACGTGCAGCTCGAGTTCGCCGAAGACGGCATCCGCCGCCTCGCCGAGATCGCGTACGCGGTCAACGAGAAGACCGAGAACATCGGTGCGCGCCGGCTGTACACGGTGATCGAGAAGCTGCTCGAGGAAGTGTCGTTCTCGGCCGGCAACCACGCCGGCGAGCGCGTGACGATCGACGCGAAGTACGTCGATCGCGCGCTCGGCGAAGTGTCGCAGGACGAAGACCTGTCGCGCTACGTGCTGTAACGCGCGCGGCGTCGAATGCGAAACGGGCGGCCCGGCGGGCCGCCCGTTTTCGTTGGTGCGTCCGGCCGATGCCGCCGCGCCCCTTTACTGCCGCACCGGCTTCTTCGCGAGCTTGCGCTGCAGCGTGCGGCGGTGCATGTTCAGCGCGCGCGCGGTCGCCGAGATGTTGTTGTTGTTCTCCGCCAGCACGCGCTGGATGTGCTCCCATTCGAGCCGGTCGACCGACAGCACGACCGGATTCTCGAGCGCCTCGTCGGCCTGCACTTCGCTCGCGTTGGTCTGCAGAGCTGCCAGGATCGACTCGATGTTCGCCGGCTTCGCCAGATAGTTGTCGGCGCCTTCCTTCACCGCCTGCACGGCGGTCGCGATGCTCGCGTAGCCGGTCAGCACGAGAATCCGCGCGTCGGGCTGCAGGTCGCACAGCGGCGCGATCAGGCTCAGGCCCGAATCGTCGCCGAGATGCAGGTCGACGGTGATGAACTGGAACTTGCCGCCGGCCGCCAGCCGCAGCGCCGCCTCCTTGTCGTGCGCCTGCTGGACCGCGTAGCCGCGGCGCTCGAGGCCGCGCGCGAGCGTGCCCGCGAACACCTCGTTGTCGTCGATCACCAGGAAATTGTTCTCGCTCATGTGGTTTCTCCGTCTACGTGTTGGTTGAGGCGACCGGCACCGCGATTCGCGCCACCGGCAGGCGCAGCACCGCGCGCGTGCCGCGGCCGGGGGTGCCGGCCGGGCGGCCGTCCGGCGGGGTCGCCGCTCGTTCGGTCGCGCGCTGGCCCGACGCAGCTGCCGCGTGCCCGTTCGCGCCGCCACCGGCGCGCCCGTTGCCGCCCGTCGCGCGCGGCGTGACATCGGACAGCTCGATCTCGCCGCCGAGACGCACGGCCGCGCTGAACGCAAGGTACAGGCCGACCCCGTGCCCGCCCTGCGTGCTGTCGACCGGCATCGAGCCGAGCGATTCGCGCAACGCGGCCGGAATGCCGGGGCCGTCGTCGCATACCTCGAATTCGATCTGGTCCGCAGCCCGCTCGTGGTGCGCGAGCTTCGCGGCCAGCGTCACGCGGTGCGGGCTCGCCCGCGCGGCGTTGTCGAGCAGGATCGTCAGGATCTGGCCGGCCGCGACGGTGTCGTCGAGTCCGACGCCCGACGGGCGCGCGCCGAGCAGTTCGAACTGCACGTGCGGATGCCGCAGGCGCCAGTGCTCGACGAACGTGTCGAGCCAGTCGTCCACCGGCTGGCGGCTCGCCGGCGCGCTCGCCCGGCTGCGCAGGCGCGCAAGCGCCGACGTGCAGAGCGTCATCTGTTCTTCCAGCACCTTCAGGTCGGCCTCGTAGCGCGCGAGCCCCGGATCGGCGCGGGCCGCGTCGCGCAGCTCCTCCGCGAGCATCGCGATCGTCGACAGCGGCGTACCCATCTCGTGCGCGACGGTGGCGGCCTGCACGCCGAGCGCGACCGCCCGCTCGTCGCGCAGCAGGTGCGCCTGCGCTTCGCCGAGCGCCGCATCGCGCTGGCGCAACGCGTTCGACATACGCGCGACGAACCATGCGATCAGCCCGACGCTGACCATGAAGTTCGCCCACATCCCCGTGCGGTAGTAGTCGAACAGGTTCGCCGGATTGTCCATGTTGAGCGGCACCGAATCGAAGCCGAGCGCCGCGTAGCACGCGACCGCAAACGCCGCGAGCCAGATCATCAGGTGCCACGGCAGCACGGCCGCCGCGATCGCGAGCGACGGCAGGTACAGCGACACGAACGGGTTGGTCGTGCCGCCCGACAGGAACAGCAGCGCCGACAACGCGCCGAGGTCGACCCACAGCTGGCCGAGCAGTTCGAAATTGGTCTCGGGCCGCGCGCGCAGCACGCGCACCCAGGTCAGCGCGTTGAAAACGATTTCGAGCGCGATGACCATCAGCATCGCCGGCAACGGCAGATGCACGCCGAAATAGGTCTGCACGACGCCGATCGTCACGAGCTGGCCGATGATCGCGAGATTGCGCAGCCAGAACAGGTGACTGAGGTTGACGCGCCCGGTGGTGGTAATTCGTTGCATCCGAGCAGTTTACCCGTTTAGCGCCCGGCACCTCTACCGGGGGCCGGATCAGTGAAGACGGACGGAGCACCGGGCGAGCCGGCGTCGAGCCGGATTGCACGGGCCTGCGCCGTCAGCCGGCCGCGCGTGCCATGCGCTGGGCGATCTCGTCGGCGAGGCACTCCGGGCAGCGGCAGCGCGTACCGGGCGCCGGCGGCGCGCCGCCGGACAGGGTCGGCATCGACGCGCACCAGCAGTCGAACGGCTGCGTGCCGGCGCCGCAGTCGAAGCCGCGCCCGCAGTGCGGGCAGCGCGCACGGCGCGGAGTCGAACGGGCGTCGGCGGCGGTATCGGTCATGGCGGAAACGCGGAAGCGGGCATGAAGTCACCCTACGCGACAAGCATAGCGCGGCAGGCGGATTTTGCACGTCGGCCGATCGGCCGATGCGGGCCGCCAACGCGGGTCGAGTCGCGCTGTCCACGCCGCCGCCACGGGGGCCCCGCGCGGGGTCCGGCACCATGGCCGGCGGGCCGCCGCGCGTGGCGACCGGCCCGTGCGATCGGCCGTCCGGCCAGCCCAAAAACCCGATGCTGCGCTGCGCCACTCCTGTACAATTCGCCCTGTTTCAACCGTTCCCAGCCAGAGCCGCCGCCATGTCCGAGCCCATCGACCTCTCGCAGATCGCCCCCACGCTGAAGGCAGAAATCCTCGCCGAGGCGCTGCCGTACATCCGCCGTTACCACGGCAAGACCGTGGTGATCAAATACGGCGGCAACGCGATGACGGAAGAGCGGCTCAAGCAAGGCTTCGCGCGCGACGTGATCCTGCTGAAACTGGTCGGCATCAATCCGGTGATCGTCCACGGCGGCGGGCCGCAGATCGATCACGCGCTGAAGAAGATCGGCAAGGCCGGCACCTTCATCCAGGGCATGCGCGTGACCGACGAAGAGACGATGGAAGTCGTCGAATGGGTGCTGGGCGGCGAAGTCCAGCAGGACATCGTGATGCTGATCAATCACTTCGGCGGCCATGCGGTGGGCCTGACGGGCAAGGACGGCGGCCTGATCCACGCACGCAAGCTGCTGATGCCGGACCGCGACAACCCGGGCCAGTACATCGACATCGGCCAGGTCGGCGAAGTCGAGGCGATCAACCCGGCGGTCGTGAAGGCGCTGCAGGACGACGCGTTCATCCCGGTGATCTCGCCGATCGGTTTCGGCGAGGACGGCCTGTCGTACAACATCAACGCGGACCTCGTCGCAGGCAAGCTCGCGACGGTGTTGAACGCCGAGAAGCTGCTGATGATGACCAACATCCCCGGCGTGATGGACAAGGACGGCAACCTGCTGACCGACCTGTCGGCGCGCGAGATCGACGCGCTGTTCGCGGACGGCACGATCTCGGGCGGCATGCTGCCGAAGATCTCGTCGGCGCTCGACGCCGCGAAGAGCGGCGTGAAGTCGGTGCACATCGTCGACGGCCGCATCGAGCACTCGGTGCTGCTCGAAATCCTGACCGAGCAGCCGTTCGGCACGATGATCCGCTCGCATTGAGCGCGCGCCGCACAACCACCGGCCCCGACCTGCCGGCGTCGCTGCGACGCCGGCGCATCTCCCGCAGCCGGCCGCGCGCCGGCGCGCCCGTCTGGCTGTTCGATCTCGACAACACGCTCCATCACGCATCGCACGCGATCTTTCCGGAGATCAACCGCGCGATGACGCAGTACATCGTCGACACGCTCCACGTCGGGCGTGCCGAAGCCGACCGGCTGCGCACCGGCTACACGCAGCGCTACGGCGCCGCGCTCCTCGGCCTCGCGCGCCATCACCCGATCGATCCGCACGACTTCCTGCGCGTCGTCCACACGTTTTCCGACCTGCCCGCGATGCTGCGCGCCGAGCGCGGCCTCGCGCGCATCGTCGCCGCGCTGCCGGGCCGCAAGTTCGTGCTGACCAACGCGCCCGAGAACTACGCGCGCGCGGTGCTGCGCGAGTTGCGCATCGAGCGGCTGTTCGAGCGCGTGATCGCGATCGAGCACATGCGCGACCGTCGCACATGGCGCGCAAAGCCCGACCACACGATGCTGCGCCGGATTTTGCGCGCCGCGCATGCGCGGTTCGAAGACGCGATCCTCGTCGAAGATACCCGCAGCCACCTGAAGCGCTACAAGCGCCTCGGCATCGGCACGGTGTGGATCACCGGGCACCTGCCGGGCCATCTGCCGAACATCGGCCGCCCCCAATATGTCGACCAGCGCATTCGTTCGTTAAAATCGCTCCGACTGGGCACACGATCGGGGCGACAGAAATGCAGCCGACTTACCCGCAGGACCAAGCCGTAACGGAAGACCGGGCCACACCGTCCCGCGCGCGCCCGAAACCGGGCGAGCGCCGCGTGATGATCCTGCAGACGCTCGCCGCGATGCTCGAGGCGCCGAAGCCCGAAAAAATCACGACGGCTGCGCTCGCGGCCCGCCTCGACGTGTCGGAAGCCGCGCTGTACCGGCATTTCACCAGCAAGGCGAAGATGTACGAAGGCCTGATCGAGTTCATCGAGCAGGCGCTGTTCGGGCTCGTCAACCAGATCGTCGCAAAGGAGCCGAACGGCGTGCAGCAGGCGCGCACGATCGCGCTGACGATGCTCAATTTCGCCGCGAAGAATCCGGGCATGACGCGCGTGCTGACGGGCGAGGCGCTGGTCGGCGAGGACGAGCGGCTCACCGAGCGCGTGAACCAGTTGCTCGACCGAATCGAGGCGACCGTCAAGCAGTGCCTGCGGGTCGCGCGTACCGAGGCGCAGGCGCCCGATGGCGCCGCGCCGTTCGTGCTGCCGGCCGATTACGATCCCGCCGCGCGCGCGAGCCTGCTCGTCAGCTACGTGATCGGCAAGTGGCACCGGTTCGCGAAAGGCGGGTTCCAGAGGCCGCCCGGCGAACAGGCCGATGCGCATTTGCGGCTGATCCTGCAGTAGCCGGGGCAGCCGGCCCGCGAAATCCGCGCTCCGCGGAATTCCGCTATACTCCTCCGACCTGCCGCCTCCTTGGCGGCAGGTCGGAAGCGCGCCGATTTGCTGACTCGATTGCGGGCGCGCGAACCGACCAGGGCCTTGATGCGTCTTCGTCCCGGCGGTTCACTATAAATGCGGCTAAAGAGGTCGTCAGCCGCGCACCTTCGCCTCCGCGCATCGCCGACACCGTTTAGCCGCCCAGTCATAAGGCGGAACGAATGGAATCGATCGGCATCGTCGCTCCACAGACCATGCACTTCGCCGAACCGCTGCGCTTGCAAAGCGGCAGCGTGATCGGCAACTATCAGCTCGTCGTCGAGACGTACGGCGAGCTCAACGCCGCGCGCTCGAACGCGGTGCTCGTCTGCCACGCGCTCAACGCGTCGCACCACGTCGCCGGCATCTATGCGGACGACCCGCGCAGCACCGGCTGGTGGGACAACATGGTCGGCCCGGGCAAGCCGCTCGACACCAACCGCTTCTTCGTGATCGGCGTGAACAACCTCGGCTCGTGCTTCGGCTCGACCGGCCCGATGAGCATCGATCCGTCGTCCGGCAAGCCGTATGGCGCGCGCTTTCCGGTCGTCACCGTCGAGGACTGGGTGCATGCGCAGGCGCGCGTCGCCGACGCGTTCGGCATCGAGCGCTTCGCCGCCGTGATGGGCGGCAGCCTCGGCGGGATGCAGGCGCTCGCATGGAGCCTGATGTATCCGGACCGCGTCGCCCACTGTATCGACATCGCATCGACGCCGAAGCTGTCCGCGCAGAACATCGCGTTCAACGAGGTCGCGCGCTCGGCGATCCTGTCCGATCCCGACTTCCACGGCGGCGACTACTACGCGCACGGCGTGAAGCCGAAGCGGGGCCTGCGCGTCGCGCGGATGATCGGCCACATCACGTATCTTTCCGACGACGACATGGCCGAGAAATTCGGCCGTGCGCTGCGCCGCGCGGACGGCGCGCTCGACGCGTACAACTTCAGCTTCGACGTCGAATTCGAGGTCGAGTCGTACCTGCGCTACCAGGGCGACAAGTTCGCCGACTACTTCGACGCGAACACCTATCTGCTGATCACGCGCGCGCTCGACTACTTCGACCCGGCGAAGGCGTTCGACGGCAACCTGACGGCCGCGCTCGCGCACACGCAGGCGAAGTACCTGATCGCGAGCTTCTCGACCGACTGGCGCTTCGCGCCCGCGCGGTCGCGCGAGATCGTGAAGGCGCTGCTCGACAACAAGCGCACGGTCAGCTACGCGGAGATCGACGCGCCGCACGGCCACGACGCGTTCCTGCTCGACGACGCGCGCTACCACAACCTGCTCCGCGCGTATTACGAACGAATCGCCAACGAGGTGGGTGCATGAACCAGCAAGCGCTGAACTCCCTGTCCGCACGCGCGGACTTCCGTGCGATCGCCCGCTGGGTCGAACCGCGCGCGACCGTGCTCGATCTCGGCTGCGGCGACGGCTCGCTGCTGTCGCTGCTGTCCGAGGAACTGGACGTGTCCGGCTACGGGATCGAACTGAACGACGCGGGCGTGCTCGCGAGCGCGAAGAACGGGATCAACGTGATCCAGCAGAACCTCGAGGACGGCCTGCGCCTGTTCGAGGATCACAGCTTCGATTTCGCGATCCTGTCGCAAACGCTGCAGACGATCCACCAGACGGCCGCGATCCTGCGCGAAACCGCGCGTGTCGGACGCGAATGCATCGTGTCGTTCCCGAATTTCGGCTACTGGGCGCACCGGCTGTCGGTGCTGCGCGGCCGGATGCCGGTGTCGAAGTCGCTGCCTTACCAGTGGCACAACACGCCGAACGTCCGGGTGCTGACGATCAAGGATTTCGAGGCGCTCGCGCCCGAAGTCGGCGTCACGATCCTCGACCGCATCGTGCTGCACGAAGGCCAGCCGATTCGATGGGGAGCGAACTGGCGTGGTAGTCTTGCTGTCTACCGCGTCAAGCGCAGCTGAGCCGGGGAGCCGTTGACGGATGATCCGGCCCGCACCCGCGTGCGGCCGCCCCTCCTGCGCCGCCCGCGCCGCCTGCGCTGCCGCCGCAATCAAGTCAACGCTACCCGGTTTCCGTCCATGTCCAAAACGCCACACGAGGCGCCCGCACTCACTGCTCACGAGGATCATCCCGGCTGGCGCGCCTATCTGAACACGCACATGCTGATCTGCGTGTTCCTCGGCTTCACGTCGGGGCTGCCCCTGTTCACGCTCGTCTACCTCGTGCAGGCATGGCTGCGCTCCGAAGGCGTGAACCTGAAGGAAATCGGCCTGTTCGCGCTGATCCAGTTCCCGTATACGTGGAAGTTCCTGTGGGCGCCGCTGATGGACCGCTTCATCCCGCGCCTGCCCGGCTGGCGGCCCGGCCGCCGGCGCGGCTGGATGCTGCTCACGCAGGTGCTGGTCGCCGGCGCGATCGCCGCGCTCGGCTTCGTGTCGCCGCGCGACTCGATCTGGACGGTCGCTGCGCTCACGACGCTCGTCGCGTTCTTCGGCGCAAGCTCCGACATCGTGATCGACGCGTATCGCCGCGAACTGCTGCGCGACACCGAGCAGGGCCTCGGCAACGCCGTGCACGTGAACGCGTACAAGCTCGCCGCGCTGATCCCCGGCTCGCTGGCGCTGATCCTGTCCGACCACATGCCGTGGGACGTCGTGTTCGCGATCACCGGCGCATTCATGCTGCCGGGCATCCTGATGACGCTGCTCGTGCGCGAGCCCGAGGTGGTCGGCGCGCCGCCGCGCAACCTGCGCGACGCGATCGTGCTGCCGTTCCGCGAATTCATCCAGCGCGACGGCTGGAGCGGCGCGCTGCTCGTCATCGCGTTCATCTTCCTGTTCAAGATCGGCGACACGATGGCGACCACGCTGTCGACGTCGTTCTTCCTCGACATCGGCTTCTCGCGCACCGAAATCGGCATCGTCGCGAAAACCACCGCGCTCGTCGCGAGCGTCGCCGGCGGCATCATCGGCGGCATCTGGCTCGTGAAGATCGGCATCGGCCGCGGGCTGTGGATCTTCGGCGCGCTGCAGATGGTGTCGACGCTCGGCTTCGCGTGGCTCGCACAGGTCGGCCCCGGCTCGCCGGTGCTCGCGGTGATTTACGACTTCACGGTCGCGGCAAGTCACGCGCTCGCGTCGTTCCTGTCGATCTTCGGCTTCGAGGTCACGCCGCATCTGAGCCCGATGACGGTCGCGCTCGCGCTCGTCTACGCCGCCGAAACGTTCACCACCGGCCTGACGATGGCCGCGTTCGTCGCGTATATCGCGAGCACGACCGACCCGCGCTACACGGCCACGCAGTTCGCGCTGTTCACGAGCCTCGCGTCCGTGCCGCGCACGCTCGCATCGGCCGCGAGCGGCTTCATCGTCGCGAAGATCGGCTGGTTCGACTACTTCATCGTGTGCACCGCGCTCGCGATCCCCGGCATGCTGCTGCTGTTCAAGATCGCGCCGTGGAACGGCACCGCGCGCAACGGCGAGGCCAGCCGTGCGCAATGATCGACTGCATCGCGCGGCACGCGTCGCCGCCGCGCTGAGCGTCGGCATCGCGGCGTGCAGCGCGGCGGGAAGCGCACAGGCAGCCGACACGAGTGCGGCCGCGCCCGCCACCGCGCCGGCTGCACCGTCCACACCCGCCACGCCCGCCGCTGCCGGTGCGCAATCCGCCGCCGAAGCCGCGCAGCCGACCGGCGCCGCCGTGCCCGCGAAGGCCTATGCCCCGACGTCGCAGCAGGTGCGCTACGGCAACGCGATCGCGTTCCGCACGCTGATCCCGTCGCCGCTGCTCGAACAACTCACCGCGAGCGAATACGCGCAGATCGTGCAGGCTGCCGCCGACAGCGACCGCCTGCTGCCCGCGAACCAGCCGCGCGTGAAGCGGCTGCGCGCGATCGTCACGAAGCTCGCGCCGTATTCGGTGAAGTGGAACGATCGCGTGAAGACCTGGACATGGGACGTCAACGCGATCCGCTCGCGCGACATCCGCGTCACGTGCCTGCCGGGCGGCAAGGTGCTCGTGTACGGCGGACTGCTCGATCGCGTCCGCCTGAACGACGACGAGTTCGGCGTGCTGCTCGCGCACGGCATCGCGCATGCGCTGCGCGAACACGCACGCAGCAATTTCAGCACGACGTCGCAAACGTCGCTGCGCGCGGCCTCGCTGCCGCCGCTGTTCGGCGTCGGCGATCCGCTGCCGCAGGCGCTGAATCTCGGCGCGCGTCTGCAGACGCTGCGCTACGACCCGACCGACGAAACCGAAGCCGACGTGATCGGCGGCGACATTGCCGCCCGCGCGGGCTTCGATCCGCGCGCGGCGATCACGCTGTGGGACAAGCTCGCGGCGGCGACGCGCGCGAACAGGACGTCGGGCTTCATCTACACGCACCCGTACAGCGCCACGCGGCGGCAGGACCTGCTGAACCGCCTACCGGACCTGATGCCGCTGTATGCGAAGGCAGTCGGCAAACGGGTCGACACGCTGCCCGACTACGCGGGCATCAGCGCGCAGCGGCGCAAGATCGTGCGGCGCTGAGCGCGGCATCCGGCAGTTTCCCTGCCGCGCATCGCCGGCACATGAGCCCTGGCGCTACGCGCCGACTTCCGACTCGACGGGCCTGGTGCCGCTTTCGCGCATCCAGCGCACGTCGTCTCCGGGGCTGCGGCCGAACAGCCGCTTGAACTCGCGGCTGAACTGCGACGCGCTCGCATAGCCGACCCGCGCCGCGGCGGCACCGGCCCCGAGGCCGTCCTGCACCATCATCAACCGCGCCTGATGCAGGCGCGCGGCCTTCACGTACTGCATCGGCGACGTCGCCGTCACGTGCTTGAACTGCGCGTGGAACACCGCGAGGCTCATCCCGGCCTCGCGCGCGAGCGTCTCGACGTCGAGATCGGCCTTCAGGTCCGCATGAATGCGCCGCAGCGCCTTCGCGATGCGGCCGAAATGATGTTGCTGGACGAGCGCCGCGCGAATCGCGTCGCCCTGCGCGCCCGTCAGCACGCGGTACGCGATCTCGCGCATGATCGCCGGCCCGAGCACGCGCGTGTCGTGCGGCGACGCGAGCGCTTCGAGCAGCCGCACCACCGCGTCGGCGAGCGGCGCATCGAGCGGCGTCGAATAGACGCCGTGCGGCTCGCTGACCGCCGCACCGAGCGTCTCGTCGAGGAGGATCGCGAGCTCGGCGATCACCGCGAGATCGACGCGGATCGAGATCGCGAGAAACGGCTCGTCCATGCTCGCGAAGGTCTCGCATTCGAACGGCAGCGGCACCGACAGCACGAGATACTGCTGCGCGTCGTAGACGAACGAGCGGTCGCCGAGATAGCCGAGCTTGCGGCCCTGGCACACGACGATGATGCTCGGCTCGTACAGCACCGGCATGCGCGGCACGGGGCGGCTCACGCGAAAGAAGCGCACGCCGTCGAGCGCCGCCTGCGTATCGCCGTCGTTCGGCGCGAGGCGCGCATGCAGCTCGATCATGCGGCGCCGCACACGGTCGCCCGCGTCGTCGAAAAGGGGCTGGAAGCTCATCGGCGTCGTCCTGTCCGGCAAGAGAATCAGGCTTGCAATGTAGCACCGTGAAAGCATTTTGACGGCCGTTCGCGTGTAATTCGAGAGGAATAGGCAAATCTTCGAGACCTTCGTGTATTTCGCCGACGCGGCTCGCTCCTTACGATGGGCACCTGTCTCGCCGCGTCGCCACATGATGCGGCGGCAGTCTGATTCGCCGGACGTTTTCCCGGACAAGGAGCCCCTGCATGAGCACAACCTACGCTTACGCGGCGACCGACGCGCAGTCGCCGCTCGCCCCGTTCGAATTCCAGCGCCGCGCGCTGCGCGACCTCGACGTCCAGATCGAGGTGCTCTACTGCGGCGTCTGCCACTCGGACCTGCACCAGGCCCGCAACGAATGGCGCAACACGATCTACCCGGTCGTGCCGGGCCATGAAATCGTCGGCCGCGTGACCGCGACCGGCCCGCAGGTATCGCGCTTCAAGGTCGGCGAGCTGGTCGGCGTCGGCTGTCTCGTCGACTCGTGCCGCACCTGCCCGAGCTGCGCGGAAGGCCTCGAGCAGTATTGCGAAAACGGCTTCGTCGGCACGTACAACGGCCAGGACCGCGTGACCGGCGACGTCACGTACGGCGGCTATTCGACGCAACTCGTGGTCGACGAGGCATTCGTGCTGCGCGTGCCCGAGACGCTCGACCCGGCCGGCGCCGCGCCGCTGCTGTGCGCGGGGATCACGACCTATTCGCCGCTGCGCCAGTGGAACGTCGGCCCCGGCAAGAAGGTCGGGATCGTCGGCCTCGGCGGGCTTGGCCACATGGGCGTGAAGCTCGCGCGCGCGATGGGCGCGCACGTCGTGCTGTTCACGACGTCGCCGTCGAAGGTCGAGGACGGCAAGCGCGTCGGCGCGCATGAAGTGGTGATCTCGAAGGACGAGGCGCAGATGAACGCGCACCTGAACAGCTTCGACTTCATCCTGAACACGGTCGCCGCACAGCACGACCTGAACCCGTTCCTGCACCTGCTGAAGCGCGACGGCACGATGACGCTCGTCGGCGCGCCGGAGCACGACCATCCGTCGCCGCAGGTGTTCAACCTGATCTTCAAGCGCCGCCGCCTCGCGGGTTCGCTGATCGGCGGGATCGCGGAGACGCAGGAAATGCTCGACTTCTGCGCGGAGCACGGCATCACGTCGGATATCGAAACGATTCCGATGCAGCAGATCAATGCCGCTTACGAGCGGATGCTGAAGAGCGACGTGAAGTACCGGTTCGTGATCGACATGGCGTCGATCAAGCAGTAAGCAACGCGCCAGACGAAACGGGCCGCATGTTCGACATGCGGCCCGTTTTCGCATCCGGCGACCGGACGGCTCGACGGCGACGCGCGCGGCGTCGCGCCGCGCCGACGCTCACTTCTTGTAGTCGTAATCCACCGTCAGCGGCGCGTGATCGCTGAACTTGATGTCCTTGAAGATCGACGTGCGCTTCGCGGTGCCGGCCACGCCCGGCGTCGCGATCTGGTAATCGATCCGCCACCCGACGTTCTTCGCGTACGCCTGGCCGCGGTTGCTCCACCACGTGTACTGCTCGGGGCGCGGGTCGAGCGTGCGGAACACGTCGACGTAGCCGACATCGTCGAACAACTGCGTGAGCCACGCCCGCTCTTCCGGCAGGCAGCCCGAGTTCTTCTGGTTGCTCTTCCAGTTCTTGATGTCGATTTCCTTGTGCACGATGTTCACGTCGCCGCACAGGATCACCTCGCGCTTCTTCTTCAGCTCGGCGAGGTGCGGCATGAACTCGTCCATGAAGCGGTACTTCGCCTGCTGCCGCTCTTCGCCGCTCGAGCCGGACGGCACGTACACCGACACGACCGACAGCTTGCCGTAGCGCGCCTCGACGTAGCGCCCCTCGGCGTCGAATTCGCTGCTGCCGAAGCCGATGATCACGTCATCGGGCTCGTGGCGGCTGTACACGCCCGCGCCGCTGTAGCCCTTTTTCTCGGCGTGGTGGAAGTAGCTCCTGAAGCCGTGCGGCTCGACGAATTCGGCCGGCAGGTCGTCGGCCGATACCTTGATTTCCTGCACGCACACGCAATCGGCGTTCTGTTCGCCGAGCCATTCGAAGAAGCCCTTCTTCGCGGCGGAGCGGATGCCGTTCAGGTTGGCGGTAATCACTCGCATCATGTCGGGTTCCGTTGTTCAGTTCAGTTCGATGTTGTTACAGGATCGCAGCCTAGCGGATCTTCACGCCCTCGAGTTCCGGCTTCGGCGGCGGGAATTCGAGCTTCATGTCGGTCATCGTGCGCAGCAGCAGCTCGGCGATCATCACGTTGCGATGGGTCTTCGAGTTCGCCGGGATCACGTACCACGGCGCATGCTCGGCCGACGTCGCGGCGAGCGCGTCGCGGTACGCCGACTGGTACGCGTCCCAGTGCTTGCGCGCGTCGAGATCGGCGATGTCGAACTTCCAGTGCTTGGTCGGATCGTCGATGCGCGCCTGCAGCCGCTCGCGCTGCTCGTCCTTCGAGATGTGCAGGAAGCACTTGATGATCGTCGTGCCGTTCTCGAACAGCATCGTCTCGAAATCGCGGATCTGCCGGTAGCGGCGCTCGCATTCCTTGCTGTCGATCGCGTCGAGCACGCGCGGCACGAGCACGTCTTCGTAGTGGCTGCGGTTGAAGATCGCGAGTTCGCCCGCGGCCGGCGCCTGCAGATGCACGCGCCACAGGAAGTCGTGCACGGCCTCGATCGGCGTCGGCGCCTTGAACGACACGACGCGCAGGCCGAGCGGGTCGACCTCGCGGAACACCGCGCGCACGGTGCCGTCCTTGCCGCTGGTATCCATCCCCTGCAGCACGAGCAGCACACGCTTCTTCTGCTGCGTGTGCAGGCGCTCCTGCTGTACGTCGAGCTCGGTCGACACGGCCGACAGCCGTTCGCGGTCGGCATCCTTCGACCCCGACGAGAACGGCTTCGCGGCCGGATCGAACGCATCGAGCGTGAATGCGGCGGCTTCCTTCTCGCGCGTGCTGTACGGCACGCGGAAATCGTCGAGCGACGGTTGTTTCGCCATTCGTTCCTCCGTTGGACGGTGCGACGCACACGCGCACACGATACCGCATGCACCAAAACGACGGGCCGCCCCGAACAGGTTCGGCGGCGGCCCGTCGTCAGGCGCGGTTCAGGCGCGCGGCCATGCTCAGCCGAGCTTCTTCTTCAGCAACTCGTTGACCTGCTGCGGATTGGCCTTGCCCTTGGTCGCCTTCATCGCCTGGCCGATCAGCGCGTTGAACGCCTTTTCCTTGCCGGCGCGGAACTCCTCGACCGACTTCGCGTTCGCCGCCAGCACCTCGTCGATGATCGCTTCCAGCGCGCCGGTGTCGGAGATCTGCTTCAGGCCCTTCGCGTCGATGATGCGGTCGGCCGCGCCTTCGTCGGTCGCCTTCTCGTCCCAGATCGTCGCGAAGATTTCCTTCGCGATCTTGTTCGAGATCGTGCCGTCGGCGATGCGCTGCAGCACCAGCGCGAGCTGCGCGGCCGAGACGGGAATCGCGTCGATCTCGATGCCGTCGCGGTTCAGCTGCGACGACACGTCGCCCATCAGCCAGTTCGCGGCGATCTTCGCGTTCGCCGCACCGGCCTTCGCGACCACGGCCTCGAAGTACGCGGCCATCGCCTTGCTCGACGTCAGCACGCCCGCGTCGTACGCGGACACGCCGTACTGCTCGACGAAACGCTGCTGCATCGCGGCCGGCAGCTCGGGCATCCCGGCCTGCACGCGCTCGACCCAGTCGCGGCCGATCACGAGCGGCATCAGGTCGGGGTCGGGGAAGTAGCGGTAGTCGTGCGCGTCTTCCTTGCTGCGCATCGAACGCGTCTCGCGCTTGTCCGGATCGTAGAGGCGCGTTTCCTGCACGACCTCGCCGCCGTCCTCGATCAGCTCGATCTGGCGGCGCACTTCGTAGTTGATCGCTTCCTCGAGGAACCGGAACGAGTTCAGGTTCTTGATCTCGGCGCGCGTGCCGAACTTCTCCTGGCCGACCGGCCGCACCGACACGTTCGCGTCGCAGCGGAACGAGCCTTCCTGCATGTTGCCGTCGCAGATGCCGAGCCACACGACGAGCGCGTGCAGCGCCTTCGCGTAGGCCACGGCCTCGGCCGCGCTGCGCATTTCCGGCTCGGTGACGATCTCGAGCAGCGGCGTGCCCGCGCGGTTCAGGTCGATCCCCGTCATCCCGGCGAAGTCTTCATGCAGCGACTTGCCCGCGTCTTCCTCGAGGTGCGCGCGGGTCAGGTTGACCGTCTTCTCGTACGCTTCCTTGCCGGCCTTTTCGTTGGCGGGCACCTGGATCGTGATCTGGCCGCCCTGCACGACCGGAATCTCGTACTGGCTGATCTGATAGCCCTTCGGCAGATCGGGGTAGAAATAATTCTTGCGCGCGAAGATGCTGCGCGGCGCGATGGTCGAACCGATCGCGAGGCCGAAGCGGATCGCGCGTTCGACCGCGCCGCGGTTCAGCACCGGCAGCACGCCCGGCAGCGCCAGGTCGACCGGGCAGGCCTGCGTGTTCGGCTCGGCGCCGAACTGCGTCGACGCGCCGGAGAAAATCTTCGAGACGGTCGACAGTTGCGCGTGCGTCTCGAGACCGATGACGACTTCCCATTGAGTCATATGCTTACACCCCCGCCGGAACTTGCTTGTGCCAGTCGGTCGCGCGCTGGAACGCGTCGGCGACCTGCAGCATCCGGGCTTCGTTGAAATAGTTGCCGATGATCTGCAGACCGACCGGGCGCTTCGCGTTCGCGCCGGCGCCGAAGCCGCACGGCACGCTCATGCCGGGGAGGCCTGCGAGGCTCACCGACAGCGTGTAGATATCCGCGAGATACATCTGCACCGGATCGTCGCCCTTCGCGCCGAGATCCCATGCGACCGTCGGCGACGCCGGGCCCATGATCACGTCGCAGGACTTGAACGCTTCCTGGAAATCGTTCGCGATGATGCGGCGGATCTTCTGCGCCTGCAGGTAGTACGCGTCGTAGTAGCCGTGCGACAGCACGTAGGTGCCGACGAGAATACGGCGCTTCACCTCGGGGCCGAAGCCTTCCGCGCGCGACTTCTTGTACATGTCGAGCAGATCGCCGTACTGCGCGGCGCGGTGGCCGAAGCGCACGCCGTCGAAACGCGACAGGTTCGACGACGCCTCGGCCGGCGCGATCACGTAATACACGGGGATCGACAGTTCCGTCTTCGGCAGCGACACCGGCACGAGCGTCGCGCCGAGCGCCTCGTACTGCTTGAGCGCCGCGTCGATCGACGCGCGCACGTCGTCGGCGAGGCCGTCGCCGAAATATTCGTTCGGCAGGCCGATGCGCAGGCCCGCGAGCGGCTTGCCCGCATCGTTGCCCGGCGTCCACGGCTGGCCGATGTGGCGCGTGAAATCTTCGTCGTCGCGCTCGAGGCTCGTCGAGTCGCGCTCGTCGAAGCCGGCCATCGCGTTCAGCAGCAGCGCGCAGTCGGACGCGCTTTGCGCCATCGGGCCGCCCTGGTCGAGCGACGACGCGAACGCGATCATCCCGTAGCGCGACACGCGGCCGTAGGTCGGCTTGATGCCCGTCACGCCCGCGAACGACGCGGGCTGGCGGATCGAGCCGCCGGTGTCGGTGCCGGTCGCGGCCGGCGCGAGACGCGCGGCGACGGCCGCCGAGCTGCCGCCCGAGCTGCCGCCCGGCACGGCGTTCGTGTCCCACGGGTTCTTCACGGCGCCGAACGCCGAATTTTCGTTGGACGAGCCCATCGCGAACTCGTCCATGTTGGTCTTGCCGAGCGTGACCATGCCGGCCGCCTGCAGGCGGGCGACGACGGTCGCGTCGAACGGGCTCTCGTAGTTCGCGAGCATCTTCGAGCCGGCGGTCGAGCGCCAGCCGCGCGTGACGAACACGTCCTTGTGCGCGATCGGCAGGCCGGTCAGCGCGCCGCCCGCGCCGCGCGCGAGTTCGGCGTCGGCGGCCTTCGCCTGCGCGAGGGTGAGGTCGGCGTCGACATGGACGAACGCGTTCAGGTCGCGTGCCGCGTCGATCCGTTTCAGGTAGAGCTGCGCGAGCTCGACGGCCGAGCATTCCTTGGCGGCGAGCGCGGCGCGCAGTTCGGTCAGGCTTTTTGCGTGCATTGAGTGGTTTTCCTGGGAATTCTGGGTGGCGCGCGGCGCGAAGGCGGCGCGCTTGTCATCGAATGCTTACTCGATCACCTTCGGCACGAGATAGAGGCCGTCCTGGACGGCCGGCGCCGGACGCTGGTTGTCGTCGCGATTGACGACTTCCGTCACGGCGTCGTCGCGCAGGCGCTGCGCGACTTCCTGGATCTGTTCGATCGGGTGGGCGAGCGGCGCGATGCCGGCGGTGTCGACCGCCTGCATCTGCTCGACGAGGCCGAAGAATTCATTGAGCTGGCCGAGCGTATGCTCGGCGTCGGCGTCGGCCATTTCGAGTCGCGCCAGGTGCGCGATGCGTTTCACATCGGTCAGGGTCAGGGCCATGCGATCACCGGAAAAACAAGGCTGCGCAGCGCATCGAAAACCGCGCTGCGGCGGGGGGTTGGAGGGTGCGATCCCACCCTCAAAAATCGGGGCCGAAGCGGCAAAAATACCGTCCGTTTCGATTCAAATACCGTGAAATTATAAGGTATCATTACGCGTTCGACCCAAACCCGGCAGCCTTTTCCCGCACCGTTTCGCCCCGCTTCGGCAAGCCGTGCGTGCTTCGTGCGATCCCCGGTAGACATCACTCGCAGCTTCGTGCGCCGCGGCGGCCGCTTCCGCCACGCTTCCCGAGGCTGTTATTTTTTCCGCTGCCGCCCTCAGCGTTCGCTATGCAGGGCCGGCCCAGAGCGAAACAGGATTCTGAATGTTCGGTTTTTTGCGCAGCTACTTCTCCAACGATCTGGCGATCGACCTCGGCACCGCAAACACCCTGATCTACATGCGCGGCAAGGGCATCGTGCTCGATGAGCCGTCCGTCGTGTCGATTCGTCAGGAAGGCGGCCCCAACGGCAAGAAGACGATCCAGGCGGTCGGCAAGGAAGCCAAGCAGATGCTCGGCAAGGTGCCGGGCAACATCGAGGCGATCCGCCCGATGAAGGACGGCGTGATCGCCGACTTCACCGTCACCGAGCAGATGATCAAGCAGTTCATCAAGACGGCGCACGAGTCGCGCATGTTCTCGCCGTCGCCGCGCATCATCATCTGCGTGCCGTGCGGCTCGACCCAGGTCGAGCGTCGCGCGATCAAGGAAGCGGCGCATGGCGCCGGCGCGTCGCAGGTCTACCTGATCGAGGAGCCGATGGCGGCCGCGATCGGCGCGGGCCTGCCGGTGTCGGAAGCCACGGGCTCGATGGTCGTCGACATCGGCGGCGGCACGACGGAAGTCGGCGTGATCTCGCTCGGCGGCATCGTCTATAAAGGCTCGGTGCGCGTCGGCGGCGACAAGTTCGACGAGGCGATCGTCAACTACATCCGCCGCAACTACGGGATGCTGATCGGCGAACAGACCGCCGAGGCGATCAAGAAGGAAATCGGCTCCGCGTTCCCGGGCTCCGAAGTCAAGGAAATGGAAGTGAAGGGCCGCAACCTGTCGGAAGGCATTCCGCGCAGCTTCACGATCTCCAGCAACGAAATCCTCGAAGCGCTGACCGATCCGCTGAACCAGATCGTGTCGTCGGTGAAGATCGCCCTCGAGCAGACGCCGCCGGAGCTCGGCGCCGACATCGCCGAGCGCGGGATGATGCTGACGGGCGGCGGCGCGCTGCTGCGCGACCTCGATCGCCTGCTCGCGGAAGAAACCGGCCTGCCGGTGCTCGTCGCCGAAGATCCGCTCACCTGCGTCGTACGCGGTTCGGGCATGGCGCTCGAGCGCATGGACAAGCTGGGCAGCATCTTCTCGTACGAGTGATCGCCTAAGCAGTCCCGCTTGATATGACGCACCCGCGGCGTGGCCGGATCGCTCGTTCAGAACGAACCGCCGCGCCGTTTGCGCGTCTGAGCATTATTTAACCGATCACACGCGCCCGGCGCCGACCATGGAATACAGTCCGCCGCCCCTCTTCAAGCAAGGTCCGCCCGCGCTCGCGCGGCTCATCTTCTTCGTCGCCCTCGCCATCGCGCTCCTCGTGTCGGACGCGCGCTTCAGCACGCTCGAAATCGTCCGCGGCGTGCTCGGCACCGTGCTGTACCCGCTGCAGCGCGCGGCGCTCGTGCCGCGTGACCTGTTCATGGGCGCGGCCGACATCGCCGTCACGGGTTCATCGCTGCGCCACGAGAACGACGCGCTGCGCAAGCGCAACCTGCAATTGTCCACGCAGGCCAACCAGGCCGCGGTGCTCACGCAGGAAAACATGCACCTGCGCGCGGTGCTCGAGCTGCGCCAGCACATCGCGACGCAATCGACGCCCGTCGAAATCCAGTACGACACCAGCGACCCGTTCACACAGAAGATCGTGATCGGACAAGGTTCGCAGCAGGGCATCCAGAACGGCGCGCCGGTCGTCAGCGAGGACGGCGTGATCGGCCAGATCACGCGCGTGTTCCCGCTGCAGGCCGAAGTCACGCTGATCACCGACCGCGATCTCGCGATTCCCGTGCAGGTGCTGCGCACCGGCCTGCGCAGCGTGATCTACGGCACGCCGAAGGGCGACTCGCTCGACCTGCGCTTCGTGCCGACGAGCTCGGACCTCGTCGCCGGCGACGAACTCGTCACGAGCGGCCTCGACGGCGTGTACCCGCCGGGCCTGCCGGTCGCGAAGGTCGTGCGCGTCGACAAGCTCGCCGATACCGCGTTCGCGCGCGTGACCTGCGCGCCGGTCGCCGCCGTGCGCGGCGCGCGCCAGATGCTGGTGCTGCACTACCAGAACGACGTCCCGCCGCGCCCGGCCGAGCCCGATCCGGCCGCCGAGAAGAACGCGAAGGGCAAGAAGGGCGCCAAGGCCGCCGCGAAGGGCGACAAGGCCGAAAAGGCCGACGCGAACGCGAAGGCGGCCGCCGCGGCCGCGCCCGGCGCGAAACCCGCGCCGTCGGCACCCGTCGCTCCGGCCAAGCCCGCCGTCGCGCCCGCGAAGCCCGCGGCCGGGCAATCAGGAGCCCAGCGATGAACCGCCCGCAATACATCCTGCAGCCGGTCAACCCGTACTTCATCGTCTTCAGCCTCGCCGCCGCGTTCCTGCTGAACCTGATGCCGTGGGGCCGCCTGCCCGGCGTGCCCGATTTCGTCGCGCTCGTGCTGCTGTTCTGGAACATCCACCAGCCGCGCAAGGTCGGGATGGGCGTCGCGTTCGCGCTCGGCATCCTGATGGACGTGCATGACGCGGGGCTGCTCGGCGAGCACGCGCTTGCCTATACGCTGCTGTCGTACGGCGCGATCACGATCCACCGCCGCGTGCTGTGGATGCCGATCGGCGTACAGGTGCTGTACGTCACGCCGCTGCTCGTCGTCGCGCAGCTGGTGCCGTTCGTGATCCGCCTCGTGATGGGCGCCGCGTTTCCCGGCTGGCGCTATCTGGTGGACGGCTTCGTCGAGGCCGCGCTGTGGCCGATCGCGAGCCACCTGCTGCTGATGCCGCAACGCCGCCCGGTCGACCCGGACGATACGCGCCCCATCTGAGCCGGACCGACCTTGAATACCCGCCGCCCCCACGCCCGCGCGCCGCGCTCCGGGGCGGCGCCTCGCCCGCGCGCGCTCGCCGTGCACGGGCCAGACCGATCGTAACCGCATGACCGAATTCAACGACACCCAACAGCAGCTCTCGAAGTTCCGCCTGCGCGTCGCGGCGGCGGGCGTGTTCGTGTTCGTCTGCTTCGGGCTGCTCGCGAGCCGCTTCTTCTACCTGCAGTTGATGCAGCACGGCAAATACGCGCTGCAGGCCGAGGAAAACCGCATTTCGGTCGCGCCGATCGTGCCGAACCGCGGGATCATCACCGATCGCAACGGCGTGGTCCTCGCGAAGAACTATTCGGCATACACGCTCGAGATCACGCCGTCGAAGCTCGACGACACGCTCGACAACACGATCGACAAGCTGTCCGCGATCATCCCGATCGACGCGCGCGACCGCCGCCGCTTCAAGAAGCTGCAGGAAGACTCGAAGAACTTCGAGAGCCTGCCGATCCGCACGCGCCTCACCGACGCGGAAGTCGCGCGCTTCACCGCGCAGCGCTTCCGCTTCCCCGGCGTCGACGTGCGCGCGCGCCTGTTCCGCCAATACCCGCTCGGCACGACGGCCGCGCACGTGATCGGCTACATCGGCCGCATCTCGAAGCGCGACCAGGATCGCATCGACGCGATCAGCGACGACAACGACAGCGACCAGGAACACTACGATCCGCGTCGCGACGCGAACAACTACAAGGGCACCGACTACATCGGCAAGATCGGCGTCGAGCAGAGCTACGAAACCGAGCTGCATGGCCTCACGGGCTTCGAGGAAGTCGAGGTGACGGCCGGCGGCCGGCCCGTGCGCACGCTGTCGCGCACGCAGGCGACGCCCGGCAACAACCTCGTGCTGTCGCTCGACATCGGGCTGCAGCAGGTCGCCGAGCAGGCGTTTGCCGGCAAGCGCGGCGCGCTCGTCGCGATCGAGCCGAAGTCGGGGGACGTGCTCGCGTTCGTGTCGTCGCCGAGCTTCGACCCGAACTCGTTCGTCGACGGCATCGACCAGCAGACCTGGGACGAGCTGAACAACTCCACCGACAAGCCGCTCCTGAACCGCCCGCTGCACGGCACCTACCCGCCCGGCTCGACGTACAAGCCGTTCATGGCGCTGGCCGGCCTGACGCTCGGCAAGCGTTCGCCGGGCTGGGGCTTCCAGGATCCCGGCTACTTCACGTTCGGCGGCCACACGTTCCGCAACGACGTGCGCTCGGGCCAGGGCTGGGTCGACATGAACAAGGCGATCATGGTGTCGAACGACACCTACTTCTACATGCTCGCGCGCGACCTCGGCGTGAACGCGATCGCGAACTTCATGAAGCCGTTCGGTTTCGGCCAGATCACCGGCATCGACATCCAGGGCGAAGCGCGCGGGATCCTGCCGTCGACCGACTGGAAGAAGAAAGCGTTCAAGAAGGCCGCGCAGCAGAAGTGGTTCGACGGCGAGACGATCAGCCTCGGGATCGGCCAGGGCTACAACTCGTTCACGATCCTGCAGCTCGCGCACGCCACCGCGACGCTCGCGAACAACGGCGTCGTGATGAAGCCCCACCTCGTGAAGGAAGTCGAAGATCCCATCACGCGCGGGCGCCATCTGACCGTGCCGAAGGAAAGCGAAACGATTCCGCTCAAGCAGGCCGACATCGACGTCGTGAAGCGCGGGATGGAGAACGTGATCGAGAACCCGTCCGGCACCGCGTACAAGGTGTTCCGCGGCGCGCCCTACCTCGCGGCCGGCAAGACCGGCACCGCGCAGGTGTTCTCGCTGCAGGGCTCGAACTACAAGGGCCACCTGCTCGCCGAGCACTTGCGCGACCACGCGCTGTTCATCGCGTACGCGCCGGTCGACCATCCGCAGATCGCCATCGCGCTGGTCGTCGAGAACGGCGGTTGGGGCGCGCAGGCCGCGGGCCCGATCGCACGCCGCGTGCTCGATTTCTACCTCGTCGATCGCCAGAAACCGGAGAACGAGGCGGCCGCCGTCGCCGCCGCTGCGTCGGCGACCGAGCCGATCAACGCACCGGTGATCGGCGATGCCTCGAAGACCGTGTCCGTCGCGGCCGGCTTCAAGGCGCTTGCGCAGCCCGTCGTGCCGACCGCGGCCAGCGCGGCGGATGCGGCATCGGCCGCGTCGGCGCCCGCTGCATCGGGTGCGGCCGGGGCAAGCGTGGCGCAACCGGCCGTCGCGAGCGCGGCAGCGCCGATGCCCGCGAGCCTGCCGCCGATCCGGCGCCCGCACCGGCCGCGCCGGCCCGCCAGCGACGCGCAGCCGCTCGCCACCGCGCCGCGCGACGACAACTCCCGTGCCCTGGCCGCCGCGAAAGCGGCGAACGCCGGCACCGCTCATTAACGGAGAAAGGCATGCAATTCGACAAGCGCGCCTGGCTCGACAAGATCAAGCAGATGTTCGCGGGCTTCGACCGCCCGCTCGCCCTCATCGTGTTCCTGCTGCTGTGCGTCGGCATCGTCACGCTGTACAGCGCGTCGATCGACATGCCGGGCCGCGTCGAGGACCAATTGCGCAACATCCTGCTGACGTTCGTGCTGATGTGGGTGATCGCCAACATTCCGCCGACGACGCTGATGCGCTTCGCGGTCCCGCTGTATTCGTTCGGGGTCGCGCTGCTGATCGCGGTCGCGCTGTTCGGGATGACCAAGAAGGGCGCGAAGCGCTGGCTGAACGTCGGCGTCGTGATCCAGCCGTCGGAAATCCTCAAGATCGCGACACCGCTGATGCTCGCGTGGTATTACCAGCGCCGCGAAGGCGGGCTGCGCTGGTACGACTTCGTCGCCGCGTTCGGGATCCTGATGGTGCCGGTCGGGTTGATCGCCAAGCAGCCCGACCTCGGCACGGGCCTGCTCGTGTTCGCGGCCGGCTTCTTCGTGATCTACCTCGCCGGCCTGTCGTTCAAGCTGATCGTGCCGGTGCTCGTCGCGGGCGTGATCGCGGTCGGCTCGATCGCCGTGTTCGAAGAGCGCATCTGCCAGCCCGACGTGCAGTGGCCGCTGATGCACGACTACCAGAAGCACCGCGTGTGCACGCTGCTCGACCCGACTTCCGACCCGCTCGGCAAGGGCTTCCACACGATCCAGGCCGTGATCGCGATCGGCTCGGGCGGCGTGCTCGGCAAGGGCTATCTGAAGGGCACGCAAGCCCACCTCGAGTTCATTCCGGAGAAACACACCGACTTCATCTTCGCGGTGTTCTCGGAGGAATGGGGGCTCGCAGGCGGCCTCGTGCTGCTGACGCTCTACATGGCGCTGATCGCGCGCGGGCTCTACATCGCCGCGCAGGGCGCGACGCTGTTCGGCCGGCTGCTCGCGGGCTCGCTCACGCTCGCGTTCTTCGTCTATGCGTTCGTCAACATCGGGATGGTGAGCGGCGTGCTGCCCGTCGTCGGCGTGCCTTTGCCGTTCATGAGCTACGGCGGCACCGCGCTCACGACGCTCGGCATCGCGATCGGGATGATCATGAGCGTCGGGCGACAGCGGCGGCTGATGAAGAGCTGACGCCGCGGCACGGTACGCGGCCGCCGGCAGAGCAGTCTGCGGCAAAGAAAACGGCGCCTCGTGCGCCGTTTTTCCTTGGGCAGGTCGAATGCGGTGCGTGCCGCCCGCTCACTGCGGCGGCGCGCGCGGGCTCCCGTGGTCCGCGCCGGCGCCCGATGCCGGCTCCGGCGTCTTCAGGCGCGCGCTCAGCTCCTTGAATTTCAGTCCGGCTGTCTCGTCGCCCTGCGCCGCCGCGGCCGCGTAATACGCGCGCGCGATGTTCAGGTTCTGCGTGACGCCGTCGCCGCCGCGCTCGTAGAACGATGCGGTCACGTACTGCGCGGTCGGCTCGCCCGCGTCGGCTGCCTGCTTGTACCACGCGAACGCCTGCCGGTTGTCGCGCGGCGTGCCGCGCCCGTCGAGAAACTGGTTCGCCAGCGACAGCTCGGCCTGCACGTGCCCCTGCTTCGCCGCACGCAGGAACCAGCGGTGCGCTTCGGCCGGATTGCGCGCGACGAACTCGCCGTCGTCGAACATCCGCCCGTACACGTACTGCGCATGCGACATGTTCGCGTCGGCCGCCCGCTTCAGCCAGCGCAGCCCTTCGTCGACGTTCGCGGTCACGCCGACGCCGGTGAGCAGCATCATCGCGTAGTTGAACTGCGCGAGCCGGTCGCCGCGTTCGGCCGCGTCGTGAAACTGCACCAGCGCCGCGCGATAGTCGCCGGCGTTGTAGTCGGCCACCGCGGATTGCGTCTCGCGCGCCGGGTCCGGCTTCGCGTGCGGCGCATTCTGCGCGACCGCCGCGATGCACACGGCCCACAGCCCGAGCATCGTGCCGATCCGCGCGCATACGCCGGCCGTACGCCGCGCGCTGCCGGGCCTCGCGCCGTCGCCGCCGTTCATGACCGCACCTCCTGCAGCGCCTGGCGCGTCGCGCGCAGCAGCCAGCTCACGTCGGCCGACAGCGTGATCATCCGGTAGCCGGCCTCGCGATACTGGCGCGCGGTCGCGGTATCGTTCGCGAAGATGCCGACCGCGACGCCGGCCTGCTTGCCGGCCGCGAGCACGCGCGCCATCGCGGTTTCGACGTCCGGGTGGCGGCTGTCGCCGAGATGCCCGAGGCTCGCCGCCAGATCGGCCGGGCCGACGAACAGGCAATCGACGCCCGGCGTCGCGGCGATCCGCTCGACTTCATCGATACCGCGCGCCGATTCGATCTGCACGATCACCGCGACCTGCGCGTTCGCCGTCTGCAGGTAATCGCGGCGCATGCCGAACGCCGCCGCACGCACCATGCCGGCCACGCCGCGCAGCCCGTCGGGGGAATCCGGCGACGGGAAGCGCGTGAGCCGCACTGCGTGCGCGGCCTCGTCGGGCGTCTCGATGCACGGGAACATCAGCGTGCGCGCGCCGGCGTCGAGCGCGCGCTTCACGAGCCACGGCTCGCGCCCCGGCACGCGCACGACGGGCTCGCTCGGCAGGTGCGCGGCGGCCAGCGCGCGCAGTTGCGACGCGACGTCGCGGCTGTCGTTCGGCGCGTGCTCCATGTCGATGCAGAGCCAGTCGTAGCCGGCGTGCGCGAGCGCTTCCGCGGCCGTTTCGCAGCCGAGCGACAGCCACAGGCCGTACAGCGGCTCGTCGCCGTCATGCAGACGTTGTTTGAGGGAATTGGTGAGCGTGCTCATCGATACGGCCTCCGGGACGGAACGGCAATCGAACGGGACAAGCAACAAGCGAAGCGGGCGCAACACGGGGCCCTGGAACGTCAGTCGGCCGTGGGCGGCCGATCTGACAGCGCGGGCAGCGCGCTGGCGCACGGATGCGTTTTCCGGTGCCACGCAGCGATCATAGCGCGGCGTTACGCGGAATGTGGGAACAGGCGGAGAGCGGCGCCGGACAAGGCCGCACGGCGCGGTGGCAGGCAGCCCGCGCCGGTTGGCGAGGCTGCCGAAACGGCAGGATCAGCGACCGGGCTGGCGTTCGACGTCGGCCCAGCAGTTCGGCGTTTCGTACAAGCGCACGCGTTCCAGGCGCAGGTTCACGCCGTAGTGCGCGTCGTACACGTTCGCGAGGATGTCGAACGCGATCGCCGCGAGGTTCTCGACGGTCGGGATCCGGTCGAGCACGACGGTCTTGTGGTCGGCCATCTGCTCGAGGAACGAGCGCACGACTTCGTCGCGCGCGTAGACCAGGAACGCGTGATCCCACTTGTTGACGAGGTGCTCGACCGCGAGCGCCTTCACGTCGGCGAAATCCATCACCATGCCGCGGTCGGGCGCCCCCTCGGTATCGACGAGATCGCCGCGCAGCGTGACTTCGAGCACGTAGCGGTGGCCGTGCAGGTTCCGGCACTGGCTGCGGTGATCGGGAATGCGGTGGCCCGCGTCGAATTCGAGTTTTCGGGTAATCAGCACGATGTCAAAAGCCGTGGCTCAGGGAATGTTCAGATATTTGTGGGTCTGCATCGACAGCCGCCACTGCGGATGCCGCTTGCACCAGTCGATCGCGAGCTTCGTATTGAGATCGCGTGACGGGCCGTCCATCGGCTGCACGAGAAAATACTCGAAATCGAGCTTCGCGTAGTCGGCAAGCCGCTGGTTGTCCTGCGGGATCACGACCTTCAGTTCGTTGCCCTTCGTGACGACGAGCGGCGCGTCGGCCTTCGGGCTCACGCAGATCCAATCGATCGTCTCGAGCACCGGCAGCGAGCCGTTGGTCTCGATCGCGATCTCGAAGCCCGCCGCATGCAGCGCGTCGACGAGCGGCTGGTCGAGCTGCAGCATCGGCTCGCCGCCCGTGCAGACGACGAAGCGATGCGCTTCGCCGTCCGGCCACAGGCCGGCGATCGTCGCGACGAGTGCTTCGGCGTCCTTGAACTTGCCGCCGTTCTCGCCGTCGGTGCCGACGAAGTCCGTATCGCAGAAACGGCACACGGCGTCCGCACGATCCTCTTCGCGGCCCGACCACAGATTGCAGCCGGCGAACCGGCAGAACACGGCCGGACGGCCCGCGTTCGCGCCCTCGCCCTGCAACGTGTAGAAAATTTCCTTGACCGCGTAAGTCATCGTGCTTCGTCCGGCTCGCGCCGCTCGTTGTCGATCAGAATCCGTTATTCATCCGGCGCTGCCGCCGCACCCGCGTCACAGCGGTGCTTCGGTCACCCGCTCGCCCTTCAGGTAGGCCTCGTAGCCGCGCTTGCGCAGCTTGCAGGCCGGGCATTCGCCGCAGCCGAAACCCCAGTCGTGCAGCTCCGCGCGCTCGCCCACGTAGCACGTGTGCGTCTCGACGCGGATCAGCTCGACTAGTGCCTCGCCGCCGAGTTGCTCGGCGAGTTGCCACGTCTGCGCCTTGTCCAGCCACATCAGCGGAGTTTCGAGCACGACGCGCGTATCCATCCCGAGGTTCAGCGCGACCTGCAGCGCCTTCATCGTGTCGTCGCGGCAGTCCGGGTAGCCCGAGAAATCGGTCTCGCACATCCCGCCGACCAGCACGCGCAGACCGCGGCGATAGGCGATCGCGGCCGCGATCGTCATGAACAGCAGGTTGCGGCCCGGCACGAACGTGTTCGGCAATCCGTTCGCCGCAGTCTCGATCTCGATCGTGCGCGTCATCGCCGTATCGCTGATCGCGCCGAGCACCGACAGATCGATCATGTGATCGTCGCCGAGGCGGCCCGCCCATGCGGGAAACCGGTGCTTCAGCGCATCGCGCACGCCTTCGCGACATTCGAGTTCGACGCGATGGCGCTGGCCGTAATCGAAGCCGAGCGTCTCGACCGTCTGATAGCGTTCCAGGGCCCAGGCCACGCACGTGGCCGAGTCCTGCCCGCCGGAAAACAACACGAGCGCGCCGTCTTTAGCGTCTGTCCGAATCACCGTGATACTCCGTGAATGTGTAGGCTCGCGTCGCGCTGCGCCCCGGGGCCGGCTGCCGCCGGACGGCCCGACGCGTGCCGGCCTGCGCCGGCTCGACCAGTATAGGCAGCGCGGTCGGCCGCGAACGCGGCGGCGCGCTTATACCGCCCATCGCGCGGCATCGTTGCCGCGCGTCACGGCGGCGCCTGCGGGCTGCCCTGCCGTGCGCATGAAGCGATGCGCTAAGTCATTGAGCGGGCACGGATTTTATCACGCCCCGGCGAATGCTGCCGGGCGCGCCGCCGATGCCGCGCAAACCCACCACAAACGAAAAACCCCAAGAACCTTCCGATTCTTGGGGTTGGAACTGCTGGTGGCCTGGGACGGAATCGAACCATCGACACGCGGATTTTCAATCCGCTGCTCTACCAACTGAGCTACCGGGCCAACGAAGAAGAGAAATTATATCCAGCCCTCATCACTTGCGCAAGTGTTTTCGCGAAATATTTTATGCGGCGCCTTCGGACGGCTTCTTGCCGAGCTCGACGCCGAGCTGCTTGAGCTTGCGATAAAGGTGCGTGCGCTCGAGGCCCGTCTTCTCCGCGACGCGCGTCATGCTGCCGTTCTCGCGCGCGAGGTGATATTCGAAGTACGCGCGCTCGAATGCGTCGCGCGCTTCGCGCAACGGGATGTCGAACGGAATCGCGGCCGTCTGGCCCGCGAGGCCGAGCGCCGTGACCATGTCGTCGCCGAGCGTCGGCAGCGCAGCCGCGGATGCGACGGCCGCCGGCCCCGATGCTTGCCCGATACCGGCTTTCGCCGCCGCGTTGACGGACACCGGCGCCGCGCCGCGCGCGAGACCGTGCTCGACGGACTTCAGCAGCTTCTGCAGCGCGATCGGCTTCTCGAGGAAATCGAGCGCGCCGATCTTCGTCGCCTCGACGGCCGTGTCGATCGTCGCGTGCCCGGACATCATGATCACGGGCATCGTCAACAGGCCCTGCGCCGCCCATTCCTTGAGCAGCGTGACGCCGTCGGTATCGGGCATCCAGATATCGAGCAGCACGAGATCGGGCGCTTGATTCAGGCGGTATTCCCGCGCGGCTTGCGCGTTCTCCGCCGCCTCGACGACATGTCCTTCATCGCTGAGGATCTCCGAGAGCAATTCCCGGATGCCCATTTCATCATCTACCACCAGGATGGTTGCCATTTACGCTGCCTTTGTCTGCACACTTGCTTTTGTCTTGGCGGGAGCCGTCCCGCCCTGCGCGCCGGATTCGGCGCCTGGCGTATCGCTCGCCATCTGCAGGAACAGGATCGACACCTGCGCACCCTCGACGGTCTCGCCGTGCATGCGATTGCGCAGATCGATCCGCGCACCGTGCTCGTCGACGATTTTCTTGACCGTGGCCAGCCCGAGCCCCGTGCCCTTCGCCTTCGTCGTCACGTACGGCTCGAACGCACGGGTCAGGATGCGTGCCGGAAAACCGGGCCCGTTGTCGGACACGGTAAGACGTACCGCGACGCGCGTTTTGCCCTCGGCGTCGGGATCGCCATATTCTACTGTCTTGGTTTCGATCAACACACGCGGATGCGCGACTTCCGCGACCGAATCCTGCGCGTTCTGCAGCAGGTTGTGAATCACCTGGCGCAGTTGCGTCGCGTCGCCGCGAATCACCGGCAGCGACGGCGCGAGTTCGGCGACGATCGCGCTCTTGCCTTCGCCGACACCATACAGCCCGAGCACCTCGCTCGCCAGTTCGTTCAGCTGCAGGTTTGCGAGCACCGCCGGCGGCGTGCGCGCATATTCGCGGAAGTCGTCGACCATCCGCTTCATCGCGGCCACCTGGTTGACGATCATCGTCGCGCCGCGCTTGAGCACGTCCGCATCGGGCGGTGCGAGCTTGTCGGACAGCTTCATCTGCAGCCGCTCGGCCGACAGCTGGATCGGCGTCAGCGGGTTCTTGATCTCGTGCGCGAGCCGTCGCGCGACCTCGCCCCATGCGACCGAACGCTGCGCGGAAATCACGTCGGAGATGTCGTCGAACACGACGACGTAGCCGGACGTCTGCGGATCGTCGGCCTCGCCCTCGACCGTCGACACGAGTCGCGTGCCGCGCACGAGCAAGGTCAGCGGATCGGCTTCGCCCGGCACCTCGATCGCGAACTGCTGCTGCCAGTGACCGCGATCGCCGCTGCCGCCGTCCGAAGCGGCTTCGCGATCGGCGAACGCCTTGCGCACCATCGCACCGAATTCCGCGACGACGCCGATCCGGTCGAGCGCCGTGCCGATCATCGAGCTGAACGGCTGCCGGAAGATCCGCTCGGCGCCGCGGTTGGCCGTCGTCAGCCGGAACTGGCGATCGAGCACGAACACGCCGGCCGTCAGGTTCGCGAGGATGCTCTCGAGATACGTCTTCGAATGCTCGAGCGCGATGCGGTTCTTCTCGACCGCCTGCCGAGCCTCGGACAACTGGCGCGTCATCGCATTGAACGACTGCGTGAGGAAGCCGAGCTCGTCGCGCGACTTGATCTCGCGCTTCGGCGTGTAGTCGCCTTCCGTGACCTCCTTCGTGCCCTGCGCGAGCAGGAACAGCGGCCGCGCGAGCTGCTGGCCGAGCGCGAGCGCGAGCATCATCGCGATGAAGGTCGCGAGGAACAGCGCGAGCGTCAGCGTGCCGATGTACATCTTGCGCAGCCCGGTGCGGCCGAGCGATTTTTCCTGATATTCGCGATACGCGCGCTGCACCGCGTCGGCGTTGTGCGCAAGCGTGGGCGGCACCGGCTGCGTGAGCTGCAGGAATCGCTCCGCCGGTTGCAGCAGCGACGTCGTCGCATCGGGAATCGGCCGCACGACGCGCAGCCGCAGCGCGCCCTTCGCGCCGTGCGCGCGCGGGTCGCCGTCGACCTCGCCCTCGATCGCCGCATACGCGCCGTGTTCGCGCGCCTGGCTCAGCATCAGCGGCGTCGGCAGGTCGTCCGGAATCAGCGCGGCGAAATTGCCCGACGCCTGCGCGACGATGTGCAGCTCGGGCGCCGCGCCGGAGCCGCCGCGGCTCGGCTCGACGATCGTCGCATCCTGCACGCCGAACTGGTCGCGCAGACGCAAGAGCGTGAGCGTCGTGCCGTTCGTGTTCGCATCGACGCTCGCGAGCTGGTCCGACATCAGCCGCGCCTTCGTCTGCAGGTCGGACAGCGACGCGTCGAGCATCCCGCGGCCGAGGTTCAGGCCGGCCGTCAGCGCGGTCTCGACGTTCACGTCGAACCACGACTCGATACTGCGCGACACGAACTGGTACGACACGATGTAGATGATCCCGCCCGGCACCACGCCGACGAGCGCGAAGAACACCGCGAGCTTCGCGAGGAGCCGCGTGCCGAACTTGCCCTTCCTCAGGCGCACGACGATCATCCCGATCAGACCGAGCACCACCAGCAGGAACACGAGCGCGACGATGATGTTCATCGCGTACAGCCACGAGTAGTAGCGGTCGAAGAATTCCGTGTTCGCGCTCGCGGCCGCGAGCAGCACGAGCAGCAGCAGCGCCGTGAGCGCGACGGTCGAGACGATCACGCGAACGAGGAGGCTCTTCCCGCTGGCCGCGCGGCGCACTTTATTTAGCACGTTCGGTCACCGTGAAAGTGAAGCGCTTCCAGTCCGACCCGAGCGTCCAGTCGCGGTTGTTCACCGCGTCGACCTGGAACGGCTTCGGCATCAGCGCCGTATCGAGCTGCATCCGCACCGAGGCGGTGTAGGTTTCGCCGGCGCGCACCTGGTTGCGGTCGATCACGTGCCACGACGTGATGTGCCGGACGACCGCGAGCGCGTCCTTCAGCGACGGGAAGCCGAGTTGCAGCCCGCCCGTCGACACGCGGTACTCGCGCGTGAGCGGCTGGAACGACAGTCGGATCGTCTGCGACACCGACACCGGCTGCTCGTCGAACCAGTACCAGCGCGCGCGGCCCAGTTCGAAGTCGGTCGTGAAGTAAAGCGGGATGCCCTTGTTGACCGCATCCTCGAGGTTCGGATTCAGCTCGAAATCGAAGCGGGCATCGAGGCTCCAGCCGCTTCCGTCAGCCTGCAGCGATGCGCGCTGCACGGCGATCGACTCGGCGCGCGCCTGCCGAACGACAGTCAGGCACAGCGTCAACGCGACCAGCAGGACGGCCGCGAGCCGAAGTGGAAAAAGGTGTTTGATCGTCACCGTTTCTGAAACCGCGCGTAGAAAAATCCGTCGTGATCGGTGTTCTGGTCGAGTGCGCCGGCCGCCCCGCCGTGCACGCCGCCCGGCAGCAGTTGGCCGGGCGCGTCCAATCGTACCGCATCTTCACAGGCCGCTTCAAACCAGCGAGCCTGCAACTCACCTTCCTCGGGGAAGATCGAACAGGTCACGTAGAGCAGTTCGCCGCCCGGCTTCACGAGCGGCCACAACGCCGTCAGGATGCGGCGCTGCTCCGCGACGAGCGCGGCGATGTCGGCTTCGCGACGCAGCCAGCGAATATCGGGATGACGGCGCACGATGCCGGACGCCGAGCACGGCACGTCGGCGAGGATGCGGTCGAACGGCCGGCCGTCGTACCACGCGCCCGGCGCGCCCGCATCGCCGACGCGCACGTCCGCCGCGAGCGACAGGCGCGCGAGGTTCTCGCCGATGCGCGCCGCGCGGGTCGCGTCGCTTTCGAGCGCAACGACTTCGGCGTCGGCCAGTTCGAGGATATGCCCGGTCTTGCCGCCCGGTGCCGCGCACGCGTCGAGCACGCGCATGCCGTCGCGCGCACCGAGCCATTCGGCCGCGAGCTGCGCACCGGCATCCTGCACCGATACGACGCCGTCGGCGAAGCCCGGAATGCGGTCAACCGGCAGCGCCGACGCGAGCCGCACCGCATGGCGGCCGATCGCGGTCGCGTCGATTCCGCTCGCGCGCAGCGTGTCGAGATACGCATCGACGGTCGCGCGGCGCGCGTTCACGCGCAGCGTCAGCGGCCCCTGGCGCTCGCCGGCCGCGAGAATCGCCTGCCAGGCGTCCGGCCACGCGCGCTTCACCGCATCGACCCACCAGGTGCGGTAATTCCAGCGTGCGACGGGATCATCCTGCATCGCCGCGACGAGCGCGTCGCGCTCACGCTGGAAACGCCGCAGCACGGCGTTGACCAGCCCCTTCGCGAACGCAAATTCGCGCCGTGAGCCGATCACGGTCACGGCCTGGTCGACGATCGTGAATGCCGGATATGCGGCCGCTTCCTCCGGATCGAGCAGCAGCGCGAGCGCACCGGCGAGCACCGCATGCACATGCGCGGGCGGCGCCTTGCTGACGAGCCGGCCGATCAGCCAGTCCGCACTGCCGAGACGACGCATCGTCCGGTACGCGACGTCTTGCGTCGCGCCGCGCGCCAGCGCCTGCGCGCCGGCCGGCATCTGCGCGAACACCGCGGCCAGTGCCGCCGGCAGCGCGGTGCCGCGCCGCACCGCATCGACGGCCTGCGCGGCCGCGTCGAGTGCGAAGCCCAGCGAATCGGGCGCGAGATGCAGCGCGGACAGGCGCGCGGCGCGGCCGGAGGAAGACTGAGCGGAGGAGCGGGTTCGTGTCATCGGAGCAAAATCGGCAAACGGGCGCCGCGAGCGGCGGGAACCCTGCGGCCGCGTGGCCGCCGCGATTCCAAACCGCGCATTGTAGCGTGAGGTCATGCGTCCCCTTTACGGGGCGCACAAATGAAACACCCCGCAGCGCAGGGCATGCGGGGTGACGTGTCGAGCGCGACGCGGCTTAGTCGAAGCGGCCGGTACGCGCCATCTCCATCAGACGCGCGATGCGCTCCTCGGTCGCCGGGTGCGTGGAGAACAGATTCTGCAGACCACCGCCGTGAAGCGGGTTCATGATCATCATCTGCGCGGTAGCCGGATGCGCTTCGGCCGCCTGGAACGGGATGCCCGCCGCATAGCGATGGATCTTGTCGAGCGCGGTGGCGAGCGACTGCGGATCGCCGGAGATCTGCGCGCCGCCGCGGTCGGCCTCGAACTCGCGCGCGCGCGAGATGGCCATCTGGATCAGCGCACCGGCGATCGGTGCGAGCAACGCGACCGCGATCCCCGCGATCGGGTTGGCCGGACGGCCGTTTTCGTCGCGACCGCCGAAGAACATCGCGAAGTTGGCCAGCGCCGAAATCGCGCCCGCCATCGTCGCGGTGATCGTCGAAATCAGGATGTCGCGATGCTTCACGTGCGCGAGCTCGTGCGCCATCACGCCGCGCATCTCGCGCTCGGACAGCACACGCAGGATGCCCGTCGTCGCGGCGACCGCCGCGTGCTCGGGGTTGCGACCCGTGGCGAACGCGTTCGGCGCGTCCTCGTTGATCAGATAGACGCGCGGCATCGGCAGGTTCGCGCGCGTGGCGAGTTCGCGCACCATCCGGTAGAACTGCGGCGCCGTGTTCTCGTCGACTTCCTGCGCGTTGTACATGCGCAGCACCATCTTGTCGGAGAACCAGTACGAGAAGAAATTCATGCCGAGCGCGAACAGCAGCGCGATCGTCATGCCGCGCGAGCCGCCGATCATGCCGCCGATCACGATGAACAGGGCCGTGATCGCGGCCATCAGCATCGCCGTTTTGACCCAATTGAACATACCCACTCCTTATCCGTCAGGGGACCCGCCGCACATCACGATGCACGGCGGAAAATTGTAAGTGATTTGTTAGATAAGGTCTTGCCGGAAAAATTCAATTTCAGCGTTGCGTCGCCGCGAGCCGCAGCCCGAGGCCGACGAAGGCGCTGCCCACCGTGCGGTCAAGCCACTTCCTGACGCCCGGCTTGCCGGAAAAGCGCTGCGTGACGCTGCCCGCGACCCACGCGACGATGCAGGTCCAGACCGTGCTCATCGCGACGAACACCGAACCGAGCGCCAGGAACGCCAGCGCCTTGTGCGGGCTGTCGGCCGACACGAACTGCGGGAAGAACGACACGAAGAACAGCACGACCTTCGGGTTCAGCACGTTGGTCCAGAAACCCTGCATGAACAGCTGTCGCAGCGGCCGCGCCGCCGTGGCCCGCGCCGCCTCGGCGCCTGCCGGCGCGGCGGCCTGCTTCGCGAGGATCATGCGCACGCCGAGGTAGATCAGGTAAGCGGCACCGACCAGCTTGATCACCGTGAACGCGGCGGCCGACGCCGCGAGCAGCGCGGTCAGGCCGAACGCGCACGCAAGCGCGTGCACGCAGCAGCCGGCGGAGATGCCAAGCGCGGACATCAGCCCCGCGCCACGGCCCTGCGCGACGCTGCGGCCGACGATGTACGCCGTATCGGGGCCGGGCGTGACGTTCAACAGGAAAACCGCGAGCACGAAAAAGCCGAAATGGGTGATGCCAAGCATGAGAACCTCGAAACCGGAAAGCGCAGGGAAATTCTACGCGCGCCTGCCGCGCCGCGCGACTCGGCCATTCGGCCGATTGCGCATGACCGGCATGTCGGGTCGAATGACGCTCAAAGCCCGTCGGGCAACGCGAAGCGCTGGCCCGCGGCGAGCGGCGAGCCGGCCAGGAATTCGCGCGCGGGCAGCCGCTTGCCGCCCGGCTTCTGCAGTTGCGTGACGCGCAGCGCGCCACCACCGCCGCAGGCGACGACCACGCCTTCCGGCGCAGCCTCGACGATCGTGCCGGGCGCCGTGTCGACAAGCGCGCCGCGCGCCGCCACCGGCTCGGCCGCCCACAGCTTGATTGCCGCGCCGTCGAGCATCGCGACGCCGCCCGGAAACGGGTCGAACGCGCGCACCTGGCGCGCGAGCACGTCGGCCGGCTTGCGCCAGTCGAGCGCCGCTTCGTGCTTGCCGATCTTTTCCGCGTAGGTCACGCCGTCGGCCGGCTGCGGAATGGCGGGCAGCGCGCCGTCGCGCTCGAGCCGCACCAGCGCGTCGACGATCAGGCGCGCACCGTCGGCGGCCAGCCGGTCGTGAAGCGTCGCGGTCGTATCGTCGGGCGCGATCGTGAGGCGCGCCTCCTCGATCATCGCGCCGGTGTCGAGGCCGACGTCCATCTGCATCAGCGTGACGCCCGTCTCGGCGTCACCGGCCTCGATCGCGCGATGGATCGGCGCGGCGCCGCGCCAGCGCGGCAGCAGCGACGCGTGGATGTTGATGCAGCCGGCGCGCGGAATATCGAGCACTTCCTGCGGCAGCAGCAGGCCGTATGCGGCGACCACCATCACGTCGTGCGGTGTCGCGCGCAGCAGCTCGATCGCGTCGGCCGCTTCCTCCGGGTATTTGCCCGCGCGGCGCAGCGACGTCGGCTGCGCGACGGGCATCCCGTGCTCGACGGCATAGCGCTTCACGGCGCTCGCCTGCAGTTTCATCCCGCGCCCGGCGGGGCGGTCGGGCTGGGTGAGCACGAGCGGCACCGGGAAACCGGCCTCGTGGATCGCGGCGAGTGCGGCCGCGGCGAATTCCGGCGTGCCGGCAAAAATCACGCGCAACGTATGGGTCATGACAGCGTTCGGGATCGGGCTGGGCAAACGCGCGTCACATCGCGCGTTCGAGTTTCTTCATCTTCGTCTTGATACGGGTCTGCTTCAGCGGCGACAGGTATTCGACGAACACGCGACCCATCAGGTGATCCATCTCGTGCTGCACGCACACGGCGAGAAGGCCCTCGCAGTCGAGCTCGAAGGTTTCGCCCTGCTCGTTGAGCGCACGCACGCGCACGTGGTCGGGACGCTCGACTTCGTCGTAGATCCCGGGCACCGACAGGCAGCCTTCCTCGTAGATCTGTTTCACGTCGCTCGACCAGACGATCTCGGGGTTGATGAACGCGCGCAGCTCGTTCTTCTCCTCGGAGACGTCGATCACGATCACGCGCTCGTGCACGTCGACCTGCGTCGCCGCGAGGCCGATGCCCGGCGCGGCGTACATGGTTTCGGCCATGTCGGCGACGAGCTTGCGGATCCGGTCGTCGACCTTGTCGACGGGCTTGGCGACCTTGTGCAGCCGCTTGTCGGGGTAATGAAGAATGTTCAGCAAAGCCATGGTGTTCGGTATTCGGTGGAGCGGCGCGCCGCATCGGCCATCCGGCCGGCTGGCGCCGCCGCCGGGATGCAATGAAGATGAGGCGGACGCGCGGTATGTCGATGCCGCGGGTCTGCCTCCTGCAATTGGCCGGACGCTCGTGCGCGCGGCCCTGTCGAGTATTTCGGATGATGAAAATTTTATCATGGCGCCACGCTGTTCGCTGGCCGTCGCATTCGAGGGGAACCTCATGTCGCCGCAAGCGCTGACGACCTCCGCGTTGCGTGCGTGGCTGCAGCTCGCGCATGCACCGGGACTCCCGCCCGCCGTGCTGCGTGCACTGCTCGATGCATTCGGCTCGCCGACGGCGCTGCTGCGCGCATCCGACCAGGCCATCGGTGCGGCGAGCAGCGCTGCCGCCGCGCGGGCGGTGCGCACCAGCCAGCCGAACGACCTCGACGCCCGCACCGACGCCGCACTGGCATGGCTCGACGCACCGGGCAACGCGCTCGTCACGCTCAACGATCCCGCCTATCCGCCGCGGCTGCGCGACCTGCACGATCCGCCGCCGCTGCTATATGTAAAGGGCAGGCTCGACTTGCTGCATGCGCGCGGGCTCGCTGTGGTCGGCAGCCGACATGCGACGCCGCAGGGGCTCGCGGACGCCACACGCTTCTCGCACACGCTATCCGATGCGGGCCTCGTGATCGTCTCCGGTCTCGCGCTCGGCATCGACGGCGCCGCACATCGCGGCGGGCTCGACGGCCGCGCCGGCACGGTCGCGGTGATCGCGACGGGCGCCGATCTCGTCTACCCGGCTCGGCACCGCACCCTTGCGCACGAGATTGCCGCACGCGGCGCGATCGTTTCCGAATGGCCGCTCGGCACACCCGCGCGGGCGGCGCATTTCCCGCAGCGCAACCGGCTGATCGCTGCGCTCGCGCTCGGCGCGCTCGTCGTCGAAGCCGCGCCGCGCTCCGGCTCGCTGATCACCGCGCGGCTCGCGAACGAGCTGGGCCGCGACGTGTTCGCGATGCCGGGCTCGATCCACGCGCCGCTCGCGCAGGGCTGCCATGCGCTGATCCGCGACGGCGCGAAGCTCACCACGACGCCGCTCGACGTGCTCGAGGAATACGGGTTGGGCGAACCGGCTGTTCACGCCGGCCGCGCGGAGAATTCGCGTTCGCGCCCCGATAACGGCGGAACAACTGACACCGCCGCGCGGTGCGCGGGCGAGCACATCGAGAAAACAGGTTCCGCCATTCCGGTCGCCACACCCGCCGAGATCGACGGCATGCCAACCGACAACCCGGTCGAACAGTCCGTGCTCGCCGCACTGGGATACGGCCCCGTTACTTACGAGTGGCTTGCCGAGCACACCGGCCTGTCCGACGACGCGCTGCACCGCGCGCTACTCGGGCTCGAACTGGCCGGCCGCGTTGCGAGCATGCCCGGCGGACGCTTCGCGCGGCTTGACGCAACGCCCACCCCGCCCGCGTCCGGCGTGCTACAGTCCCCCGCATAGAGGCGGCCGTGCCGCCGACGCAACCCCGAGGAATTCCATGCCCGCGCTGAATCTCGACACCGATGCCGATCGGATCGCCGAGCGCCTCGCCGATCCCGACACGCTGCTGGTCGCCTGCCTGTGTGCCGAATGGTGCGGCACCTGCCGTGACTACCGAACGGCCTTCGACCAGCTCGCCGACGCCCATCCCGACGCCTGCTTCGCATGGATCGACGTCGAAACCCATGCCGACCGGCTCGACGATCTCGACGTCGAGAATTTTCCGACGATCCTGATCGAGGACGCGAACACCGCGCGCTTCTTCGGCACGGTGCTGCCGCACGCGGCGATCGTCGAACGGATGCTGTCCGACCTGAGCGCCGTGCCCGGCGCGCCGCACGCACCGAAATTGCGCAACATCCTGAATGTCGAGGCGTAAGCCGCGCACCGGCCCGGCAGCCTTTTCCGCGCCGTTGCGCGTGCCGCCGCGCCGGGCGCTTGCCGCCGTTGCGGCCCCCCACTATGATGAGCCGCTTTTTGCACGCCGCGCCGCCGTCGCCGCGGCGTGTGCTATAAAGCCGTCGTAAAAGGGACCCACGCCGGCGAACCCGGTCTACCAACACATATCTGTCATGTCCAAAGCACTGATCATTGCGGAAAAGCCTTCTGTCGCGAACGACATCGCGCGCGCTTTGGGCGGCTTTACCAAGCATGACGAATACTTCGAGAGCGACGAATTCGTCCTGTCGTCCGCGGTCGGCCACCTGCTGGAAATCGCCGCCCCGGAAGAGTACGAGGTCAAGCGCGGGAAATGGAGCTTCGCTCATCTGCCCGTCATCCCCCCGCATTTCGACCTGAACCCGATCGCAAAAAGCGAGTCGCGCCTGAAAGTCCTGACCAAGCTCATGAAGCGCAAGGACGTCGACCGACTGATCAACGCATGTGACGCGGGGCGCGAGGGCGAGCTGATTTTCCGCCTGATCGTGCAGCACGCGAAGGCGAAACAGCCGGTCCAGCGCCTCTGGCTTCAGTCGATGACGCCGCAGGCGATCCGCGACGGTTTCGCGCACCTGCGCAGCGACACGGACATGCAGCCGCTCGCCGACGCCGCACGCTGCCGCTCGGAAGCCGACTGGCTCGTCGGGATCAACGGCACGCGGGCGATGACCGCGTTCAACAGCAAGGGCGGCGGCTTCTTCCTGACGACCGTCGGCCGCGTTCAGACGCCAACGTTGTCGATCGTCGTCGAACGTGAAGAGAAAATCCGCCGTTTCATCCCGCGCGACTACTGGGAAGTGAAGGCCGAGTTCGCGTGCGCGGGCGGTTTCTACGAAGGCAAGTGGTTCGACCCGAAATTCAAGCGCGACGAATTCGATCCTGAAAAGCGCGACTCCCGCCTGTGGAGCCTGCCGGCCGCCGAAACGATCGTCGCCGCGTGCCGCGACCAGGTCGGCACGGTGTCCGAGGAATCGAAGCCGTCGACCCAGCTGTCGCCGCTGCTGTTCGACCTGACGAGCCTGCAGCGCGAAGCGAACAGCCGCTTCGGCTTCTCCGCGAAGAACACGCTCGGTCTCGCGCAGGCGCTGTATGAAAAGCACAAGGTGCTGACCTACCCGCGTACCGACGCGCGCGCGCTGCCGGAAGACTACCTCTCGACGGTGCAGTCCACGCTCGAGATGCTCAAGGAGAGCCACAACTACCTGCCGCACGCGAAGCAGGTGCTCGACAAGGGCTGGGTGAAGCCGAACAAGCGGATCTTCGACAATTCAAAGATCAGCGACCACTTTGCAATCATCCCGACGCTGCAGGCGCCGAAGTCGCTGTCCGAGCCGGAGCAGAAGCTGTACGACATGGTCGTGAAGCGCTTCCTCGCGGTGTTCTTCCCGGCGGCCGAATTCCGCGTCACGACGCGGATCACCGAAGTCGCCGGCCATCACTTCAAGACCGAAGGCAAGGTGCTCGTCGAGCCGGGCTGGCTGCAGGTGTACGGCCGCGACGCCGAAGGCGCGGACGCGAACCTCGTGCCGGTGCAGAAGGACGAGAAGGTGAAGACGGACGAGATCGCCGCGGTCGCGCTCGTGACGAAGCCGCCCGCACGCTACTCGGAAGCGACGCTGCTGTCGGCGATGGAAGGCGCGGGCAAGCTCGTCGAGGACGACGAGCTGCGCGAGGCGATGGCCGCGAAGGGCCTCGGCACGCCGGCGACGCGCGCGGCGATCATCGAAGGCCTGCTCGGCGAGAAGTATCTCGTGCGCGAAGGCCGCGAACTGATCCCGACCGCGAAGGCATTTCAGCTGATGACGCTGCTGCGCGGGCTCGGCGTGAAGGAGCTGACCGCGCCCGAGCTCACCGGCGAATGGGAATACAAGCTGTCGCAGATGGAGCGCGGCAACCTCGGGCGCGACGCGTTCATGCAGGAAATCGCCCGCATGACGCAGCAGATCGTCAAGCGCGCGAAGGAATACGATTCCGACACGATCCCCGGCGATTACACGACGCTCGAGACGCCATGCCCGAACTGCGGCGGCCAGGTGAAGGAAAACTACCGCCGCTTCGCGTGCACGAAGTGCGAGTTCTCGATCTCGAAGATTCCGGGTAGCCGGCAGTTCGAGATCGCGGAAGTCGAGGAGCTGCTGCAGCAGAAGACGATCGGTCCGCTGTCCGGCTTCCGCAGCAAGATGGGCCGTCCGTTCTCGGCGATCCTGAAGCTCTCGTTCGACGACGAGACGAAGAACTACAAGCTCGAGTTCGACTTCGGCCAGGACCAGGGCGGTGAAGAAGGCGAGGCGCCCGACTTCTCCGCGCAGGAACCGGTCGGCGCGTGCCCGAAGTGCAAGGGCCGCGTGTTCGAGCACGGGATGAGCTATGTGTGCGAGCACTCGGTCGCGAATCCGAAAACCTGCGACTTCCGTTCGGGCAAGGTGATCCTGCAGCAGGAAATCACGCGCGAGCAGATGGCGAAGCTGCTGGCCGACGGCCGCACGGATCTGCTGCCGAACTTCAAGTCGTCGCGCACGGGGCGCAACTTCAAGGCCTTCCTCGTGAAGCAGCCGGACGGCAAGATCGGTTTCGAGTTCGAGAAGAAGGAGCCGAAGGCTGCCGCCGCGAAGAAGACGGCAAAATCGGCGACGAAGGATGCCGAAACCGTCACGGAAGGCGCCGACGAGAAGCCGGCACCGGCCCGCAAGACCGCCGCCCGCAAGACGACGGCGCGCAAGACCGGCTCGTAATGCACCGGCTGCCGGGGGCTCCCCCCGGCGCGTCGCACCTCGGACGCACGGCCATGCGAGCAGCGATAAAAAAAACGCGGATCGATCGCTCGATCCGCGTTTTTTCTTGATGCTGGCCGTGTCGGTGCGCGACCGCCGCGACGTTACAGCGGCGACGGCACCGCAACCCGCGCGCGCGGCGAACGCGCGAGGCGCGGCTGCAGGTTCGGGCCGGTCGATTCGGGCGGCTCGGCACGCGTCTCGACGCCGATCGGCGCAGGCGCAGCACCCTGTGCGGCCCACTGTTCGCCCATCGTCGCGTCGGTCGAGTGGCTGAAATACTCGACGAGGTGGTCGATGAACGTGCGCACCTTCGCAGGCAGATGGCGCCGGCTCGGATATGCGATGTTGATCTCGACCTGCGGCAGCCGGAAATCCGGCAGCAGCCGCACCAGCGCACCGCGCGCGATGTCGCTGCCGATCAGGTAGCTCGGCAGGATCGCGACACCCATCCCGAGCAGCGCGAACTGGCGCAGCATCGCGGTGTTGTTCGCGACGATCACGTTGGTCGGGCGCACGCGCACTTCGCCGTCCGGCCCCGTGAACACGCGCTCGTCGCCCCAGTATTCGGTCGGCAAGCTCAGCGCCGGGTGTTCGGCGAGATGTTCCGGGTGGGTCGGCACGCCGTGCTTTTCCAGGTAGCTCGGCGTCGCGCACACGGTCATGCAGCCCGTGGTCAGCCGGCGCGTGACGATGCTCGCGCTGCGCATCTGACGCGTGACGACGATGCCGACGTCGAAACCTTCCTCGACGAGATCGACCTGGCGATCGACCAGCGTCAGATCCGGCACCACTTTCGGGAAATTCTCGGTGTACGACTGCAGGACGGGCGCAAGGTTGTGCAGGCCGAACACGACCGGCGCGACGATGCGCAGCGTGCCGACCGGCTCGTGATTGCGCGCGACGACCATCTGTTCGACATCCTCGAGCTCATCGAGAATCTGGCGCGCCCGCTCCAGGTAGACCTGGCCCGACTCCGTCAGCGAAAGGCTGCGCGTGGTGCGGTTCAGCAGACGCGTGCCGAGCCGGCCTTCCAGATCGGCGACGTGACGCGTCGCGACCGCGTTGGAGATATCCATTGCACTCGCGGCCCGCGCGAAACTGCCGAGATCCGCAACCTTGACGAACACGCGCATCGACTGCAAATGATCCATAAACGACTCCTGCCGCTGTTACAACTTCAAAAAGTTGAAGCATATGCGTAATTCTCCTACGACAGCGGAAATGATGCAGAGTTGCTCAACAAGGCCTGCGTTGACGACAAAAATAGTCAAAAATCCTCACTCATCGCGAATGGATGATCCAATTATTCTGATTGGAGCAACAATTGGGTGAACCTCGTCCGGTAAGCGGCCGAATCAGGAAGGACGTGTCTGATGCGACACAACATCGCACCCCGCCGCAGCCGACGGGAGCGGCGCCGGGTCTGGCCGGCGCCGATTGCGGCGGAGCGTAACAACCTGTTAAAAAGACACCACGACGTCCGCCGACGTAGCATCATGTCGGCCCCGGCCGGGCGGGACGGGTGCGCGACGTGCGCCGCCGCCACTGCCGCTTTCAACGCGCGACTCCCGCTGATCATGAAAATTGCCATCCTCGACGACTACCAGGACGCCGTCCGCAAGCTGAACTGCTTCGAGATGCTCGCCGAGCACGACGTGAAGGTCTTCAACAACACGGTACGCGGCCTGGGGCAACTCGCGAGCCGCCTGGCGGAAGTCGAGGCGCTCGTGCTGATCCGCGAGCGCACGCCGATTTCGTCGCAATTGCTCGCCAAGCTGCCGAACCTGCGCATGATCAGCCAGACCGGCCGTATCTCGAGCCACATCGACCTCGAAGCGTGTACCGATCGCGGCATCGCGGTGCTCGAAGGCACGGGTTCGCCGGTCGCGCCCGCCGAACTGACCTGGGCGCTCGTGATGGCCGCCCAGCGTCGCATTCCGCAATACGTCGCGAACCTGAAACAGGGTGCCTGGCAGCAGTCGGGCCTGAAGACGTCGGCGCTGCCGCCGAACTTCGGTCTCGGCCAGGTGCTGCGCGGCCAGACGCTCGGCATCTGGGGCTATGGCAAGATCGGCCGGCTGGTCGCCGGCTACGGCAAGGCGTTCGGGATGAACGTGCTGATCTGGGGCCGCGAGCATTCGCTCGAGGCCGCACGCGCCGACGGCTACACCGCCGCCGAGAGCCGCGAAGCGCTGTTCGAGCAGAGCGACGTGCTGTCGCTGCACCTGCGCATGCACGACGACACGCGCGGGATCGTGAAGCAGGAAGACCTGATGCGGATGAAGCCGACGTCGCTGCTCGTCAACACGAGCCGCGCGGAACTGCTCGAGGAAAACGCGCTCGTCAACGCGCTGTCGCACAACCGTCCGGGGATGGTCGCGATCGACGTGTTCGAGAGCGAGCCGATTCTGCAGGGCTACAGCCTGCTGCGGATGGAAAACGTGATCTGCACGCCGCACATCGGCTACGTCGAGCGCGAAAGCTACGAGCTCTACTTCAGCGCGGCGTTCCGGAACATCCTCGCGTTCGACCAGGGCGACCTGTCGAGCGTCGTCAATCCGGAAGCGCTGACGCCGCGCCGCGTGCGCTGACCGGCACGAGCCGCGTTCGCCGCGCGGCTCCGCTTCTCCGTTCCCGCCTTCAGGCGGCCACGCGGCCGCCCGTCATCGCGTCGACGCGCGTGAGGAAATGCTCGCCGTCGCGCCGTCCGAGGTCGTATGCATGCCGCATCTGCGACGGACTCGTGTAATCCCAGCTCGAAATCGGCACCTTGCTCGACGGCTGCACATAGAGCCGCCGCTGGTCGCCATGCGCGACCGTGAACATCTGCGGGCGCGGATACAGCCGGGTGACGAGCACCAGCACGTCGCCCGGCGATGCGTCGAGCGCGTCGACCGGCACGTTGTCGACCATGCCGCCGTCGAGCACCGGCCGGCCGCCGCGGCGCAGCACCGGCGTGAACGGCGGCGTGCACGACGACTGCAGGATCAGGTCGGCGAGTTCTTCGACGCTCGCGCATGCCTGCGCGCGCACGAACTCGGGCCGGAAGCCGAGCGTGCGCCCGAGCGTCGGGTGCAGCGTCTTGCGCACGTACTTTTCGATGTTGTATGCAACGAGGCCGGCCGCGACCGCGCTGCGCGCGCCGAGCCAGCGCGGCACGTGCGACACGCCGATGCGGATCTCCGGCGCGTCGGCAAGTTGCGGGAACGGCTCGCCGTAGATGTCGAGCAGCGCCTGACGGTAGATCCGGTAATGCGGAAACACCGGCTCGCGCCCGAACAGGTTGCCCCAGTACGCGTTCTTGCGGTTGTGGCGCAGCGCCTCCTCGTAATAGCGCATCACCCACGCGGCGTCGCGCGTATACAGCATGCAGGCGGTCGCCGCGCCGGCCGAGATGCCGGCGATCACGCGCGGACGCAAGCCGAGCGCCGGCTGGGCAACGTCCCAGAAGCCGGCCTGCCACCAGCAGCGATTGCCGCCGCCCGCGAAAACGATCTGGTCGAACATCGCGCCGCTCAGCCGACGAGCGCGTAGGTCGACGTTGCGTGAACGGCCATCTTGCCGTCCTCGTCGAACAGCTCGACTTCGCCGAACACCAGGTTGCGGCCCATCCGCAGCACGCGCGCGGTGACGAGCACGTCGCCCTTGCGCACCGGACGCATGAAATTCGTGTTCAGCGACACGGTGGTCATCGGCCGGAACTCGCCGAGCGCGACCGAGATCGCGACCACCATCGCGGTGTCGGCGGCGGCCGTGAACACCTGCCCGCAGATGATGCCGCCCGAATGACGGAATTCGCCGGAAAACGGCAGGCGCATCGTGACGCTGTCGTCGCCGATCGATACGGGGACCAGACCGAGCGAGCGGACCCACGGGGCCAGCAGGCGGTCCAGCAATTCGCGGACTGCGTTTTCGTCCATCTTCGAATGTCCAGAAAACGTTGCGCGACCGCCGCGCAACAGGTGTGGACGTCATCATACCGGGAGCGCGCCAACTGCGATCGCTCGTGACCGCGCGGGGAGCCGCCGCGGCCGTGACGAAGTATTTTCAGGAAATTTGCAGAAAGCACTTGCCAAGACCGAAATACCCGTGCATAATCTTTCTTCTGTTGGGGGCGTTAGCTCAGTTGGTAGAGCAGCGGACTCTTAATCCGTAGGTCGAGTGTTCGAGTCACTCACGCCCCACCAGGAATTCAAAAGGCCGGTCAGCGCAAGCTGACCGGCCTTTTTCCGTTCAGGCGCCCGCCTGACTCCCCCGCGTCACGGCATGCAATTACATACATGCCTCGCCCGCGCACTTTCCGCTAGAATCGTCCGACAAAATATCACACGACCGGGACGGCGATCGCCATATCGCCGCCGGCACTGAGAGAGCATGGGACGTCAGACATGGAATCATGTGAGCGAGACGCGACCATTCAGAGGGCATGGTCACGCCGACAGCGGCGCGCGCGTCGAGTCGCGCCATCCCCCCGATCGCATCCGGCCCCGTCGCACGACGCGCACCGCGAATCCGGCCATGCCACGTAAGGAAGCGCTCGTCGCACTCGCGCTCGGCGTTGCACTGCTCGTGGTCGCAGCGATGCTCGCCGTCATCGCGAGCCATGCGGTGGGTGATCTGGTCCGCACGCCGGGCACGGTCGTGCGCATCGTGCAGGACAGCGACGCGATGCGCGGATACCGCCCGATCGTCGCCTATCTCGCGAACGACGGCCATCGCCGTGAAGTCGCCGGCAATACCGCATCGGTGGTCCCGGCGTACGACATCGGCGAAAGCGTGGACGTCCTGGTCGATCCGGCCCATCCGAACCGTCCCGCGCTGATCGACGATTTCACGCAACGCTGGTTTCCCGTCGCGGTGCCGACACTGCTCGCGGTCGCGTCGCTTGCGATCGGCAGCCTGCTGTACAGGAGCGAGCGCCGCAGCCGGCACGCCGACGCGCTTGCCGCACCGGCCGCCGGCAAGTCGGCCCGGCGCCGCTGGAACATCGCGATCGTGCTGATGCCGATCGCGATCGGCACCGGCTTCCTGGCCGGCGCCGGCGCCGCCGGGCTGAGACAATGGCAGATCGCCCGCCATTACGCGCACTCGACCGGCCACGTCGTCGAGATCACCGAATCCGCCCAATCGTCCCGCACACGCACGTCGCTCTATTCGGCGACCATTGCGTTCACGACGGACAGCGGCCGCCCGGTCACGTTCGCGCAAGGCTCGGCTTCATCGCGCCCCGGCCTGTACGAAGGCGAGGTGGTCAACGTGCTGTACGACCCCGTCATACCCGAGCGCGCGGTCATCGACCGGTTCTGGGACCGGTGGGGACTCACGGCGATCCTGTTTGCGATCGGCGCGCCGTTCCTCGTCGCCGGATTGTGCGTCATCGGTGCGCTGTGGCCCGACCATCGGCCGCACGAACTCACGGAATGACGAACGCGGAGCAGCCGGGCCGTCGACACCACGGCCCGCGCCTCACCGCTCCCTGAACGCCTCCACCTTCGCGCGATTCCCGCACGTGCGCATGTCGCACCAGCGTCGCCCGACGCCGCGGCCGCGATCGACGAAGAACCACGTACAGCGGCCGCACTGCCGCACGCGCGCGAAGTCGTCGCCGCGCAGCAGATGCTCGAACCCGAGCGCGGCCGCGTCGACCCAGCGCGACGCCGCACGCGCATCGGGCCGCCATGCGAAGCGGCCATCGACCGCGTCGAACGTGCTGCGCCCGATCGCATCGCGAATCGCCTCCGCGAGCCGATGCGCCGCCCGCGCGCCGGCGCTGCCGCCGCCACCGCTCGTCAGGTGCGCGAGCGCCACGTATGCATCCTCGCGAAAACCATGCAGCGCGGCGAGTTCGTCCGCGCCGTCCTGCCGGGGATGACGCAGAAACCGTGTCAGGTCGACTCGGGCCAGCAAGCCCGACTTCCCCGCCCATGCGCGCACGGCCGCCCAGTCGACGAGTTTGTCCTCGTCGCGCGTCTTGCCCGTGTCGGCCACAGTGTTCAGGAAATCCAGCGCCGGATGGCCGCCGACGAAATCGGCCGCGGTCCATGCGTGCACCTGTCGCGCAGGCTCGCGTCGAGTAACCATTTATTTCCACCTATCGGTTTCATATCCGGATGAACAGGCGTAACCTGTTATCAACCCAAACAGGTTAGCACGGAGGCACCGATGCTCGATCTCGCCAATCGCTTCGTTTTCGACGGTCACCGGATCGCATGGGGCACGCTCGGTGAAGGGCCGCCGCTCGTGCTCGTGCACGGCACGCCGTTTTCATCGCAGGTGTGGCGCCGGATCGCGCCATGGCTCGCGCGACGCCATCGCGTGTTCTTCTACGACCTGCTCGGCTACGGCCAGTCGGACATGCCCGACGCGGACGTCTCGCTCGGCCGGCAGAACGTGCTGTTCGGCGCCCTGCTCGACGAATGGAAAATTTCGCGCCCGCGCGTGCTTGCGCACGATTACGGCGGCGCGACCGTGCTGCGCGCGCACTTCCTCGACGGCATCGCGTATTCGGACCTGACGCTCGTGAACCCGGTCGCGATCGCGCCGCAAGGCTCGCCGTTCGTGCGGCATGTCGCGCAGCACGAAGCCGCGTTCACCGGGCTGCCGGCGTATGCGCACCATGCGCTCGTGTCGGCCTACATCGGCCATGCCGTCGCGCGACCGTTGAGCGACGACGTGCTGTCGATCTATCGCTCGCCATGGCTCACGCCGACCGGCCAGCCGGCGTTCTATCGACAGATCGCCCAAATGCGACAGCGTTACATCGAGGAAGCCGAGGCACGCTATGCGCCGCCGGACTTTCCGGTGCGCATCGTGTGGGGTGAGGACGACGCGTGGATTCCGCTCGAACAGGGGCAGGCCCTCGCCGATCGCATCGCGGGCGGCAGGTTGATCCGCGTGCCGTGTGCGGGGCACCTGGTCCAGGAGGATGCGCCCGAGGCGATCGTCGCCGCGGTGCTCGACGCACACGGACAACAATGATCGACCACGCAACCGCGTGACGTGGCAAATCAGAAGGCCGGCACGCCCTGCGCGAGCGTCGCGACGAACTTCGCGGTGCGCGGATCGCGCGGCCGCCCGAACAGTTCGCGCGATGCGCCGGCCTCGACCACCCGGCCATCCGCGAGAAACACCGCATCGTGCGCGACCGACGCCGCCAGGCGCAGGTCGTGCGTGGCCATCAGCATCGTCGTGCCTTCCCGCGCGAGCTGGCGCAGCACTTCGACGACTTCGACGGACAATTCAGGATCGAGCGCGGACGTCGGCTCGTCGCACAGCAGCACCTGCGGCGACGGTGCGAGCGCGCGCGCGATGGCCACGCGCTGCTGCTGGCCGCCCGACAGCGTCGCGGGCCATGCGTCGGCCTTGTCGGCGATACCGACCTTGTCCAGCAACGCGAGCGCCCGTTCGCGCGCCTGCTCGCGCGGCCAGCGCTGCACGGTCACGAGCCCTTCCATCACGTTCTGCACGACGCTCAGGTGCGGAAACAACTGGAAGTTCTGGAACACCATGCCGGTCTGACGGCGCACCGCGAACACGTGATCGCGCGACGGGCGACGCCCCGCCGCGAAGTCGATGCGGGCATCGCCGACCGTGAGCACGCCCGCCTCCGGCACTTCGAGCAGGTTCACGCAGCGCAGCAGCGTGCTCTTGCCGCTGCCGGACGGCCCGATCAACGCGGTCACGCTGCCGGGCTGCAACGCGAGGTCGATGCCGGTCAGCACGCGCTGCGCGCCGAACGATTTGTCGATGCGTTCGAGACGGATCATCGCAACTCCGCGTGGAACAACGCATGGCGCCCGAAGCGGAGCTCGAGCCGACGTTGCAGCGACGAGAGCACAGAGCTGAACAGCAGATAGATCAGCGCGGCTTCGGTATAGAGGATCAGCGGCTCGTAGGTGACGGCCGCGATGCGCTGCGCAGCCTGGAAGATCTCGGGCACGGTCAGCACGGCCGCGAGCGACGTGTCCTTCACCAGCGAGATGAACGAGTTCGACAGCGCGGGCAGCGCGACGCGCGCGGCCTGCGGCAGGATCGCGCGGCGCAGCGCCTGCGCGCGCGTCATCGCCATCGAGTACGCGGCTTCCCACTGCCCCTTCGGGATCGATTCGATCACGCCGCGGATCACCTCGGCGTTGTACGCGCCGACGTTCAGCGAGAAGCCGATCACGGCGGCGGTCAGCGGATCGAGCACGATGCCGACGTTCGGCAATCCGTAGAAGATCACGAACAGCTGCACGAGCAGCGGCGAGCCGCGAAACAACCAGATGTAGAAACGCACGCCGGCCTGCGCCCAGCGCGGCCCGAACAGGCGCGCGAGCGCCGCGCCGAACGCGAGCAGCAGGCCGATCGCGAACGACGCGAGCGTGAGCGGAACCGTGAACACGAGCCCCGCCACCAGCAGGGGCCGCAGCGATTCCGCCATCAGGTGCAGCCAGGGCGGCATCGGTCAGCCTCGCGTCACGGCTGCGACACGTCGCGGCCGAAGTACTTCTGCGAGATCTTCGCGTAAGTGCCGTCGGCCTTGATGTCCGCGAGCGCCTTGTCGATCGCCGCCACCAGCGCGGGGCTGCCCTTGCGCAGCAGCACGCCCGATGCATCGCCGGCGCCGCTCGTGTCGGTCGCCGCGATCTTCAGTTTCGCGTCGGGCTTGTGCTTGCGGAAATCGAGGTACGACAGCGAATCGTTGATCGTCGCGTCGACGCGCCCCGCGCTCAGCAGGTCGATCGATTCGTTGAAGCCCTGCACGGGCACCACGTCCGCGCCGTGCGCGGCCGCGAGCTTGCCGAAATTGCTGGTCAGCGTGTTCGCGGATTTCTTGCCCTTCAGGTCGTCGAACGAGCGGATCGACGTGTTGTCCGCGCGCACGATCAGCACCGCGTGGGACGTGATGTACGGCGTCGAGAAATCGTATTTCGCCTTGCGCGCATCGGTGATCGACACTTCATTGACGACCGCGTCGTATCGGTTCACGTCGAGGCCCGCGATCAGCCCGTCCCACTTGCCTTCGACGAACTCCGCCTTCACGCCGAGCCGTTGCGCGATCGCGGTCGCGATGTCGACGTCGAAGCCGGTCAGCTTGCCCGACGCATCGTGATACGTGAACGGTGCATAAGTGCCTTCGGTGCCGACCCGGAACACGCCGGCCGACTTGATCTGCGCGAGACCGTCGGCCGCCAGCGCGCTCGTGACGGCAGTGGCCTGCAGCAATGCAACGACCAGGATGGAGCGAAGGAATTTCATGGTGCGGACCCCGAACGATGGAAGGGAGTGGACCCGCCGGCCCGAACGGCCGCGCGAGAGGTCCGCGAATTCTACCGACGCGCCGATATCCGGCAAAAACGCAAATCCGCTAACGATATGAGCGCGTCGAATAACGAACGCGCCGGCCGGCCACGTCCATTCCGCAGACGAAATCCGTCGCGATGCAGCGCGTCGATCGTACGACGATTCGTTACCGGCAGTTACAGAAGCGACGCTGCGGTATCACCCATTCGGCAAACGCTACGTACCATGAAGACATGGTGAACCGATTGCTCGCGGGCCTTGCCGCCCGCGAGCGGAGTGAACGGAAAATGAAACGCATCCTGTTGTCCAGTGCTCTCGGCATCGCGGCCGCCTGCCTGTCGGCAAGTGCGTTCGCGCGTGCCGACATCGGCGTGTATTTCGGGGTGCCGGGCCCCGTTATCGAAGCGCCGCCGGTCTACTACGCGCCGCCGCCACCCGTGATTTACGAGCCGGCACCTGTCTATTACGGCCCGTACTACGGCGACTACCGTTACCGCTACTACCGGCACGACAACGGCTGGCATCGCGGCTGGCGTCGTCACCATCACGAAGACGAGGATTGACCGTCGCGTGGCGGCCGACGGGTCCGCATCATGCACCGCTTACCACGGTAGCGAATAGGTCTTCGTGTTCGTGAAGCTCTTCATCGCCTCCTGCACGCCTTCCTTGTAGCCGAGGCCCGAATCCTTCACGCCGCCGAACGGCGTCAGTTCGAGCCGGTAGCCCGGCACCTCGCGCACGTTCACGCTGCCGACCTCGAGCTCCGTGATGAAGCGCGTGATGCTGTCGAAGCGGTTCGTGCAGACCGACGACGACAACGCATAGTCGGTGCTGTTCGACATCCGGATCGCGTCGTCGATGTCGCGAAAGCGCATGATCGGCGACACCGGCCCGAACGTTTCGTACTTCACGAGCGGCATGTCGGGCGTCACGCGATCGACGACCGTCGGCGAATACAACGCGCCGTCGCGCACGTTGCCGACCAGAAGCCGCGCACCGCGTGCGATCGCGTCGTTCACCTGCTGCTCGCAGAACTTCGCGGCCGCTTCGTCGATCACGGTGCCCATGTCGACCGACGGATCGGCCGGATTCCCGTAAGCCCATGCGCGGGTTTTCTCGACGACCAGCTCGGTGAAGCGATCGGCCACCGCCTCGTGCACGAGCATGCGCTTGATCGCGGTGCAGCGCTGCCCCGAGTTCTTGTATGAGCCCGATACGGCGAGCGTGCTCGCTTCGTCGAGATCGGCGTCTTCCATCACGATGATCGGATCGTTGCCGCCGAGTTCGAGCACCGCGCGCCGGTAGCCCATCCGCGACGCGATCGACTTGCCGATCGACACGCCGCCGGTGAACGTGATCAGATCGATCGCCGGGTTCGTGATCAGCTCGTCCGCGATTTCCTTCGGGTCGCCGGTGATCACTTGCAGCATCTGCGGCGGCAGGCCGGCTTCATACAGGATGTCCGCGAACAGGTAGCACGACAGCGGCACCTTCTCCGACGGCTTCACGACGATCCGGTTGTTGGTCGCGACCGACGGCACGACTTTGTGCGCGACCTGGTTCATCGGATGGTTGAACGGCGTGATCGCGGAGATCACGCCGAGCAGCGGTTCGCGCTGCGTGTACACGCGACGCTTCTTGCCGTGCGGCGTCAGATCGCACGAGAAGATCTGCCCGTCGTCCTTCAGCACTTCGCCCGCGCCGAACGTGAGCACGTCGGCCGCGCGCCCCGCTTCGTACGTCGAATCCTTGATGCACAACCCGGCCTCGGCCGTGATCAGCGCCGCGATCTCGGCGGTGCGCGCACGCACGATGTCGGCCGCGCGGCGCAGGATCGCCGCACGCTCGTGGCGCGTGAGCGACGGCCGGTATGCACGCGCGACCGCGAATGCGCGTCGCACGTCGTCGAGCGTCGCCTTCGGCACGGTGCCGACCAGCGTTCCGTCGTACGGATTGCGGACCTCGATCACCGCGTCGCGATGAATCCGCTCCCCATCGATTCGCAGTGCTTCACGATGAGGCGAGCGGGCCGCCGTCGAGGCTGCAATGGCGTTCATGATGTCTCCCTGGCGGATGCGTCCGCGTCACTGCAGATGATTGAGCGCGATGTCGATGATGTCGAAGTTGCGCAGTCGCGCGCGGCCCGTGACGTCGGTCGCGACCGGCTTGCTGAAGATCAGCGGCACGATCTGCTCGGAGATCCCGCCGTGCGAGCGCAGCGGCACGTCGAGGCCCGACAGGTCGTGCTTGATGCGTCGCGTGCCGAGCACGACGTCCTGCTTCGAGATCACGATCAGGTCGCCCATCCGGTCGGGCGGCAGCTCGAAGCGCGCGCAGCCTTCGGCGCCCGTCAGCACGATCTCGATGCCGTCCACCTCGGCGAGCCGCGCGCGCAGCGCGTCGGCGTCGGCGGAAGCCGGCACGTAGACGGTCGCGAACGAGCCGAGCGCACCGTGATGCACGACGTACGGATCGGTGATCGGCAGGATCACGCGCGCGGCGTCGTGGCCGAGCCACTCGTCGAACAGCTCCTGCAGATAAATCACGTTCGGCTCGCCGGTCTCGCCGTCGTGCTTCGCGTTCATCCCGTGGTCGGCCGTGATCGCGACGATCGCGCCGAGCGCGTCGAGCCGCCTCAGGTACGCGTCCATCATCTGGTAGAACGCGTTCGCGCCATCGGTGCCGGGTGCGCACTTGTGCTGCACGTAGTCGGTCGTCGACAGGTACATGAGGTCGATCGGGCGCGTCTCGAGCAGGCGCACGCCGGCCGCGAACACGAACTCGGACAGGTCCGCGCTGTACACGCTCGGCACCGGCTTGCCGACCAGCTCGAGCACGTTGTCGATGCCGTTTTCCTCGAGGCTCGCCTCGTCGGCCTTTTCCGACGAGAAGCAGATGCCCTTGAGCCCCTTGCCGAGCAGGCGCCGCAGCTTGTCCTTCGCGGTGACGACCGCGACGCGCGCGCCCTGTTCGGCGAAGGTCGCGAGCACGGTAGGCGCAACGAGATACTTCGGATCGTTCATCAGCACCTCGGCGCCGGTGTCGCGATCGTAGAAGTAGTTGCCGCTTATCCCGTGGATCGCCGGCGGCACGCCGGTCACGATCGACAGGTTGTTCGGGTTCGTGAAGCTCGGCACCACGCACTCGCCCTTGAGCGCCGTGCCCGGCTTCAGCAGCGTGCGCAGGAACGGCGCGACGCCGGCCTCGGCCGCCATCTCGAGATATTCGTAGGCGCAGCCGTCGACGCAGACCACCACCACGGGGCGGCTCATCCAGTTGTAGCGGCGGCCGTTCACTTCCACGGAGACAGGCGTTTCGGTCATGACGTTCAGTCCTTTCGGTTCGAAGGGGTCGAGCTGTCGGCGCCCGCGCCGCGCCGAGGAGGTCCTTTCCATGCTTGACATTAAAATTGATGATTTGTAGATTGTCAACAACATGCAGAGAACAGAAGGCAAAACACCGGACGATCCGAACTACGCTTTCAAGCGCCTTTATCAGGAGGTCAAAAAGCGCGGCTACATTCCGTATCCGGGCAAGTTGACGGAAGTCGACACGTTCCGCGTCGGCTGCATCGGCCACTTCGGCGAAGCCGGCATGCCCGGCGCGGTCGCCGCGATCGCCGACACGCTGAAGGCGATGGGCGTGCGGCGCGTGTCCGCCGACGCAGCGACCTGACGCGATGCACTCGCTGCTCGACGTCACGCATCACCGCGCGGCGGCTTCGTTTTCGCTTTCGTTTTCCCGCCGTGCGCGGCACGGCAATCTTCGCCCCTTACCGGCACGACATCCGATGCGACCCTTCTGGATCGAACAAGCACTGTTCAACGATGGCGATCTCGCCCCCGCGCTGCAGGGCGCGACGCAGGCCGACGTCTGTATCGTCGGCGGCGGCTTCACCGGGCTCTGGACCGCGATCCAGGCGAAGCAGCAGAACCCGGCGCTCGACATCGCGATACTCGAGGCCGACCTGTGCGGCGCCGGCGCGAGCGGGCGCAACGGCGGCTGCCTGCTGACATGGTCCGCGAAATTCCTGACGCTGCGGAGGCTGTTCGGCGAAGCGGAGGCGATCCGGCTCGTGAAGGCGTCGGAGGCGGCCGTCCAGCACATCGCCGACTTCTGCCGCGCGCATCGCATCGATGCCGAGCTGCGGCTCGACGGCACGCTGTACACCGCGACGTCGCGCGCGCAGGTCGGCACGCTCGCGCCGGTGCTCGACGCGCTCGCCGCGTGCGGCATCCACAGCTACGAGCCGCTGCCGGCCGCCGACGTCGCGCGCCGCTCGGGCTCCGCACGCAATCTCGACGGCGTGTACTCGCCGATCGCCGCGACCGTGCATCCGGGCAAGCTCGTGCGCGGGCTGCGCCGCGTCGCGCTCGACATGGGGATCCGGATCTACGAACGCACGCCGCTCGTCGACTTCACGCCGGGGCAGCCGGCCGTCGTGCGCACGCCGTCCGGCAGCGTGCGCGCGAGCAAGCTGGTGTTCGCGATCAACGCGTGGATGGCGAGCCGCTTCCCGCAGTTCGAACGCACGATCGCGGTCGTGTCGAGCGACATGGTCATCACCGAGAAATGCCCGGAACTGCTCGAGCGGACCGGGCTCGTGGACGGCGTGTCGGTGCTCGATTCGCGGATCTTCGTGTATTACTACCGCACGACCGCCGACGGCCGGCTGATGCTCGGCAAGGGCGGCAACACGTTCTCGTGGCGCAGCCGCATCGCGCCGGTGTTCGACCGGCGCTCGCCGTACGAGGCGCAGCTCACGCGGAGCCTGCGCGAATTCTTCCCGTCGCTCGCCGGCGTGCCGATCACCGCAAGCTGGAACGGCCCGTCGGACCGCTCGGTGACGGGCTTCCCGTTCTTCGGCCGCCTCGACGACGCGCCGAACGTGTTCTACGGCTTCGGCTATTCGGGCAACGGCGTCGGGCCGACCTACATGGGCGGGCAGATCCTGTCGTCGCTGGTGCTCGACCTCGACAACGCATGGACGCGCAGTCCGATCGTGCGCGGCCCGCTCGGCCATTTCCCGCCGGAGCCGATCCGCTATGTCGGCGCGCACGTCGTGCGCAATGCGATCCGCCGCAAGGAGCGCGCGGAAGACGAGGGCCGACGGCCGGCGAGGATCGACACGTGGCTCGCGAAATTCGCGAGCGCGGCGGGCAAGGCCGACAAGGCGTGACGAAGCGATGACGCGACGCGCAACGAAGCGCAACGAAAAAGGGACGCTGCGAAGCGTCCCTTTGCTTTTGGTACGACCGCCCGTGCGGCCGCGTCACACGCGCGCGGCTTTCTCGCGCGCCGCCTTGCCCGCCGCGGGCAGCCCCTGCTCGTGCGTGCGGCGCATCCGCGCGAGGCCGTGCGCGAGGTGCTCGCGCACGAGCGCGACGGCCTTCTCTTCGTCGCCGCTCGCAAGCGCCTGCACGATCTTGCCGTGCTCGGCCGCCGACACCGCGATCGCGTCCTCCTCGGCCTCGATCGCGGCCTGGCGCAGCAACCCGAGCTGCCGCACGAGCCGGCGATAGGTGTCGGTGAGGTGCGTATTGCCGACCCCGACCACCATCGCGTCGTGGAACTGCACGTTCAGCTCGGTATAGCGCGTGACGTCGTGCGCCTTCGCCGCATCCTTCATCGACTGGATGATGCCCTTCAGCACCTTCAGCGTGTCGGGCGAAATGCGTTTCGCGAGCGCGCGCGCGACCGACTCGTCGAGCATCGCGCGCACTTCGTAGATTTCCTCTGCCTCGCGCAGCGGCACGACGCGCACCGTCACGCCGCGGTTCTTCTCGTTGCGCAGCAGCCCGGCCTGCTCGAGCGCGCGGAATGCCTCGCGCACGGGCCCGCGCGACACGTTCAGCTTGGTCGCGATATCGACTTCGTTGAGTTTCTCGCCCGGCGCATATTCGCCGGACACGATCGCGCGCTCGAGCATGTCCTGGACAATCATCGCGAGCGACTGGCTTTGCAGGAGTTCGATGGCGTTGAGCGCGTTCGGGGCAGTCATGATCGGGCAGGCAGCGAAGCCGCGGATGAGAACGAGGGCGCCATGTCGGCGAATGATCGTTGTATACCCTCGGCCCGATATATTGTCAACAGTTTTCAGTTTCCAAAAACCGGTTCCTCGTGCCGGCATGCGGTCAGCGTGCGGCCGGCGCGCGCACGCCGGACCGCACGATGCAGGCCTGCCGTCAGGCCGTCTGCTTCACCGGCCCCGGATCGCTTTGGCTCGGCCGGCCCGTCTCGACGTGGCCCGCGAAACGGCGCACGACCTTGTCGTCGCCGCCGCGCAGCGTCGTCGCGGTGATCGTCAGATCGTACCAACCGTGGCTCGACGACAACTCGAAGTGATCCTCGACGCGCTCGCCCGGCTCCAGCGTGTAGGTGCGCGCATGCGCATGGCTGTACGCGTTGTCGACGACCACGCGGCATGCCGCACGACCGCTGTTGCGCAGTTGCAGGTACACGTGGCGATTGCGCACGTCGTAGCCGATCTTCGCTTCCGGGTTCGCGTGGCGGCCGTCCGCGGCCAGCCGCGTGTTGCCCTGGAATTCGCACAGATAGCCGTTCGGGCCATAGGCCGCGAGATGGTAGTCGCCGCGCGCGGCCGACGTGCTCCAGGTATCGGCGAAGCGATCGTGCGAGGACACCGCGTAGCGGCGCGGCGGCGTCGCCGGATTGCGGCGGTCGTACACGTAGAACGCGGCGCCCGCGTCACCCGAGTTCGCGAAATCGAGCGACACGCGGTCGTCGCGCCCGTTCACGCGGGCATGTACGAACAGTTCGTACGGCAGCGCGCGCGCCGGACGCGTGCCGGGCTCCTGCGCCGGCATCGACTGCTGCGCGGGCACCTGGTACGCCTGGCCGGCGGTGGCGATGTGCTGCGGCACCGTGAAGCTCACCGTGCGCGTATCGGGCCGCGCGGAGAAGTCGAACGCCGACGTGAGGTCGCCGCAGACCGACCGGCGCCACGCGCTGATGTTCGGCTCCTGCACGCCGAAGCGCGCTTCGAGGAAACGCAGCACCGACGTGTGGTCGAACGTCTCCGAGCAGACCCAGCCGCCCTTCGTCCACGGCGAGATGATGATCAGCGGCACGCGCGGCCCGAGGCCGATCGGCTGGATGCCGCCCGGGTCCGCGCCCGGCACGAGTGGGCTCATCTCGCCCGGGTACTTGTTCAGGTCGAGCAGTTCGTCGCCGAGATTCGACAGCAGGTTCGACGACACGATGCCCTGGCCGCCCACGCCGCTCGTGACCGGCGGCACCGGCGGCACGACGTGGTCGAACAGCCCGTCGTTCTCGTCGTAGTTGAGGATGAACACCGTCTTCGCCCACACTTCGGGGTTCGACGTCAGCGCCTCGAGCACCATGTTGATGTAGAACGCGCCGTCCGTCGGCGACGCTTGCGGGTGCTCGCTGTACTTGTAAGGCGCGACGATCCACGACACCTGCGGCAGCCGGTTCGCCTGCACGTCGGCCTTCAGCTCGGCGAGCGTGTGGTCCGACGCGCCCTTGTCGACCAGCGGGCCGCTCGCGCCTTCCTTCACCTGGAACTTCTTGAAGAACATCAGCGAATTGTCGGTGTAGTTGTCGGTCGGGTCGCCCGGAATGCCCGTGCCGCCCTGGTACACCTTCCAGCTGATCTTCGCGTTCTCGAGACGTTCCGCGTAGGTCGTCCACGTGTAGCCGTTCGTGTTGTTGCGCTCGCCGATGCCGGGGCCGTTCGGCTGCGCGCCGTACACGTTGCGCGAGTCGATCGTGCCGGTCCACAGATAGATGCGGTTCGGTGCGGTGTCGGCGTGCGCGGAGCAGAAGTACGAGTCGCAGATCGTGAACGCGTCGGCCAGTGCGTAGTGGTACGTGAGATCCTGGCGCTTCAGGTAGCCCATCGTCAGCACGTCCTGCTTCTGGTTCACCCACTGGTCCCACTGGCCGTTGTTCCAGGATAGGTGGCCGCTGCTCCAGCCGTGGTTGGTGCCCGGCTGGAATTCGGTCGTCTGCTTCGGGTCGAGGTAGAACGGCAGCACGTACGGCGCGGACGGGTCGAGCCCGCGCGAATGGTAGTTCTTCGTGAACACCGACGCCGGCGGCTGCTGCCACACCGGCGCACCGTTCGGCAGCAGGTGCGGGCGCGGGTCGTTGAAGCCGCGCACGCCGCGCAGCCCGCCGAAGTAATGGTCGAACGAGCGGTTTTCCTGCATGAAGATCACGACGTGTTCGACGTCGCGGATCGTGCCGGTGCGATAGGCGGCCGGTATGGCCAGTGCGTTGCGGATCGCGGGCGGGAAGCCGGCGTAGGCGGCCATCGCGCCGGCCGACTGGGCGGCGAGGCGCAGGAAATCGCGTCGGTTGGTGGCGGACATGAAGAGAATCCTGTGGGTCGGTAAGGGTGGCGCCGGTCGAGCGGGGCCGGCGGTCGGTGCGTTGCCGTTATTACTCCGCACCGGCGTGTCCCGGCCGTGACCGGTTCCAGCAGGTTTCTTGCGGTCACCCCCAGCTTTTTTTCGAAGCGGCGCCCGGCGCGCCTTTCATCCGGCCGACACACGCCTGCGCTACGCTGACGCGCGATGAAGAGGGGGGAGAAGCCGAGTCGTGTTCGATCAGCTGAAGGCGTTCCACGCGACCGTCCGGCAGGGCAGCATCACGCGCGCCGCGCGCCACCTGGGCGTCAGCCAGCCGACGATCGCCGCGCAGATCCGGCAGGTCGAGCAGTTGTACGGCGTCGAGCTGTTCTATCGCAGCGGCCGCAAGCTCGAAGTCACCGAGACCGGGATCGAGCTGCTGCCGCTCGTCGAGAAGATGATCGCGCTCGAGGCGCAGGCCGACATCATGCTGCGCAACGTCGGCGGCCTGTTCGAAGGACATCTGCGGATCGGCGCGACCGGGCCGTACTACATCATGGACGCGGTCGGCCGCTTCTCGTATGCGCATCCGTCCATCGCGCTCACGTGCCGGATCGGCAATTCCGAGGAGATCCTGCAGGCGCTGCAGGAATTCCGCATCGACCTCGCGGTGTCGTCGCAGCGCAATGACGCGGACGGCCTCGAACGCAAGGTGATCTCCACCGATCCGCTCGTGCTCGTCGTGCATCGCGACCATCCGCTCGCGCGCTTCGACGCGATCGACGCCGTGCAGCTCGCCGACGTGCGGCTGCTGATGCGCGAGGAAGGATCGGTCACGCGCCGCTGCACGGAGACGATCCTCGCGGCGGCCGGTGTTGCGGTCACGTCGGTCGCCGAGATCGGCAGCCGCGAAGCGATCCGCGAGGCGATCCTGCATGGCGTGGGCGGCAGCCTGTTTCCGCGCGGCGAGGCCGAGCGTCATCCGGACTTGCGCGTCGTCGCGCTGCGCGGCGTCGACACGACGATCGACGAATACGTGTACTACCTGAAGGCGCGCCGCCAGAGCCCCGCGATCGATGCGTTCCTCGCGTGCATCCTGCCGGCGCAGGCCGCGACGCACGAGCCAATGCACGCGACACGGCCGGTGAACGCGCGCTGAGCCGCCCCGCGTTCACCGGTTTCGCGCAGTTTCCGTCGCACTTCCCTGCACATTCCCCGTGCTTTTCCGGCGCTTTTTCCGCGCCTTCCCTCGTTGTTTTCCTCGTGCCTGCCTTCTTGCTTCCCGCCGTGCGCTACTTCGGCAGCGCCGGAATCATCCACGTGAACACGTGCTGCTGCAGGAACACGAGCACGCCGAGCAGCAGCGTGAGGATCACGCTGTGCCAGAACGTGCGCGCGAACACGACGCCTTCCTGCCCCTTCAGGTCGGTCGTCGACACGCCCGTGGCGATGTTCTGCGGCGAGATCATCTTGCCCATCACGCCGCCCGACGAGTTGGTCGCGGCCATCAGCACCGGATCGAAGCCGAGCTGTCTCGCGGCGACCACCTGCAGGTTGCCGAACAGCGCATTGCCGGACGTGTCGCTGCCGGACAGGAACACCGCGATCCAGCCGAGCGACGCCGACACGAGCGGGAACAGCGCGCCGGTCGACGCGACGCCGGTGCCGAGCGTGTAGCTGATGCCCGAATAGTTCAGCAGATACGCGAGCCCGACGATCATCATCACCGTGACGATCGCGATCCACGTCTGCCGCCACGTCTTGACCACGCATTCGAAGAACGCGCCGACGCCGGTGCGTGTCAGCACGGCCGTGATGATCGCCGACAGGAGAATCGCGGTGCCGGTGCCGAGCGGCTGGAAGTCCCAGATCGCCGCATACGGCTTGTGATACAGCGACACGAACACCGTATTGTGCAGGCCCGGCCACTTGATCTTCACGTCGCCGATCGCCGCGACGTTCGCGTGCACCCAGACGATCACGACCACCGACACGACGATCCACGGCAGCCAGCCGCCGAAGCCCGCGCGCGCGGCGCCGGCCGCGGCTGGCACGCTGCGCGCGAGCGCGTATTGCGGATCGGGTTGCGGCTTCCACACCTGCAGGAAGCCGATCGTGACGATCAGCGACGTGAGTGACGACAGCACGTCGGTGAGCTGGTAGCCGAGGAAGTTCGACGTGACGAACTGCGCGATCGCGAAGCTGCCGCCGGACACGAGCAGCGCGGGCCACAGCTTCGCGATCGAGCGCAGGCCGCCGTACGCGCCGACCACGTAGAACGGCAGCAGCAGCGCGAAGAACGGCAGTTGCCGGCCGACCATCGCGCCGAGCGTCGCGGGCGGCAGCGACGTGACCGCGCCGAGCACGGTGATCGGCACGCCGAGCGCGCCGAACGCGACCGGCGCCGTGTTGAACAGCAGCGTGTAGGTGAGCGCTTCGAGCGCGGGGAAGCCGAGCGCGATCAAGAGCGCGCTGGTGATGGCGACCGGCGTGCCGAACCCGGAGATCCCTTCGAGCAGACAGCCGAACGAGAACGCGACGACGAGCAGCACGAGGCGGCGGTCGTCGGGCAGGTTGTCGAGCATCCACTGCCGGAACTGGTCGAAGCGGCCCGACTTCACCGCGATGTTGTACAGCAGCAGCGCGTTGAAGACGATCCACATCACCGGCACGACCGCGAGCGCCATGCCGGCGCCGACCGCGTCGAACGCGAGGCTGGCCGGCATGCCCCACGCGCCGATCGCGACCGCGAGGCCGGCGACGAGGCCGGCGAGGGACGCCTGCCACGCGGGCCGGCGCAGCACGCCGAGCGCGATCAGCGCGACCGCGATCGGGATCACGGCGACGAGAAACGACAGGAACAGCGAGTTGGCGACGGGCGTCAACGGCTGCGCGAACAGGATGCCGGGCGGCAGGGCTGCGGTGGGATTCATCGTGTCTCGTGTCTCCGTGTCGATCGGAGTTAGCGCTTTAGCGCTTACTCCGATCCCATGCTTCGCGGTCGACCCGAGTTGGCGCTTTGACGCTTACTCAGATCCCCTGCCTCTCGGTCGACCGGGGCTCGCGCATCAACGCCTGCGCACACCTCGATCCCGTTCAAACGTCCGTTCCACGGCCGCAACGATCATCCGACGCTTGCGCATGCAACCATGCCGCAACACCGACCGATCGGTCGCTTAAAAGAGGTTAGGAGGCGCATCGCGCTTCTACAAGGAGGGCAACCCCGATGCGCGCGGTGCCGATACACGGCGTCCGCCGCACGCTGAACGACCGCTGGCGACCCGCTGACGCGCGCGCCAGCAAGCCGCCGGCGCAATGTTGCTCAACCGGCAAAGGTGACTGACGGGACGCAGGGTGTTTCGTTTGGCATCCGAAGCCTAGACTCGCTGCATCGATTCCGTCCGTGCCGACGAAGGCGCGGCTCCGGAACCCACACGGAGCAAACACGATGAAGACCATGAAACGTGCGGCGTACGCGTTGGTGCTGATCGGCTCGGCCGTCGCCGCCCAGGCCCAGGCGCAGGCTGCGCCGACGCTGACGCGCGCGCAAGTTCGCCAGGAACTCGCGGAACTGCAGGCCGCCGGCTATCGGCCGAGTCTCGCCAGCGGTCCCGACTTTCCGCAAAACATGCAGGCGATCATGCAGCGCGCCGCACAGGCGCGCGACGCGGCCGGCCGCGGCAGCGACGGCCATGCGAATGTGGAATCAGGAAAGCCGGCGCTGCCGCGCGTGGTCGATCGCGACACGTACGCGCATCACTGAAGCGGCTGGAACCGGGCCGGGCGCATGACCGCGCGACCATCCGGCCCGCAGCCGGCCTGCCCGCCGCGCGACGCGCAGCGGGCGACGGCCATCACACGCTGAAGCGGTTCAGCGTATAGGCGCGATAGGCCGCGACGAACGCGTCGAATGATCCGGCCTCCTTCGCTTCCAGCTCGGCCTGCTCGGCCAGCGACTTCGCCGCGAGCGCCTGCTCGGCGCGCATCGTTTCCGCCGACGGCGGGTTCGCGCGGAAATGCGCGGCATGCGCTTCGCTGTGCGCGCGCGCGAACGCGAGGAACGACTGCCCGTTCTCGCGCATCATGCGCAGCACGCGCGCCGACGGCGTGCGCTCCGGATCGGCGAGCTTCTCGCGCTGCGCGGCGATCGCACGCGCATGCTCGTCGCCGCCGCGGATCTCGTCGAGACGGCGCCCGACGGTCTCGATATCGGCCATCAAGTCGTCCGCCCACGCCTGCAGCGTGACCGGCTGGCCGTCGCGCACCAGCGTGAGCCCCGGCTTGCGCCCTTCCATCGTCACGCTGCCGAAGTTCGCATTCGCTTCCTTGTACGCGTCGCAGTCGAGCGCGGGGCTTTCGTCGAGCGCGCAGGCGAGCAGGAACGCGTCGATGAAGCGCGCGGTCTCCAGCGCGATGCCGGTCGGCTCGAACGGATCGATATCGAGGCAGCGCACTTCGATGTATTGCACGCCGCGCGACGCGAGCGCATGCAGCGGACGCTCGCCCGAATACGTGACGCGCTTCGGCCGGATCGTCGAGTAGAACTCGTTCTCGATCTGCAGCACGTTCGTGTTGATCTGGATCCACTCGCCGTCGCGATGCGTGCCGATCGCCTCGTACGGCGGATACGGCTCGCTCACGGCCTTCGACAGCGCATCGAGATAGCCGGGCAGCGTGTTGTAGTCGACGTGCAGCGCGGCCTGCGCGGTCGTGTTCGAGTAACCGAGGTCGCTCATCCGCAGGCTCGTCGCGTACGGCCGGTACAGCGTATCGGCATCGAACGCGTCGAGCTTGTGCGGTTTGCCGCGCAGGAATTTCGCGTCGAGCGCCGGCGATGCGCCGAACAGGTACATCAGGAGCCAGCTGCGGCGACGGAAATTGCGGATCTGCGCGAGATAGCGCTCCGACTGATAATCGACGAGCGTGGCCGTCGAGCCCTCTTCCGCATGCAGGCGCCGCCACACTTCCTCGTGCAGCGAATAGTTGTAGTGGATGCCGGCGATGCACTGCATCGTGCGGCCGTAGCGATACGCGAGGCCGCGTCGGTACACCGTCTTCAGGCGGCCGATGTTCGACGTGCCGTAGTCGGCGATCGGAATTTCATCATCGGCCGGCAACAGGCCCGGCATCGAGTCGTTCCACAGCATCTCGTCGCCGAGCGACGCATACACGTAGCGGTGCAGATCGTCGAGACGTTCGAGCGTGACCGACGCGTCGCCTTCCGCCGGCGTGATCAGTTCGATCAGCGCTTCGGAATAGTCGGTCGTCAATGACGGGTGCGTGAGCGCCGAACCGAGCGCGCGCGGATGCGGCGTGAACGCGATCATCCCGTCGCGCGTCACGCGCAGGCTTTCCTTTTCGATGCCGCGCAGGCCGTCGGGCAGATGCTGCCGCGTCGGGCCCGAGCTCAGCGCTTCGAGACGATTCAGCAGCAGTTCGGACTGGCGGTGAGTCATGGTGTTCGACATGGAGACGCAAGTGCGTGACGGCCGCGCGCGGAATGCCGCACGCGGCCGGCTGGATTATTGGTCGCTTCGTTGGTAGCGGGCACTTTAACATCTCGCCGTCACACGCGCTTGAGGTGGCGCCGGGCGGTGCGCGCCGGCCGCTGCGGGCCGTCTGGCGGGCCGGTCGCCGCGAACGCCGCGCGCACAGCCGACCATCGTCGGCGCCGACGGACGCGGCGATCACGCGACATTCGTCGGAAGGAACGTGAGCGACGAGCACGGCAGCGCCATCAGGTGCAACCCGTTCTGCCGAACCCGCGATGCATCGTCGTCGCGCCCGGGCCGATCGTACGCGCCGGAGCGACGGACACCGGAGCGGTTGATCGCCCATCGCCGTCAATCGTCGCAACCGTGAGGATCACCGACCGATCACTGCCGGCGTGACGCCCCTTGCGGGTTGCGTCGCGGCCCTGCCCGGTCGCACCCGCCGGCCTGCGGCGACGACCGTCATCCGCCGCGCGCGCCGCCGGCCCGGTCCGCCACGTCGTTCCACAAATGAAGCGCCGCATATGCGCGCCACGGCCGCCAGCCTTCGGTCCGGCTTTTCTGGCTCGCGAGCCGGTCGAGCGACGGATCGCGCGCGGCGATCGACTGCATCAGCACCAGATCGGACGCCGGCCACGCGTCCGGGTCGCGCCACGCGCGCATCGCGATGTATTCGACGGTCCACGGGCCGATGCCGGGCAGGTCGAGCCACGCGCGGCGCAGCGTCGCGAGATCGGCCTGCGCGGGATCGAGCGGCACGTGGCCGGCCGCCACCGCGCGCGCCATGCCCGTCAGCGCGGCCGCCCGCTTGCCGGGCATCCCGATCTTCTCCAGATCGCATGCGGCGAGCGCGTCCGGCGTCGGGAAACGCCACGCGGGGGCGCCGTCCGGCGCCGCCATGCCGTCGTCGTGCACGACGCGCTCGCCGGCCCGCTGGACGAGCCGACCGACGATCGTCGTCGCCGCCTTCACGCTCACCTGCTGGCCGACGATCGCGCGCACCGCAAGCTCGAACCCCGACCAGGCGCCCGGCACGCGCAGCCCTGGCGCGGCCTCGACGAGCGGCGCGAACCACGGGTCGCGCGCGAGTCCGCCGCCGATCGCGGCCGGGTCGGCGCCGAGGTCGAACATCGATGCGACGCGGTGCGCGAATGCATCGTCGACATGCCGCGCGGCCGCCCCCTCGAGCGTCGCGATCAGGCAATGCCGGCGCGGATGCTTCGTGACGGTGAGCCTGCCCGCGTCGCCGTTCAGGTCGACGATCCGGCGATACATGCCGTCGACGACCTGTTCGACACCCGGAATCGCCCGTCCGCTGAAGAAGCGCAGCACGCGCGCCCAGTCGTACGGCGCCTTGAAGCGCAGCGCCATCTGCGCGGACGGCGGCACGTGGCCGCCGTTCGCGATCGACGTCATCGTGGTTTTGTCGATGCTCAAACTGCGTTGCCCTCCGCAACGGCTTCGGTTTCATCGTCGCGCACATGGCGCGCCTCGGACGCGAGCAGCGTCGCCTTGCGGCGCACGCCCCAGCGGTATCCGGCGAGCGCGCCGCCCTTCTGCACGACACGGTGGCACGGGATCGCGAGCGCGACCGGGTTCGACGCGCAGGCCGATGCGACGGCCCGCACCGCGCGCGGCGCGCCCAGCGCCTCGGCGATCTCCGAATAGCTGCGCGTCTCGCCGTACGGGATATGCGTCAGCGCTTCCCACACGCGCTGCTGGAACGCGGTCGGCGCGATGTCGAGCGGCAGGTCGAACGCGTGCCGCGTGCCGTCCAGATACGCGCGGATCTGCGCGACGAACGGCGCGAGCCGCGACGGCGATTCGACCAGCTCGGCACGCGCGAACGCGTCCTTCAGTTCGTCGACGAGCGACGCCGGTTCGTCGCCGAACGCGATCCGGCAGATGCCCTGTTCGGTCGCGGCAACGAGCACCGTGCCGAGCGGCGTCGACGCGGTCGCATAATCGATGCGCAGGCCGGCGCCCTGGCGACGGAACGCGGACGGCGCCATCCCCAGCTCGCGCGGCACCGATGCGTAGAGCCGCGACGGCGAATTGAACCCCGCGTCGACGGCCGCCTGCGTGACCGGCTGCCCGCTTTGCAGCGCCTCGCGCAATGCGGCGCCGCGCTGCGCGGCCTGATACTGCCGCGGCGACACGCCGACCACGCGCTTGAACAACCGCTGCAGGTGGAACGGACTCACGTGCACGGCGTCGCTCAACTGCTGCAGCGTGAGCCGCTCGGGATGCGCGTCGAGCACCGCGCACGCGCGGTTGACGATCTCGAGCTCGCGCGGCAGCCCTTCCGGCTGGCAGCGCTTGCACGGGCGGAAGCCGGCCGCGCGGGCGGCGGCCGGGTCGGCAAAGAAGGATACGTGCTCGCGCCGCGGCAGCCGCGACGCGCAGCTTGGGCGGCAGAACACGCCGGTCGTGCGCACGGCATAGAAGAACGCGCCGTCCGCATGCGCATCGCGGGCGGTCACGGCGCCCCAGCGGGCATCGTCGGTCGAATAGGCGGTTTTCATCTGAACCTCGCACTCTCCAGTGTAGATGGTGCCTACTCTAGACATCGGCATGGGCCGTCGCGCCCTGAATCTTGCTCTGTGATTCGCGCCGACGAAATCGGGGACACAATCGGAGGCGCATCGAAACCGTTCAATCGGACGAAAAGCCGCGCAAGCGCTGCGTCGACGCCGCTTTCGTCATCATCGCGTCACCATTTGCTGCAGTGCGAATGCGACAAATCGCCGTCCTGACCATTTTTTACACTCGGAATATTGCAACGCACCATCGCCGTGTGTATAGTTGGAACTGTCTCCTCCATGTCTCCTCCTGATATGGATTAAGCCCGTTCCGCTCTGCGTGAACGGGCTTTTTTTCGTCCGTCGATCGTGCCGCGTTCCGGCATATGTCGCCGGCGCGGTCTACACTCGGTGCACGCCATCCGCGAAGGAGTGCCCGCTCATGAAACCGACCATCCGCGCGATCGATCACGTCGTGCTACGCGTGACCGACATGGCTGCGATGACGCACTTTTACTGCGATGCCGTCGGCTGCCACGTGGAGAAGGAACAACCCGACCTGGGCCTCGTACAGTTGCGCGCCGGCGACGCGCTGATCGACCTGCTGTCGGTCGGCGGCCCGATCGACCGTCCCGACAGCGGCCCACCCGGCACCGGCCGCAATCTCGACCACCTCTGCCTGCGCGTCGAGCCATTCGACCCCGAAGCACTGATCGCGCATTTCGCCGCGCATGGCGCGCGCCCCGGCGCCCCCGCCGAACGTTACGGCGCCGGCGGCTACGGGCCGTCGATCTATCTGTTCGATCCCGAAGGAAACATGCTGGAATTCAAGGGGCCGCCCGCCGCGCTCGGCTGAGCGCCGGCCGTCACGCGTCGGCGCGCGCCTTCAGGACCGTCCATTCGACCGCGACGGGATCGTGATCGGCGCTCGAGATCCAGGCGGCGCCGTCCTGGACCGTGCACTGCAGCCGCATCGTACGCTCGGCAAGACGCCCGAGCGCGGCGGCGACACCGTCGGCCAGCGACAGCACCTGGACGTTGCGCAGCCGCTCCACCTTGCTGCGCACGCCCTGCCACCAGATGTCCGAGGTCTTGCCGCCGTACGCGATCACCGTGACCTGCCCGGCGCGGCCGGCCGCCTTCGAGATGCGCCGTTCGTCGGGCTGGCCGGCCTCGATCCACACGTCGATCGCGCCCGTCAGGTCCTTCTGCCACAGATCGGGTTCGTCGACGTCCGACAGCCCCTTGCAGAATTCGAGACGCTCGTGCGCGAACAGCGCGAACGCGACGATGCGCACCATCATCCGGTCGTCGGTTTCCGACGGGTGACGGGCGACCGTCAACGCGTGATCGGCGTAGTAGTGCCGATCCATGTCGGCGATTTGCAGCTCGGCTTTGTAGATCGTGGATTTCAGCGCCATGCGGATACGGCCCGGGCGGGCATTCGGTTCGGTCGGGCCGTGATGATACCGAATGCGCGGCGCCCGGCGCGTGACGGACGCTCCACAGCACGACGGCCCGGCATCGGCCGGGCCGCGTTCGTGCCGCGCCGCCGGCGGTTCCGGCCGGCGTGCGCGTGCGAGAGATGCGCGTGCGGGTTACTGCTTGACGAAGCGCGAATCGGTCCAGAGGCCTTGCTGGTCGCTGTTGTCGGCGCTGACGAACTGGACGTCGCCCTGATCGACCGACACCACGCGGAAGCGTTGGCCTTCCGGCACCGACAGGCAACGGTAGTCGTCGAAATACTGCTGCTTCGCCTGCGACTTGCCGTCACGCTCGTGACTCAGTACGGAGTCCAGATTGTCTTTCGACAGACAGCCCCACGCATTCTTCGTCAGCTGGATTTCCTGCTTCGGCTGGACAGCCGCATCGCCGCCCGCCTGGGCGATCGACACCACGGAAAATGCGCCGACAAGGGCAAAGAGGACACCGGTACGTTTCATCATGTTCTGTCTCCAGGCTTGCGGGCACCAGGCTCGGTTAGCTATGTGTTTAAAGGTGATCGTGAACCCGCGTTTTTCACTTTAGAAGACCGGCAAGCGATATCAAGCACATTTGTTGTGCGATCGCAATAGCGGCGAATTGTCGCACCCTGCGCGCACCCGATTTTTTGCTTGCCGCGCGCACGCGGTGTTATCTGCCGTCGGGAGAATTTGCCCGCGCCGCCGGGCGCAAAGTACTGTCCAGCAAGACTGTCAGCGAAATCGCAATACGCGAGTTGAACGGTTTGGATAATTCATTTCGATATCGGGATCGTTTTGATGCATTGCACATAAAGTCATCCGAAACGATATGAATTTACCGCAGTGCGGCACCGGAATTACCTGATACAAGAAAAATGCCAGGTATAAGCGCACTCGTATTTACCCGTATTTTCCCGAACGGGGCGAGCGCCCCGCAGCGCGTGGCCGCAGGGCGTCTTCGCCACTGTTTTTACCCGGCTTTATTCAGACCGATTGCGGCCGCTCGAAATAATCGCGCTGGAAGATGCACATGCGATAAGCGTTGTGATACGCGCCATTTCCGAAAAATTCTTCCTTCAATTCCGCCTCGTGCTGGAATCCGCATTTCTCGTATACGTGGATTGCCGCCGCATTCGACGTGTCGACGATCAGGTACAGCTTGCGCATGTTCAGCACCTTGAACGCATATTCGATCGCGAGGCGCGTCGCCTGGCCCGCATAGCCGCGCCCCTGGCATTGGGGCGCGATGATGATCTGGAACTCGCCGCGACGATGGATGTAGTCGAGCTCGATCAGCTCGACGAGGCCGACCAGTTCGTCTTGCGGATCGACCGCGACGAAGCGGCGCTCGCGCTGGTCGTGCACATGGCGGTCATACAGTTGCGACAGCTCGGAGAAGGTTTCGTACGGCTCCTCGAACCAGTAGCGCATGATCTTCGCGTCGTTGTTCAGCTCGTGAACGAAGCGCAGGTCCTGGCGCTCCAGCGGCCGCAGTGCAAGCGAGTGCTTGTCGTTCTGGAGTTGCATGTTCGTGTCCTTTTTGATGCCCGCGTGCGCGTGAAGCGTCCGTGCGGCGGTGCCGCGAACAGGCGCGTTCCGCGCTGCAAGAAGTTGTCCGCGGGCGAAGTTCAGAGCCTAGAATGGGAACAAGGGTTCCTGCCACCGCAAGGAGGCTATCGTGATCGAGCAAGTCATACTCGGCATCTTTCTCGTATTGCCACTCGTGATCGTGGCTGCGCTGTTCTCCGACGAACTGTGGCAGGAACATCGGCGCCAGCATCCGCGCGACGAAAACGCACCGCATATCGACTGGAAGCATCCGTGGCGCCGCGTGCGGCGCGGGCACTGAGTCGATCGCCATCCCCGCAGGCACTCCGTCCGGGCCGGTCGCCCCGATCCGAACGGGGCCCCTTCCGCGAAGAACCGATTCCCGCTCAACCAGCGAGACGCCGACGTGAACGACAAATCCGCCCTCCCTCCGCACGATATCCCCGGCGAAGCGATCGATCTGCAGATCGCCGACGTGCTGGCCGCCGTCCGCTACCCGGCGAACAAGGATGCGATCGTCGACGCCGCGCGCGACGCCGGCGCGAGCAACGAAGTGCTGTCGATGCTCGACGGCCTGCCCGAACAGGACTACGCGGACGTCGATGCCGTCACGCGCTGGGTCGCCGGCAACTTCGGCCCCGGCCTCGGGATTTGAGCGCGCGCGAATAACGCGATAGGATCGGGCGCACCGGTCGCATCGCGGCCGGATGCATGCTGCCCGGCGCCAAGACCGGGCATGACCGCACGAGCGCCCGGGGGGAATCCATGGAAGGCATTCTGATCCAGCACACGTCGCGTCGTCAGCTCTGGTTCGGCGCGCTGACGGCGCTCGTCATCGTGCTCGCGCTCGGGATCGCCGTGCCGCACGCGAACGTCGCGCTGCCGGTCGTCGAGCCGTTCATGCCGATGTGCGCGCTGACCGTGTTCACCACCGCGAGCATCGCCGCCTTCTTCCTCGGCGCGCAATTCACCGTCACCCGCCAGCCCGTGCTCGGTGCGCTCGGCGGCGCCTATGCATTCACCGCACTCGCCGTCGCGCTGCAGCTGCTCACCTTTCCCGGCGTGTTCGCGCCGCAGGGCTTGCTCGGCGCGCGTCCGCAAAGTGCCGCGTGGATGTGGGTCTTCTGGCATGCCGGCTTTCCCTGCTTCGTGATGGCCGCGCTGCTCGCGCGCGAGCGACTCACGCGTGCGCCGGTCGGCGCCGCGCAGACGCGCCTGTGGGCGTTCGCGCTGGTTGGCGGCCCGGCCGTCGCGGCCGCGCTGCTGTGCATGCTCGCGTTGAACGTGGCCCTGCCGCCCGCGTTCCATCCGCCGGCCGACGCGGCCGAGCTGCCCATCAACGGCATCGCGCTGGTCGTGTGGATCCTGAATGCGCTCGCGCTCGTCGCCGTGCTGGCCGCCGGCCGGCTGCGCACGACGCTCGACCTGTGGGTCGCGATCGCGGTGCTCGCCGGCCTCACCGACACGACGCTGAACCTGCTGACCACGAACCGCTTCACCGTCGGCTGGTATCTCGCGCGCGTGTTCAGCATGTTCACGCCCGGCGTGCTGGTGTGCGTGCTCGCATGGGAGGTGACGAAGCTGTATCAGCAGCTGTTCGAAGCACATGCGACGCTGGTTCGTTCGTCCGCGCGCGACGGGCTGACCGGCGCGTTCAACCGCAGCCACTTCAACGATCATTTCCATACGCTGTTCCTGCAGGCGCGGCGGCAAAGCGAGCCGTTGTCGCTGCTGATGGTCGACGTCGATCACTTCAAGGCCTACAACGACGCGTACGGTCACGTGAAGGGCGACGCATGCCTGATCGCCGTCGCGAATGCGCTGGCCGGTGCGGTGCGACGCCCCGCCGATATCGTCGCGCGCTATGGCGGCGAGGAGTTTGCGATCGTGCTGCCGAACACCGGCGCGCGCGGTGCGCGGGTCGTTGCCGAGGAAGCGCGCGAAGCGGTGCTGCGGCTCGATCTCCCGATGCCTTCGTCGCCGGCGGGGCGCGTGAGCGTCAGCGTCGGTTGCGCGACGGTGTCGGCCGAGGATCTGTCGACGCCCGATGCATTGATCGAAGCTGCCGATGCCGCGCTGTACCACGCGAAGGATGCGGGGCGAAACTGCGTCGTCGTGGCGTGAAAACGTCTGCGGATTGGCGATTTGTTACGGTCATTGTGACCGGAATAATCCGCCGTTACGGATTGCGGCACCGGGAAACGATCGCTTACAGCCGCTGTTGACGGCGCTCGCTATGCTGGATTCATGTCGAATCCGAGCAGGTGAACGCGATGAAGAAAACCCTTTTGCTGATTGCCGGCGTGGCCGTGTTGTTGAGCGGCTGCATCGTGGTACCTGATGGTGGCGGGTATTACGGTGATGGCGGGTATTACCATCATCATCGCCATTGGGATTGATGCATTCCGCTTCGGCTGCCGCGATGACGCCGTCCGGATCGGATCAGCCGATTGATCCGGACTGCCGGGGGACGACCCCGGACAACCTCGGGCGGCCGTTTATTTCCCGATACAGAATCTGCTGAAAATCACCCCCAGCAGATCATCCGAAGTGAACTCGCCGGTAATCGCATTGAGCTGCTCCTGCGCCAACCGCAGCTCCTCCGCAAACAGATCGAGCGATTGCGCCCGCTGCTCCGCATGATCGGCCGCCTGCGCGAGATGCTCCTGCGCAGCCCGCAGCGCAATCAAATGCCGTTCGCGCGCCAGATAAACGCCTTCGGCCCCGGCCTGCCACCCCGCGATTCGCAGCAACTCCGCGCGCAGCATGTCGATCCCGTCGCCGCGCTTCGCCGACAGGTGCACCTCGGTCAGGTCGCCTTCGGCCGCCGGATGCTCGACGCACGCCGGCACGCCGGTCAGATCCGTCTTGTTCAGCACCCGCACCACCGGCACGCCGTCCGGGAACCGCGCCGCGATCGACTCGTCGTCCGCCGTCATCCCCGTGCGCGAATCGAGCAGGTGCAGCACGACGTCCGCGCGCTCGATCTCGCTCCATGTCCGCGCGATCCCGATCCGCTCGACTTCGTCCTCCGTCTCGCGTAACCCGGCCGTATCGATGATGTGCAGCGGAATCCCTTCGACCTGGATCGTCTGCGCGACCTTGTCGCGCGTCGTGCCCGCGATCGGCGTGACGATCGCCAGCTCCGCGCCGGCCAGCGCGTTCAGCAGCGACGACTTGCCGACGTTCGGCTGCCCCGCGAGCACGACCGACAACCCCTCGCGCAGCAGCGCGCCCTGCCGCGCGTCGCCGAGCACGTGCGCCAGTTGCTCGCGGATCTTCGCGAGCTTGCCGCGCGCGTCGGCCGCCTCCAGGAAGTCGATTTCCTCTTCCGGGAAATCGAGCGTCGCCTCGACCAGCATCCGCAGCGTGATCACATCCTCGACGAGCGCGTGGATCTGTCGCGAGAACGCGCCGTCGAGCGAGCGCCCGGCCGAGCGCGCCGCCGCTTCGGTGCTCGCCTCGATCAGGTCGGCGACGGCCTCGGCCTGCGCAAGGTCCAGCTTGTCGTTCAGAAACGCGCGCCGCGTGAACTCGCCCGGTTCCGCGAGCCGCAGCCCGAAGCCGCGCCCCGCATCCAGGCAGCGCTGCAGCAGCAGCTGCATCACGATCGGCCCGCCATGCCCCTGCAGTTCCAGCACGTGCTCGCCGGTGTACGAATGCGGCGCGGGGAAATACAGCGCGATCCCACGGTCGAGCGGCGCGCCGTGTTCGTCGAGGAACGGCACGTAGCTCGCATGGCGCGGCGCGAGCCGCTGCCCGCACAACGCGTCGATCAGCGGCAACGCGGCCGCCTCGCCGCCGCGCCCGAACGACACGCGGACGACGCCGATGCCACCCCGGCCGGCAGCGGTGGCAATGGCGACGATCGGATCGGAATCGGTAGCAAGCATGGGAATCGGGTGAACGGATGGTCAATGATGCAATGATGCGCCCGCGCAACGGTGCGGGCATCGGGACGCCGGCATTGTAGCGTGCCGGCCGGCGCGCTACCGGACGCCGCGTCGGTTTCGGAATCGCCCGAATTTATCCCGACGGAGCTAAGGCAAGTCTCAATTCCACGCTCGCACATACTGTCCAATTCGGACGAACAGGCCTGCCGGATTGGCCCAACGCTGCGCCCCCAATTCCTCGACACGGCCCGCGGCAGGTTGGGATTCATCCAAACGAGCTATGTTTAGCCTATATGGTTGTCTGAAAGGCGTCGGTGGAATTGCACAATCACCCCCATGCCGACACCCGAAGAAAAATCAGCGTTTTCGGAACGCCTGAAATTCGCCTTGAGGCGCAGCCCGGAGAAGATCACCGGCGCGACCGAACTCGCGAACCGGTTCAATCTGCGTCACCATGGCGCGCAGCCGGTTTCACCGCAGACCGCGCACAAATGGCTGACCGGCCGGACGATTCCGACGCCGGACAAACTCGAAACGCTCGCCGACTGGTTGCGCGTCGAACTGCATTGGCTGCATTACGGCCCGTCGCCGAGCGTGACCGAACATCCGACGCCGCAACCGCTGCCGCGCGACGAGCGCTATCCGCCGACGCCCGAGACGATCGAACTCGCGTCGAAGATCGAGGCGCTGCCGCCGCATCAACGTTACCTCGTTCAGGAACTGATCGAGCAGTTCTACGGCAGCGACGCGAAAATCGACGCGAAGAAGGCCTGAACGGCAGCGGTCGACCTCCTCACACGCCGCCGCGTCTCCATCCTCCGGAAACGAAAAAGCCGCATGGAATAAACCATGCGGCTTTTTTACGTGCATCGCGGGCGGCTGGCCGCCCGCGTGTGCGGCGGGCGTCAGGCCTTCTTGCCGCCGCCGAGCTTGCGCGTGATGTAGTACTGCTGCGCGATCGACAGCACGTTGTTCACGACGTAGTACAGCACCAGACCGGCCGGGAAGAAGAAGAACATCACCGAGAACGCGATCGGCATGAACTTCATCATCTTCGCCTGGACCGGGTCCGGCGGCGTCGGGTTCAGGCTCGTCTGCACGAACATCGAGACGGCCATCAGCACCGGCAGGATGAAGAACGGATCGCGCTGCGACAGGTCGTGAATCCACAGAATCCACGGCGCACCGCGCATTTCGACCGAGGCGAGCAGCACCCAGTACAGCGAGATGAACACCGGGATCTGGATCACGACCGGCAGGCAGCCGCCGAACGGATTGACCTTCTCGGTCTTGTACAGCTCCATCAGCGCGGCGTTCATCTTCTGCGGATCGCTCTTGAAGCGTTCGCGCAGCGCCTGCATGCGCGGCGTGATTTCCTTCATGCGCGCCATCGACTTGTAGCTCGCGGCCGACAGCGGGAAGAACACGGCCTTGATCAGGACCGTCAGCAGCACGATCGCCCAGCCCCAGTTGCCGACGAAGCCGTGGATCTTCTCGAGCAGCCAGAACAGCGGCTTCGCGATGATCGTCACCCAGCCGTAGTCCTTCACGAGTTCCAGGCCCGGCGCGATGCCTTCGAGCATGCGCTCTTCTTCCGGACCGGCGAACAGGCGTGCCTGCACGTCGGCCGACTGGCCCGGCGCGATCGCCGCGACCGGCTGCTTCACGCCGACGCGGTACAGCGTCGGGTCGATCTTTTCAGCGTAGATATCGCGCTTCACGCCCTGCTGCGGAATCCAGGCCGACGCGAAGTAGTGCTGCACCATCGCGACCCAGCCGTTGTCGGCGGAGTTCACGAAGTCGGCCTTGTTCTTGTCGAGGTCGCTGAAGTTGATCTTCTGGAAGTGCTTCGCGTCCGTGTAGACCGCCGGCCCGAGGAACGTATGCGAGAACATCGGCGTTTCGACGGCCGTGTTGTCGCGCACCAGTTCCATGTAGACCGTCGGCGTGACCGGTGCCGTGCCGACGTTGTCGATCTTGGTGTCGACGCCGATCACGTAGCTGCCGCGCGTGAACGTGTAGGTCTTCACGACCTTCACGCCGCCCTTCACCGGCGATTCGAACGACAGCTTCAGCGTGTTCTGGTCGCCCGTCAGCGACGTCGAGCCGGGGTTCAGCTGCGTATAGACGTCGTTGTGATTCGGGAAGTCGCCGCCGAGCAGGCCCGAGCGCGCGAGATACGTGTGGCCGGCCGTGTGGTCGAACAGCGTGATGTACAGGTCCGGCTGCTTGCCGTCGCCCTGCTTCTTCAGCGTCAGCTTCGCGAGCGTGCCGCCGCGCGTGTCGATTTCGCCGTCATACACGTCGGTCGAGAACTTCACGAGCTGCGCCTGCGCGGCCGGTGCCGTCGTCGACGGTGCGGCGCCTGCTGCTGCGGCAGGCACTTCACCTGCGGTCGTCGTCGCGCCCGTGCCCGATGCACCGCCGGCAGCCGCGGGGGCCGTCTGCGTGGCGCTCGGGAAGAACATCGACGGGCGTCCATGGTCGCGCTGCCAGTTGTCGTACAGCATGACAGCTGACATGAAGAAGATCACCCATAGGACGGTGCGTTTGATATCCATGCGTTGTCTCAGAGTCGATGGGACCGCGCGTCGGCTTCGCCGCGAGCGCGAGTGTCGGAGTTGGGCGGCGGGACGAGGTCGATGCCGCCCGCGGAAAACGGATGGCATCGGCACACGCGCCTGACGGCGAGATACGTGCCGCGCGCGGCGCCATGATACTGGATTGCCTCGCGCGCGTAATCCGAACAGGAAGGATAAAAACGGCAACGGTTGCCGAGCATCGGGCTTACGGCAACCTTGTAGAAGCGCAGCAAGGCGATCAATACCGTTTCCATACCTTGGGCGGCGCCGTTCGACGCCGCGTCAAAACCGGCCGGGCGGGCGCGAACGCCGCACCACGGACGGATGCGTCACTCGGACGCGGGCTTCGACGCCCGGCGCGCGATCTCCCGGACTGCCCTGTCGAGCAGTTCGCGGATTTCGGCCGCGCACATCGCCGCGAGCGGGGCGGAAGCCGCACTCGGCAGCGCTTTCTTGTCGAAGCGCGTGTGCTGCCGCAGCAGCAGGTCGTAACCGGCGAATTCGGCCCGGCGCAGGCGAAACGCGTCGCGCGCCAGCCGCTTCACGAGGTTGCGCGTGACTGCACGCGGCGCATACTTCTTGCCGATGACGAGCCCCAGACGGGCGGGCTGGCCGGTCGGCTTGCCGTAGATCACGAAGTGCGCGGAACGCCGCCAGGGGCGCAAACGAAAAACGGATGAAAATTCATCCGTTTTCAGAAGTCGCGCAGCTTTCGGGAAGGCGGCTTTCGTCTGCGACGGATTCGCACCCGGCTCGACGGCACCTTCCGCAGGACTGCGGACGGCGGACACAGCGCGCAACCTGCCTTAGATGGCGAGGCGCTTGCGGCCCTTCGCGCGGCGAGCGTTGATGACCTTGCGGCCACCTGCCGTCTTCATGCGGACACGGAAGCCATGGGTGCGCTTGCGGCGCGTCACGGACGGTTGGTAAGTACGTTTCATGATGTTCTCACTTGTTCGAGAATGTCGAAATTCAGGGGACCGCGTGCCCTTAACCGGAGGCATTCGGGCGAACGCAATCGCCGGGAATACAGGATTGGTTTTCGCGGAACCCGCTATTTAAACCGTTTTTCTCTTGACGGTCAATACTTTAGGAGTCGTCCGCCTGTGCCGGCCCGCGCCGATCCGGCCCCGCGACCCACAACCCCGGCCTGTGGATAACTCGCGCTGTGGCCGCGTTTGGCGGTAGAATCTCGCCTTATCTCCAAGAATCCCGCACGCCGCTTCGGCCCGCGCCTGCCCCGCCAACACTGTGTGAGCAGGCGTCCGAGGCACGCTCGCACGACCGCTTCGGGCCTTGTTGCGCAACCGCGACAAGGGCGCCGGCGAGCCGCGCTGTGCATGCAAAAAACGACAGTTACTTGATGAACGATTTCTGGCAACACTGTTCCGCACTGCTGGAGCGCGAGCTGACGCCCCAGCAGTACGTGACGTGGATCAAACCCTTGGCCCCGGTGGCCTTCGATGCGTCGGCGAACACGCTGTCCATCGCCGCGCCGAACCGCTTCAAGCTGGACTGGGTCAAGAGCCAGTTTTCGGGTCGGATCTCCGATCTGGCCCGCGAATTCTGGAATACGCCGATCGAAATCCAGTTCGTCCTCGATCCGAAGGCCGGCATGCGCAGCGCCCCCGCAGGCGCCGCGGCCGCCCCGCGCGCGCCGCTGGCGCCGAGCGGGCCCGCCGCGACGGTCGCCGCGATCGCCGCCAACCTGACCGCGAATGCCGCCGCCGCGCCCAGCGCGCCGGCCGACGTGCCGATGACGCCGTCGGCGGCCGCCGCGCATCACCTGAACGCCGACGACGCCGACATCGACCTGCCGAGCCTGCCCGCGCACGAAGCGGCCGCCGGCCGCCGCACGTGGCGCCCGGGCCCCGGCACCGCACCCGCGAACGGCGGCGAAGCCGATTCGATGTACGAACGTTCGAAGCTGAACCCCGTGCTCACGTTCGACAACTTCGTGACGGGTAAGGCGAACCAGCTCGCGCGCGCCGCCGCGATCCAGGTCGCGGACAACCCCGGCATCTCGTACAACCCGCTGTTCCTTTACGGCGGCGTCGGCCTCGGCAAGACCCACCTGATCCACGCGATCGGCAACCAGTTGCTGCTCGACAAGGCCGGCGCGCGGATCCGCTACATCCACGCCGAGCAATACGTGTCCGACGTGGTGAAGGCGTACCAGCGCAAGGCGTTCGACGACTTCAAGCGCTATTACCACTCGCTCGACCTGCTGCTGATCGACGATATCCAGTTCTTCTCCGGCAAGTCGCGCACGCAAGAGGAATTCTTCTACGCATTCGAGGCGCTCGTCGCGAACAAGGCGCAGGTGATCATCACCAGCGACACGTATCCGAAGGAGATCTCGGGCATCGACGATCGCCTGATCTCGCGCTTCGACTCCGGCCTCACCGTCGCGATCGAGCCGCCCGAGCTGGAAATGCGCGTCGCGATCCTGATGCGCAAGGCGCAGTCGGAAGGCGTGAACCTGTCGGAGGACGTCGCGTTCTTCGTCGCGAAGCACCTGCGCTCGAACGTGCGCGAGCTCGAAGGCGCGCTGCGCAAGATCCTCGCGTATTCGAAGTTCCACGGCCGCGAGATCTCGATCGAGCTGACCAAGGAAGCGCTGAAGGACCTGCTGACCGTGCAGAACCGGCAGATTTCGGTCGAGAACATCCAGAAGACCGTCGCCGACTTCTACAACATCAAGGTCGCCGACATGTATTCGAAGAAGCGTCCGGCGAACATCGCGCGGCCGCGGCAAATTGCGATGTACCTGGCGAAGGAGCTCACGCAGAAGAGCCTGCCGGAAATCGGCGAGCTGTTCGGCGGGCGCGATCACACCACCGTGCTGCACGCGGTGCGCAAGATCGCGGACGAGCGCAGCAAGGACGCGCAGCTCAACCACGAGCTGCACGTGCTGGAGCAGACGCTGAAGGGCTGAGCGCGCGCACCGGGCTTGATAATTCGGCCTCCGCCCCAATTTAAGGGGGGCGGTTCGGTTTTGAGGCACAATACTGGTTTGACCGCCCCGGTGGTGGCGGGCCAAGAGCCCGGCCGGCGGGGCGCTGCGAGGCTGCTGCGCTGCAGGCCGTTACTCAACGAAGGAACTCTATGCAACTGGTCAAGACCGAACGAGACACACTCCTCAGGCCGCTGCAAACGGTCAGCGGCATCGTCGAACGCCGCCATACGTTGCCGATCCTCGCCAACCTGCTGATCACCAAGAACGGCCCGGACGTTTCATTCCTGTCGACCGACCTGGAGCTGCAGATCACCACGCGCGCCGATTTCGGCGTCGGCGGCGACCAGGTGGCCACCACCGTCGCGGCCCGCAAGCTGCTCGACATCCTGCGCGCGATGCCTGACGGCCAGGTCACGCTGTCGCTCGCCGACAAGCGCCTCACCGTTCAGTCCGGCAAGAGCCGCTTCGCACTGCAGACGCTCGCGGCCGACGAGTTCCCGACCGTCGCGCAGGCGAAGGATTTCGGCGCCACGCTCACCGTCCCGCAGAAGTCGTTCCGCCAGCTGCTCGGCATGGTCCACTTCGCGATGGCGCAGCAGGACATCCGCTACTACCTGAACGGCATGCTGCTCGTCGTCGACGGCGACCAGCTGATGGCCGTGGCCACCGACGGCCACCGCCTCGCGTTCTCGTCGATGAAGCTCGAAGGCGGCACGTTCGGCCGCCAGGAAGTCATCGTGCCGCGCAAGACGATTCTCGAGCTGCAGCGCCTGCTCGAGGACATCGACGACACCGTCACCATCGACATCGCGCAGACCCAGGCCAAGTTCACGTTCGGCCAGGTCGAGCTCGTGTCGAAACTCGTCGAGGGCAAGTTCCCCGACTTCCAGCGCGTGATCCCGAAGGCGCACAAGAACACGTTCGAGATCGGCCGTGAAGAACTGCAGCGTTCGCTGCAGCGCGCGGCGATCCTGACCTCGGACAAGTTCAAGGGCGTGCGCTGCATCATCGCGCCGGGCCAGCTGAAGATCATGTCGACCAACGCCGATCAGGAAGAGGCGCAGGAAGAACTGGAAATCGCCTACCAGGGCGATACCGTCGACATCGGCTTCAACGTCACGTATCTGCTCGACGTGCTCGCGAACCTGAAGGTCGACACCGTGCAGGTGAGCCTCGGCGACGCCAGCTCGAGCGCGCTGATTACCGTGCCCGAGAACGACGAGTTCAAGTATGTCGTGATGCCGATGCGCATCTGACGCGCTCGACATCACGATACACACCAGGGGGCGGCAAGCCCCTTTGGCGTTTTTATGGCGAACCGACAACCCGTCCCTTTGGCGCCTTTTCGGCGCTTCGGACGGGCCAGGAAACTGGAGCGGCCCGGCGATTTCTCTCGCTGAAACGCACCGCGCCGCCACGAGAGTGGCCTCGCAGAACCGGAAGATATCCATGAGTGAACAGCACAATTCGCAACCCGATAACAGCAGCTACGGCGCCTCGTCGATCCAGATCCTCGAGGGTCTGGAAGCGGTGCGCAAGCGCCCCGGGATGTACATCGGCGACACGTCTGACGGCACCGGTCTGCACCACCTCGTATTCGAGGTGCTCGACAACTCGATCGACGAAGCGTTGGCCGGGTACTGCAACGACATCCACGTGACGATTCACGCCGACAACTCGATTTCCGTGACCGACAACGGCCGCGGGATTCCGACCGACGTGAAGATGAACGACAAGCACGAGCCGAAGCGTAGCGCGGCTGAAATCGTGATGACCGAGCTGCATGCCGGCGGGAAGTTCGACCAGAACAGCTACAAGGTGTCCGGCGGCCTGCACGGCGTGGGCGTGTCGTGTGTGAACGCGCTGTCGAGCTGGCTGCGCCTCACCGTGCGCCGCGACGGCAAGAAGCGTTTCATGGAGTTCCATCGCGGCATCGCGCAGGACCGCGTGCTCGAGACCGTGGACGGCGTGGAAGTGTCGCCGATGCATGTTGTCGGCGATACCGAGAACCGCGGCACCGAAGTGCACTTCATGGCCGATCCGACCATTTTCGGCACGGTCGAGTATCACTACGACATCCTCGCGAAGCGGATGCGCGAGCTTTCGTTCCTGAACAACGGCGTGCGGATTCGTCTCACGGACCTGCGCTCGGGCAAGGAAGACGATTTCGCGTTCGCCGGCGGGGTGAAGGGCTTCGTCGAGTACATCAACAAGACGAAGACCAACCTGCACCCGACGGTTTTCTTTGCCAACGGCGAGAAGGACGGCGTGGGCGTCGAAGTCGCGATGCAGTGGAACGACAGCTACAACGAAAACGTGCTGTGCTTCACGAACAACATTCCGCAGCGCGACGGCGGCACGCACCTGACCGGCCTGCGGGCCGCGATGACGCGCGTCATCAACAAGTACATCACCGACAACGAAATCGCGAAGAAGGCGAAGGTCGAGACGACCGGCGACGACATGCGCGAAGGGCTGTCGTGCGTGCTTTCCGTGAAGGTGCCGGAGCCGAAGTTCAGCTCGCAGACGAAGGACAAGCTGGTTTCTTCTGAGGTTCGTGCGCCGGTTGAAGAGGTTGTGGCGAAGGCGCTGGAAGAATTCCTTTTGGAAACGCCGATCGACGCGAAGATCATCTGCGGGAAGATCGTTGAGGCTGCTCGGGCGCGGGATGCTGCACGGAAGGCGCGTGAGATGACGCGACGCAAGGGCGTGCTCGACGGCGTCGGGCTGCCGGGCAAGCTCGCGGATTGCCAGGAGAAGGATCCGGCCAAGTGCGAAATCTACATCGTCGAGGGTGACTCGGCAGGTGGGTCGGCAAAGCAAGGGCGTGACCGGAAGTTCCAGGCGATCCTGCCGCTGCGCGGCAAGGTGCTGAACGTCGAGAAGGCACGCTACGACAAGCTGCTGTCGTCGGAACAGATCGTCACGCTCGTGACCGCGCTTGGGTGCGGCATCGGCAAGGATGATTACAACCTCGACAAGCTGCGCTATCACCGCATCATCATCATGACCGACGCGGACGTCGACGGTGCGCACATCCGGACGCTGCTGCTCACGTTCCTGTATCGCCAGATGCCGGACATGATCGAGCGCGGGTATGTGTATATCGCGCAGCCGCCGCTTTACAAGATCAAGGCGGGCAAGGACGAGCGGTATCTGAAGGATGACGTGGAGCTCAACGCGCATATGCTGCGGTTGGCGCTGCAAGGGTCGGAGCTGGTGCCGGGTGAGAATGCTGCGGCGATTTCGGGTGATGCGCTTGGGGAGCTGGCGCGGTCGTATCTGCTGTCGCAGAGCGTGATCGAGCGGTTGAGCCGGTTGTATGACCCGGCCGCGCTGGAAGCGGTCATGGATGGGGTGGTGATCGACCTCTCCACTGAGGCTTCGACTGAGGCTTCGGCGAAGGCTTTGCACGCTGCATTGCATGACGAAGCGCTGAAGAACGAGGTGCGTGTCGTGCCTTCGTATGACCCGGTTCGCGAACAGCGGGCGCTGCATGTCGAGCGCACGCATCACGGCAACGTGCGAGTCTCGGTCATCGACCAGGAATTCCAGCACACGGCGGATTATCAGCAGCTCGTGACCACCGCGAATACGTTCAAGGGGCTCATTGGGGAAGGTGCGGTCATCAAGCGCGGTGAGCGCAGCATGGCCGTGGAGGACTTCAAGAGCGCGATGAAGTGGTTGTTGGCGGATGCTGAACGCAACGTCTCCAAGCAACGCTATAAGGGGCTCGGCGAGATGAACCCCGAGCAGCTGTGGGAAACGACGATGGATCCGGCAGTGCGGCGGTTGCTGCGTGTGCAGATCGAAGACGCGATTGCTGCGGATGGGATCTTTACTACCCTCATGGGGGACGATGTCGAGCCGCGGCGGGCGTTTATTGAGAGCAATGCGTTGCGGGCGGGGAATATTGACGTTTGAAAATTGTATCAATCGATCGGAAACTTGAAATAAATTACGGAGTGTAGTCGCTCAATGAATATTGAGCGCTAACGATGCGTGCATTGCATTGCGCGATGCAAGGTACGTTAGCGCGGATATTTTTTCACCTTCTATTCTTCGAGAGCATGCTAATTAGATATCGGCATTAAACACTTGCTTCGTCTGACTGTGTTGGAGTCGATGTCGACACATACGAGTGACTCAAGTATCCACCCCGTCTCTTCGATCATCACTCGCCGAATTTTGTCAATTGCCTGTGAATTTCTTTTCCCGTTGTCGAGTGACACATTAAGTGAAAAACATGCCACAAATGTTGAAAATTAACGACGGAATAAATGAAAATCCTCGAGAGAGAGGTCCGATCGCTGTATAGCAGATTCCCTGACGGCGCCTGAACAGGTCGAATATGAGCTGATGTAGCGCGTCAGCCGGCATTTTGATGCCGTTGCGCGCAAGTCTGAATTAGTTCCACCTGTCGACAAATGCAAAGGGCTACAAGCTAACGCTTGTAGCCCTTTCTTGTAGAGGAAGACCAAATTCTCAGCCTTCGCATTGCGAATGAAGTTTCTATCTACCTAGACCCACCCGATCAATGCTCTCGATTCCGAAGAGTTCTTCGGCAACGGATCAAAACCCTCGAAAACCAATTACTAGTCATTTCGGGCCGCACACAAATTTCGATATATTCGGTTACACGCCGGGATTTCATATCGCACCGAAAAACCATTGTCGAATGGAGCAGGTCAGATTTAGTCTAGTCCACCGCAGATTAAGCATCGGCCCTTGGATAGTCATGGCAGCAAAGGCAATCCCAAGGCTGCGAGGAACTCGTTGTGCCGCTTGGTGGCTTTCCTGATCTTCTTATCCAGCGAAACCAATTCAGCATGCACTGCCGTGAGGTCGATCTCCTCCCCGATCTCCGCCGTGCTCACATAGCGCGAGATGTTCAAATTGAAATCGTTCCTCTCGATTTCCTCCATGCTCACTCGCCGCGAGTAGCGTGCATCTTCCTTGCGGAACTGATAGGTGTCGATGATCTTGTCGATGTGCTGAGGTAGCAGCTGGTTCTGCCGCTTGCCCTTCTCAAAGTGTTCAGCCGCGTTGATGAACAGCACATCGTCCGGCTTCTTGCACTTCTTCAGCACAAGGATGCACACCGGAATACCGGTAGAAAAAAACAGGTTGGCCGGCAGCCCGATCACCGTGTCGATGTGACCGTCCTTGAGCAGCTTGGTACGGATGCGTGCCTCTGCCCCGCTACGAAACAACACACCGTGCGGCAAGATGATGGCCATCACGCCGTCCTGCCTCAAGAAGTGGAAGCCGTGCAGAAGAAAAGCAAAGTCTGCTGCCGATTTCGGCGCCATGCCGTGGTTCTTGAAGCGCACATCCTCACCAAGCGCTTCGGACGGCTCCCAGCGATAGCTGAATGGCGGATTGGCAACCACCGCGTCGAATTTCGGCATCTTGGCTGGGTTGGTCTCACGCAGCATGTCCCACTCGTTGAGCAGGGTGTCGCCGTGGAAGATTTCGAACTCGGAATCCTTCACCCCGTGCAGCAGCATGTTCATGCGCGCAAGGTTGTAGGTCGTGATGTTCTTCTCCTGCCCGTAAATCTTGCCGATACCATGTAGCCCCATGCGGTGGCGCACATTAAGCAACAGCGACCCCGAGCCGCAGGCAAAGTCCAGCACACTGTCCATATGCTTGCGCTGGCCGGTCGCCGGCTCCTGCCCATCTAGCGTAACGATGGCCGAGAGAATGCTGGAAATGGGCTGTGGCGTATAGAACTCTCCTGCTTTCTTGCCGGAGCCAGCGGCAAACTGGCCAATCAGGTATTCGTAGGCATCGCCCAGCGCGTCACTGTCAGTGGAAAACTGCATCAGCCCCTTGGCAATCTCGCTGATGATCTTGCATAGACGCGCATTACGCTCGTCATAACTCTTCCCGAGCTTGTCCGAGGCTAGATTGATCTCGGAAAATAGTCCCCGAAAGGTGCTGGCGAAGGACTTTGTTTCGATGTGTTCAAAGCCCTTTTGAAGCGTGTCCAGCAGGTACTTACCCTGTTCGCGCGCCATCTTCGCGATGTTGCCCCACAGGTATTGCGGCTCAATCACATAATGCACCTTGCGACGCATCTGCTTTTCGAACTCGGACACGTCCTCTCGATTGCCCTCATACCAACGCTGCAGCGGCGTGGAAACCGAGCTATCAAACTGGGTGGGGTAGTCAGGCCCTAGTTCCTTTTGTGCCGCGGCCTCGTAATTGTCAGACAGATACCGTAGGAACAAGAAGGCCAACATGTAATCGCGGAAGTCGTCCGCGTTCATCGCTCCGCGCAGTTGATCGGCGATTGCCCAGAGGATCTTGCCCAGTTTCTCTTTTTCGAATTCGGTCATTGCGTGTCTGCTGCCTCAGCGGCCTGAGGGAATAATTCGGAATTGAAGGGATAGCGGTTCAAGAAGTCATGCAGGATCTTCTTGAAATAGGCTTTGTTCTCGTCCAGCATCTGCTGGGGTTCGTAGAGCGAATAATTGCCGTGGCTCAGGATGTTGATCAGGCGCGCATGCAAGATGCCATCTTGATCATCGTCTTCTTGCTTAATGCACGCCGAGAAGTTTTTGTGCCCGTGAAAGCTCGCCGTCTTCTCCAGGATCGTGCGCAGCATATTGAAATGGTGGGTGAACAGACGGTCGTCCTGCGCGGCCTGATACAGCTCGGCCAAGGCAGCAACGTGGTGAAAAAACGGTGTATCCCCCGTCTCCTCCCGCAACACATAGCCGCCACCGGTTGAGTTCTTGTTGATGAAATACCGCTTAGCATTCTTCAACTCATTGCACAGCACGTTGAAGAACAGCGTGTGGTGCGTCGAAAGAACGGTCTTGAGCTTGCTATCGGGCCGTTTGAGCAGTTGAGCCAAGTGGTTGGCCACAGCAATCGCGTTGTGCTCGTCCAGCGATGAAATCGGATCGTCGATATAGAGGTACTTGACCCAGCGGTAAGCCTCGATTTCAGGGTCCATAGCCAGCTCGACGACGGCAAGGAAGAAACACCAGACAAAAATGTTTTCCTCTCCCCGCGAAACCTTAATGTTGTCGATAACCTGTCCGGCCACAGTGCGCGAAAAGCGCACCGCCCATTCCTGCGTGTCGATTCGGAAATCGAAGTCCGCATAGCGCTGTAATAATGGGCGGATACGGTTATCCATCTCAAGCTCAGCCAAGCCGGCGAAGAAGCGCGAGGCGTCGTTGAGCGTGAGCCTGCGGTCGCTGTCGCCGTCCAGATCGTTGTCCCAGTGGAACAGGTCTTCGGTGAATGCGTTGAAATAGAGCGTGTCGCGAGCGTCGCCCTCCTTGCCGATGTCTTTGAATGCCATCGACAGCCGTGTCTTGCCTGTACCGTTGTAGGCATAGAGCAGAATGGTCTTCTTGTCTTCCAACACTTGCCGCAGCTGCGCGGCCAGCGCTGGCAGATTGGCGTAGGCTTGGTCCGGCCTCATCCCTGCACCTCGTTCAACACGGGAAACAGCTGCTGCGCCAAGCCCTTCCTGTGGATCTTGAGTGCGTCGACCTTCTGACCTTGGGTAGTAATCAGCGCGTTCAATGAAGATAGAAAATTCGCAATTTCGTTTTGCTCAGCTACTGTCGGCGGCAACATAAATTCCAAATTCTCGAACTCCTTTTGCCCCAAAGTCTTATTTCTACCGGCGCCTCCAGGCGAGGCAATTCCCAACAATTCCTTTCCTCTCTTTGTCAGGAAAAAGTATTTTATAAATTCAACATTCGCCTTACCCGTCTTCGCCACATACATAGGAAACCGATGTGATGCGATCATTCCACCTTCTGCCGCCGACGTTACTGCAACAGCCTGCTCCCAAGCAAAAACAATATTTACAATAAAAGCATTTTCCTTAACCCAAAAAACCCTTTTTGCCCCGAGAGATTTTCCACTCACAAATTCCTTGTGAAATACCCCTTTCCCATGCGAGCGAATACCGATCTCCTGATACATCGCATCGCCATCCACATCGACCGGATTAATCGATCTTGTGAGCAAGGCGGATATCTTTCGTTTTTTCCACTCCCCCGCCCCGTGAAACCTCGAGAAGCGTAGTCGGGGAATAGCCTCGCCTTCGCGCGGGAAAAGCTGCTGCATCAGGCTATCCTTATGAGCCTTGAGAGCCCGCAGCTTCTCGCCTTCCGCCACGATCAGCCCATCAAGTGAAGACAGACAATCGGCGATTTTTTTCTGCTCCGCGCTGCGTGGCAAATAAAACGGAAGAGATTCAAAAAACGATGACGGGACACGCCGCTGCCCGGCATTCCCAACCATATTTCTCTCTCCAATCCTCCTTACCTCATCGCGATAAATTTGAAAGAACAAAAATTCCGGAAGGCATTTATTTCGCGCACGAAAAACATGAAACTCCGTACTCCCAAATCCCACCCCATTTTCCAAATTAACGGCCAGCGCAGCCTTTCCGTTTTCAAAGCACGGCGTGATTTTTGCCACAATCACATCCTTATCAACAAAGGATGTGTAGCCCTTTTTTACATCACCGTAAGCTCGAATTTCTGACCAGCTAATTCCACCGTCCTCGGAAACCGCGGCCATAGGAACAAAACTTACCGAGTCATGGTCATGCTTCGTCGTCTTGGCGGGATTAATCTCGCATACATCGTTCAGAAGCTTCTCCGCCCACTCCCCCGCCTGCTGAAATTCAGGAAAACGCAGTCGTGGCGCCAACGCGCGTTTCTCGTTGTTCGCTTCGCTCATTGCGCCCGTGTCCTCATTGCTCATATGCACTCAATCCGGAAATCTCTCGCCCTTGCGCCAGCTTGCGCAGTAGCGGCGTCAACTCTTCCACCAGCGCTAATTCTTTCTGCGTGCGCGCCTTCCAGCCCAAACCCAGAGGCACCATTAGTTCGCTCAGAGCTTCCCCGTCGAAGACGCAGCGTCGAAGTACCTCGTCGACAAAGAATTGCAGCGCCTCGGCAGCCAGCCCGTACCGGACGGCGATCTCAGTAAGTTCGCTGGCCTTCTTCTCGGCTTTGAAGCGCTCATAGCCGCCCCGAATGGTGGCTTCGTCGAGCGCCTGCCCTATTGGGAGGCGACGGATGTACTCGGCGATGTCCTCTCGCTCGTCAATGAACTTGGCATCGGACTGAATCAAGCCGATGAGTTGTTCGCGGTTCAGGGTGACCTTGCCCGGCTTTTGCTGCGTCATGCGGGCAATCAGCCCCATGATGTAGTCGTAGTCGATGACTGCGGACGCAAACAGCACAAACTCGAAATCGAGCTGCTGTACTTCGGGCGAAGCTTGGTCACCTAGCTTGTCCTGCTGTTCCTTGAGCTGCTTGGCAGTCTCTAGGTACATCCCTTTGAAGCCTTGCAACTGGTCGGGTGGTGCGATCCGGGCGATTTGCTCCTTCTGCTCCCCGTTCAGGTCTGTGTATTGATCCAACTGGGTCTTGAGGCGCTGCACTTCCTTGAACAGGTTGACGAACTGGCTGCGCGCGGCATCTCCCCTAAGATTGACCACGTCTTCGGGTGTATTGGCCAAGCCCTGCGATCGCATGAAGTCGGCCAGCTTCTGGGTAGCGGACTGCAGACCATCGATGACCTTGGGTGCAGAATCCACCAGCCAAATCTCGCGCGGATTGTCGATCTTCTCGCCAGAGAAGAGTGCAATGGCTTCTTCCACGGGCTTTTGCTGCTGTCGGAAGTCCAGAATGTTCCCGTAGGGCTTGCTGTCGTTGAGCACGCGGTTGGTACGCGAGAACGCCTGAATCAGCCCGTGGTGCTTGAGGTTCTTGTCCACGTATAGGGTATTGAGGTACTTGGAGTCGAAGCCGGTGAGCAGCATATCCACCACGATGGTGATGTCGATCTTCTGCGTGTGCGCCAGGTCAGCATTGGGGTACTGCTGATCCTTGATGCGCTTTTGCACATCCTGGTAATACAGGTCAAATTCGCTGATGCGATGATTGGTGCCAAAGCAAGCGTTGTAGTCGCTAATGATGCGGGTTAGCGCGGCTTTCTTGCCTTCTGGGTCCTCTTGGTTGTCTTCCTTTTCCTGAGGCAGATCTTCCTGAATCTGTTGCACATCCTTGTTGCCGTCGGCCGGAGGGGAAAACACGCAAGCCACGTTTAGCGGCAGGAAAGTGTCGTCCTCTTCCAGCTTCTTGGCCTGATGCGTTTTGAAAGCGTCAAAATACTCTATGGCATCGTTGATACGGGCGGTGGCCAATACGGCGTTGAACTTGCGCCCATTGGTGGCCGCATCGTGCTTGGCGAGGATCGTCTCGATGACCTTAGTCTTAGCCAAGCCTTCGCCTGGCGTGGGCAGGTTCCTGCCTTCGGGCTTGAAGTAGTCCACGTGGAACCGCAAAACATTACGGTCTTCGATGGCATGGGTGATCGTGTACTGGTGCAGACAGCGCTGGAACAGGTCATCTGTGGTGCGGTAGCTGGCCTGTTGCCCCTCGACCTGTTGATAGCTGGCATTCTGCTCGAAGATGGGCGTGCCGGTGAAGCCAAACAACTGGGCGTTTGGAAAGAATTCCTTAATGGCTTTGTGGTTCTCGCCGAACTGCGAGCGATGGCATTCGTCAAAGATGAACACCATTCGCTGGTTGCGCAGTGGCTCAAGGCGCTCCTTGTAGTTGCGCTTGTTAGTGCCATCGAGCGCCAAACCTAGCTTCTGAATGGTAGTGACGATGACCTTGTCCACGTAGTCATCAGACAGCAGGCGGCGCACCAGCGTTTCCGTGTTGGTGTTCTCTTCGACGCACCCTTCCTGAAAACGGTTGAATTCTTCGCGAGTTTGGCGATCCAGATCTTTGCGGTCCACCACGAACAAGCATTTGTCGATGTCCGGGTTGTCCTTGAGCAGGGTGGAGGCCTTGAACGACGTAAGAGTCTTGCCACTGCCGGTGGTGTGCCAGATGTAGCCGTTGCCGCAGTTCTGGTGGATGCAGTCCACGATGGCCTTGACGGCATAGATTTGGTACGGCCGCATCATGAGCAGCTTTTGCTCGCTGGCCACCAACACCATGTAGCGGCTAATCATCTGCCCCAACGTGCATTTGGCCAGAAATTTCTCGGCAAATCCGTTCAGCTGCGTAATCTTCTTGTTGTCCTCGCTCGCGAACTGGTAAACGGGCAAGAATCGTTCGTCAGCATTGAAGCTGAAGTGGCGTGAGTTATTGTTGGCAAAGTACCAAGTATCGGTGCGGTTGCTAACAATGAAGAGCTGGATGAAGCACAGCAGCGTCCTACCGTACCCGTTGCCGGGGTCACTTTTGTAATCGACGATCTGCTGCATGGCCCGACGTGGGCTGACGGTCAAGGTTTTCAGCTCGATCTGCACCACGGGCACACCGTTGATCAGCAGCATCACGTCGTACCGGTGATGGCTGTTGTCGGTGTTGATACGCAACTGGTTGATCACCTCGAAATCGTTCTTGCACCAGTCGCGGATATTGACGAGGGTGTAGTTCAGCGGCGTTCCATCGTCGCGCTCGAAACTATTGACGTTGCGCAGCGTCTGAGCAGCGCTGTAGACATCGGGAGTGGTGATGCTATCGAGCAGGCGGTGAAACTCGCTGTCTGTCAGTCGCACCCGATTGAGCGCCTCGAATTTTGCACGGAAGTTGGCTTCGAGAGCAGCGCGGTCGCGGATTTCGGGCCGGTAGCTATACTTGAGATCACCGAGCTTGGTGATCAGGTCCTGTTCGACCTGATTTTCTGTCGAGGTCATGAATTTGTTCCTGCGGTAGATGGCCCGTTGGTTTGGCGGACAGCCCGCCACGGGTAGTTCATCAAAACCACGTCAGGCGCGCCCGTTGGCTGCTTCATTCAAGCACTCCTTGATCCAATTGGATCAACGACTCGCAGCATGCTTGCTTCCGCGTGTCGCAGACCTCGGATTATATCGGTACAGCCCGGCACAATCGGGGCAATCAGCGCTTTGACTGTCGCTTGACGGCCATCTCTTTCCGAGACCGGCTGAGCAGACAGTCAGACCGGCGGTAGCCCCCGTTTCCGGGCAGAGCCAGCGACAGAGCACTGATGCCTCTTCGAGACCGTTCTGCCGGTGGAGCGTGCCCGGGCGGAACGAAGAAGAATCGGTGAGGAAAACCATCGGGAAATCAACGATCGATGGCAAGTACCGACTCAAGGTACAGATGTGCACGCGGTCGATTCCCAGAAGGGATAGCTGCAAGACCAGTACGAGCACGCAACGCCGTACACCGCGACTTCGGCACATACCCTTGGGCGAGGGGGTACCGTTGACGGATACGTACGTTTCCATTTGCATCCTGCCCCGTACGGCAGGCGATGGGGCGACTGCAGAAGACGTGCGATCACGCAACGATCAAAACCTCTGTCCGCCGCCGGTCATGCTGATGCCTCGCTTGCATATCTACTCCGATGACGACACTTGGAAGATGCGAGGCTATCACCGCACAAAAATTACGCATTTTGGCTAAAGCGGCTACGTCGACCCGTCCCCACTGAGTTCGCCGAAGCGCACAAGTTACCAGCAGATTTTGATGCCACTTCGAACCGCCACGCTGTCGTCGGTGCGCAAGCTTCGGCCCCGCTACCAAGCCGCATTTTCCGTTCGAATCATTTCCCTACTCGACGCATACGCCGTCGATCAACGGACGGCGAAGCAACGCATGAAGCGCCACGAATACACCTAACGAAATCGAACGGTGATAGAAAAATATTATCCCCTTAGAGCACACCTTCGCGTGCGAAGGGTCCTGAGTTGTGCCTGTAAATTCACTTGAAGATGGCACAGCCTGGCGAACATCACAATTAACAAAAGACAAGCTCTTCCGTCAGAATATTGACAGGCACATTCATCTTTGGAACAAAAACAAATATTTAATTTATCTCAACAAAGACGACCATCACATTCTGTACGTTTCATTATCAATGGCCCATGCCAATGCCTATCGATTGCTGGCGAATGAAGGGCTCGTTATCCTAGGTTACCGTCCCATCTTCCAAATGTAGTCGACCAATGACCGCCCTCGGAAACTTCGTTCGAGATCGCCGCTTCGAGCTCGGCCTGACTCAGGCAGAGCTCGCAACACGCATGGGCGTCGACGACACGTACATCAGTGCAGTAGAGACGGGACGGCGGACGCCAGATGGCTCACCATTCTTGGAGATGCTAGGTCGAGCCCTGGAGCTCGACAGCGAGCGTATTCGCCAACTAATGAATGTGGCACGCAGGTCGCAGCGATTTTTCCGCTTGCCTGGAGAGCTGCCGCCCCGCAAGCACGCCGTGTTCATGGCAATTGCAGAGGACTTGCCACACCTGAGTCCCGACGACATCGAGATTATCGCGAGCGTTCACGCCGCTCTGGTTCGTAACCGGAAACACGACGCCCCAAGCAGCATCGATGAGATCGAAGGAGGTGCCATGTAAAGAAAAAGCGCCGCAAACCCGAGGGGCCTGCAGCGCTCTGTGGTCGGAACTAAAGAAGATTCGCGATTTGGCGATTTCGAGTCTCCTCCGCTCCGCCCCCAGAGTCAAGCCCTTCTTTTTTCTTTCAATCCGCTGCCCCATGCGATTCGAGCAAACTTTGTCGAGTCGCGGATAGCGCTCGCCCATCGCCAGCGCAATTCTCGACAACGATCGGTTGTCGAGGGGCAGCTCACACCCAAAAAAGGAGCAGCAGTGAACACGAGGTCGATATCGATTCCGTGGTCTGCCGGGCACACCCCGGTCCGCAAAATCGTGACGCGGTCTGGAGGAATTCCGCGTGGACTCTTCCCGAGTCGCAAAAATAACCGAATGGTCGGATATGAACACTTGCTGGAAGCAGATGCATGTGTCCTATTCGAGATGTCCCCCCAAATCGCGTCCTATCGTGAACAGCCAACACGCATTTCGTTTCCCGATGGAGACCGGAGCCGCCTTTACACCCCCGACTATCAGCTAGACCTGACGGATGGACGACAATTCCTTGTAGAGATCAAGCCAGCGCGTCGTCTCGCTGCCCCCGAGATCCGGGCCAAATTTGATCGCATCGAAGAGCACATAGATCGGCTCGGATTGTCATTCCTAGTTCTGACGGATGAGCTCATTCGCACTCAACCACGATTGACCAACCTCCGGCGCCTGCGCTATGAAGCGCCACTCTCAGCCGTCGACTACGATGCGGTTCGCCGTAGCCTAAGGAATAGAACTTGCTCTGAGCTTTCTACGTTAGGAGAACTCATCTCATTCCTCGGTTCGAATGTCGTCGTCGATCTTCTTATGCGTGGGCATGCGACATGTCCTCTCGATCGTCCGCTCGACCAAAACACACCCGTCAACATATCTCTGGAGAGCAAGCATGAATGGTTTCTCATTGACGAAAGGACAGGTTTTTAAGATAGATGGCGCGAAATTTCGTATCGAACGCACACTCGATAACGGAAGCATCACACTTGAGAATTGCGAGACATTGGATCTGGTCCGCAAGACAAAGCAGGAGATTTTGGAGGCCTACGCGGAGGGGCGAATGGTGGCCGTACCCCGACGTATCACCGAGGCAGATGCCCCTTCTGACGACACCGCCTTGCGCTCCCGATATGGGCGTCCGTTTTGCGAGCTTAAAAAATCAGTACAAGTAGCTGCACTCCGGCGGAAAGCATACGTGGATCTCATTTTATCGAATGGTCGCCCATCATACACACCGAAAATTTTACAGCCATTCATACTGCAAGTAGCCCAGACAATCAACGATAAAAAACCTCCGAGTCCCACAACCATTTATCGTTGGTGCGAAGCGATTGGAACCTCAAACGATCCCCGCAGGCTAATACCCCGACACGACCTCAAAGGCCCACGCAAACCGCGAACGGACCAGAAAGTCATTGACCTCTTCATGGAAAGCATTGTTGAAGAAGCAGCCACCGCCCGCAAACTGGCGATGACGAATGTCAAGGACCGCCTTTCGAAAAAAATTACTCAAGCCAATCACTTTCTTCCAGCAAACGAGCATCTTCAGATTCCCGATAGGAGGACTCTGTATCGATTGTTCGACAGAGTGCCTGAGTATGACATCACGATACTCAATGAAGGAAAACCCGCTGCTGATCGCCGATATCGAATAGTTCGCCGAGGTGTACAAGTTTCCCGCGTCCTTGAGCGAGTAGAAATCGACCATACACCGTTCGACGTGTTTCTCGTGGATGAAAAAACGTGGCTTCCGTGTGGTCGACCAACCTTGACAATGCTGATCGACGTCTTCAGCCGAATGCCATTAGGCTATTACATTAGCTTTGATGACACATCAACGCTGGCGGTCATGCGCTCAGTCCGACATGCACTTCTTCCAAAGAAGCCCGCTAGAGCCGTTGTGCCAAATCTGACTGTACAGAACCCTTGGCCTTGCTACGGTCGGTTCGAAGTGCTGGTATGCGACAACGGCGCGGAATTTCACAGTGATTCCCTGGCTGCCGCCTGCTTCGATTTGCAAATTCAGTTGTTGTTTTGCCCAAAGAGGCAACCTCGGTTCAAGGGCGTGATAGAGCGCTTTCTGAAGACGTGCAATTATTCCTTTGCTCATAGATTGCCGGGTACCAGCCTTGCCCATTTCGCGGCTCGCGGTGACTACGATCCCCTCACCAGCGCGGTTCTAACAATTTCCGAATTCACTCATCTGTTTGAGAAGTGGCTTCTTGACGTCTACGCGCAAACCGTACACAAGGGTATCGGTACTACTCCGAGCAAAAAGTGGGAAGAAGGAATCGCCGGCGTATCTCAGAATCTTCCTGCGTCAGCCGAAGAAATCGCTTTGCACCTTGGAATCTACAAGAAGCGTAGTCTGCGCCATGACGGTGTGTTGCTCAATGGCCTTTACTACGCTAGCGACGATCTACTACCTATCATTTCTACATACGGCATAGGCGTACGTGTTCGAGTTGCGTACGACCCCGAAGACCTCGGCTCGATATGGCTCTGGGCGCCCGACGGGCAAGAAAAAATTCGCGTGCCGGCCGTCCAAGCAGACTACGCCAACGGACTTCGCCTGGCGCAGCACCAAATGATCCAGAAGTACTGCCGCGATAGAGAGGAAAACGGCGAGCACGCCAAGAGCCTAATGGAAGCACGCATCGAAATTGCCGATGCCCTGTCCAGCCTCGCAAACTCGAAGCATCTCCAGCAGCGCCGAAAGGCAGCAAAGGCGCTAGGGGTGAGCAACGAAAAACCGTCCGGCAACGCGACGCCGAGCCTCTCGCCCCCTCAGAAATCCCGCGTGATGAACTCCCCAGTCAACACCCTCGATTCCGCTGCAAAGCTACATCGAATCCAGCGAAACATCATCTAACGGGTGGAAAAATGAAGGAAATCTCAGCCTTATCTGCGAAGCAGTTGGATGCCTTGGATCGGTTTCGCCGTGAAACCCTCATGTTTCCACAATTCGAGACCGCCTATCGCAGCATATCGGAATCGCTGACCCTGTACCGAAAAACGGGGCTCGTCGAATGTTTGGCCATATACGGTGAAACTGGATGTGGCAAAACTACGGTATGCAAAGTTGTCGAGGGCGAAAATCAGCGCTACTCTGAACCGCACCGCGACGTCGTTCCTGTTCTCTATGCTTCTATCCCAGCACTAGCGACTATCAGCTCGGTCGCCGAGTGTCTCCTGACGAAAATTGGAGACCCAGCTCCATCCAAAGGGACCAACTCGTCGAAGACAGAACGATTGATCGGTCTGATTCACGCATGTTCGGTCGATATGGTCATACTCGACGAGTTGCAACATGTTCACGATCGAGGGCAGTCGCCGACGATCTACAAGGTGGGCGATTGGATCAAGAACTTTGCGGATCGAATCGCGAAGCCCGTCGTTCTTGTCGGCATTCGCCGCGCTGAGGTACTTGTCGCCACAAACGGGCAGCTTCGACGGCGATTTTCGGCTGCTCTGCCCATGAATCCGATGACGTTCGACAACGAGACACGAGTTCAGGAATTTATGACTCTTGTGTCGACGCTATTCGACGCGCTACCAATTCAATGCGCACTCCAGCCCTCGTCATGCGAGGCACTCGAGCGACTGTACTACGCGACCGATGGTCGAATCGGCTATCTGGTCTCGCTATTTCAACGTGCGCTGATGCTCGCATTCCGCTCCGATTCGACAATAGTTTCAGAAGCCATCCTAGAGCAATCCTTCGTCGAACAAATTTGGGAGGCTGGTTACGGCCGACTCAATCCGTTTAACAAGGATTTCTGTCTTCGTCGCCTAGACAAGCGGCTAGAACCGTTTGCGGCGGAGAGCATTGGTGTGAAACCAAAGATGAGCCGTCAATCGAGAACGGGGGCAAGATGAACCTCACCCCTCTCTTACTTCGCGATCCACCTCACGAAGACGAAAGCCTCACCGAGTATCTGCGCCGGCTCCTGGGTATCAATGGATACTCGGGAAGCTTCGACTTCGTCAGGAACTTGCTTCAAAAAAATCCCGTCACTATCAAGGACCTTACCGAGTTAACCCTCGTTTCGGCCAAACAACTAAATTGCCTGCCGGAGCCGTGGCCTTCATGGATTAAACGGGAGGGCGACACCGCTTCGCCCGAAAAGGAGTCATGGCTCAATAGAACTCGTATGCGCTGGTGCCCAGCATGCCTAGCCGAGGACCACTACATCCGGTCAGCATGGTCGCTAAGCGTTTTCGTAGCATGCCCTGCACACAACGCGATGCTAAGAGAGTCGTGCGACGCATGCGGCAAGGTGTCGACGTGGAGGAGCGGGTCATACATACAGTGCACGTGTGGTCGAAGGTTTGCCGAGATGACAATGGAGCGAGCACCGGAAACACATACGACGTTAATGCAATGGTGCAGCGGCAACGGTTCGAGGCAGCTAGCGAGTTCTGAGCAGCGAGCGTCGCGCCGTCTTGTGCAGCCTTTTACACGCCTTTCGCAGACTCAATTCTTGCGCCTACTCCATGCATTGGCGCCGCACATATCTGCTCTCCATACGCATCGTCATGGCCGGACCCCCGGGCTTCAAAATTTGACCACAGCCGCAGCCTATGTAGATCAATGCGCTCAGCTAATGCTGCACTGGCCATATAGCTTCCGGTCGATGATGGCCAAGTACGATGAAAAGGGCACTACCGAAACGAGCATTCGTCGAAAATACTCCGCCCTTTATCGCTTGCTTTACAAGACACTCGCAGGCGATGAATTCGACTTCATGAGGCGAGAGTTCGAAGCACACCTCGATGGCCACTGGTATGGGGCCATCGACGGACGGCATCGCGCGTTCAGCAAGCGAAAGTGGCACACCATGCTGTCCGCATCCGAGATTCGCCGGGAGTTGGGATGCTCGCGCAGCATGATCTGGCGGCTGATTTCCACCGGCCGACTCAATGCTCGCATTCTTCGTAGTCCGATTGGACGACGCTTTGCTGTCGCGGATGCAAACAGTGTTGCGCAGACGAGGGCCGCTCTTCGCGATGCCATCGATCTACATGCAACTAGCGAACTGCTTGGCATAAGCCGCCGCCGGATTCGCATCTTGCTGACTGCCGGCTTGATCGGGGAAGCTCCAAATTATCATAGGAGCAAGTGGTCTATATCCGTGCACGAAGTGCGCCGCCTGCTTGATCTTCCCGCATGCGACCGCGCGGACCATTCGCCCGAGGAGACTCTGCTGCTCAGACATGTACTCCGCCACATGTGTAGAGATAACGCGGTGTTCTTGAGGGTCATCGAGTCGCTGCTTAGCGGGGCAATCCGATCGTTCGGAAAGGCAGCAGGCGTGCGCGGAATTGGAGCATATCTGGTGCACAAGGACGATGTCCGTTCGGTTATCTGCGATGCGAAGTGTCTTCCCCCATCGACGATGAGCGCCCAGGTAGTCGCACAGGCGCTTTCAATAAAGGAGGAGGTTGCGTATCACCTGATCCGATCCGGTCTATTGCCTCATGAGGTGTATCGCGTCAATGGTCGAGCGATAGATCTGGTCACAAAAGATGACGTCGTGAAGTTCCGATCAACCTACGTCTCACTGGTCGATATTGCCAAACGTTGGAACGTCTCTCCGAAGGCGGCTCTGCGCCGCCTCAGCGAACGGGGGGTCGATGCGATCACGGGGCCGTCCGTGGATCGCTCACGGCAGTATTTCTATCGCGTTGCAGATGTCTCTGCTACTTAACAAGTAGCCGCTACTACTGCAGGAACCGGCAAGAGCACGAACCGTCGCCGGGCGATTTCACTCGGCGACGGTTCGTGCAGTTGAGAATCGAATCTACAATTTCAAACCCAATGAAAATCGAACCTATCGATCTTGAGAAAATACACAGCAGCGCTTCGCAAAGCAATACCCCTTATCGTCTCAAGTTAGACACCTATCCAGCGCGCGGCAACCATAACGTCGCATTCGGCCTCACACTGCGAACGCTCCGGACATCTCAAAATCTCACGCAGGAAACGCTGGCGTTTGCTGTAAACCTAGACCGAACGTACATCTCGCTCTTGGAGCAGGGTCGCCGGTCGCCAACGCTCGACACAGTCGCCGCGCTGTGCAGAGGGCTCGGGTTTTCGATTGCTGAGTTTCTCTCGATCGTCGAGTCGCGGCTTGCGCCCGCGCCGAGAGAGTAACGCGAGCCCACATGGCGAACGCGAAACGTCGTCCTTATATCGTTACCAATCCGGTGGTGAACACCAAGGAGGGACAATGCGAATTTTTGTTGATACAGAGTTCACCGACTTCATCGACTGCAATCTAATCAGCGTTGCGTTGGTCGCCGACGATGGCCAGGAGTTCTACGCCGAGTGCAACGACTTCGATCGACGCGCCTGCAGTGCATTTGTCCATGAAGCGGTGCTGCCGCAGCTAGGTCGATATCCGGACCGCGTGTTCTCTCGCCAAGATCTCCAGCTGGCGCTTCACGAGTGGTTGCGCCTATTCAAGGGCGGCATCTTCTGCATGGACTTCGCAGGAGACTGGGATCTTCTTGTAGATCTCCTCGATGGCGTACCGAGTGGCTGGCAGGGGCTTCTCATACGTGACCAGATCGACCAGGTTCGGTTGGAATCCTACTACGCCCAGTTCGGCGGTCGCCACCATGCGCTACACGATGCCCGCGCTCTGCATTACGCGATGCAAGATGGACCTGCGTCTACGCATCCTGCGAAGTCCGGCTCAGACTGACATCGATCACTATCGCTTAGGAAACGAACTCATCAATCTGTTGAAGTATGGCGGGATCGTCTATCCCACGGGCCGGATCGCACACAACGAGGCGGGATAGTAGTTCCGGGGCCGACGCGAATTCCTTGGGGGCGTCGTCCAGAATCAGGACATCGGCTAACGTCAGCCGACGCCTTCGCATATAGTCCGTTATCCGTAGCGAGCGGCTCTCGATACGCCGGTTCGTGAGATAAATTTTGGTAGCTGCGCTCAGCTCGCGCAGATACTCATCTTGCAAGCGTTTGAGGTCGAACATATAGATCCAGGTGCTGTGGATTGCGATGTCGACCGCTTTCCCGCTGACACGTTCGGCAAGCTTAGTCTGCAGTGAACAAACTCCCTGTCCGACCACCATCGGTCCGTTGGGCCCGTATTCGAGCTCGCCCACGGAATTTGGATGTAGGACTCCATCGATGTCGAGGAATATCGTTGTCCTCTTGCTCATGGCTAGACTCAACTTCACAGAAACGGATCGAGATTACGCGATCACCACTTGGGCTGGTACCCGATATCATTCTAGGCGACCGCACTTAGTCTTCGTAGGTCCTCGCCCTGCTGAAGCAATACTGACGTGTCGCGGGCGAACAATTCTCGCTAGTTCCCTTGGTCTTCACGCAAATTAAGCCATCTCCCGCGCTTGTGTGCAAAGGCGAGCATGCTCCTCAAGCACCGCCGCTTCGTTTACACCGAGGCGCGCTCCGTAACGATGGGACATACCTGCGAAGACCTCCCTCACAGCATCGCCAATTGCTTCTTCTGGCAGCAGAGAGGCGAAGCAATAGAGGGCCGCAGCCAATCGATCCTCTCGGGGCCCGTTCTGTACCGGGATGCCCTCTTCACTAACAAAAACGCGCATTGCGCACAGGGCCCAGAAGCACGTCGCCCAGCACTCGAGCACATCCTCAGGCAGACCGCCGCCGAGCCCGGGATCTACGACAACCCGCGCAATCAATGGCTGTCCGCTGCTCCTCGTGCGGAACAGCTCGTAGAGCAGCCGGGTGACACGTCGCTGCCAGCTTGCATCGCCCGCACTCGGCAGCACTTGCTGCCGCGACACCTTCGCATTGGTATCCCCGGGCATCAAGTTGGATTTCCGGCTGCCGGCGCCCAACACCACGACGAGCAGCGCACGCAAACGCAGTAGGTCCACCACATCTAGATCGCGCTTCGAGGCTTCGCTCTGGAGCAGTTCGATGAAGTTTTCAACGGCTTCGATGAGACTCTTTTGCGTATCGTTGACGTACTGGCGCTGACGTCGCAAACGCTGCGCGGCGGCGTCGACTTTAATTGACGACACCAGATCGTCCGAGCCGAACCGGTCGTCGGTATCGAGCGCGCCGTCGCCGTTCGCCGTCTCATCGCCAAGCGACCAGTTCTGGCCCGCCGCGTCGTCTTCGTCGCCGGTCTCAACGGGTAGCCTCCCGCGCCCGATGAGCGCATTCAGGAACCCGCGCACCGACTCCTGATGCGACGATGCCAGATGGCTGACCAATGCATCGTTTCCGCCGTCAGCGGCCTTTCTGCGGCCAGCGATAAACTGCTCGTAACTCAGCGTGCGCGAAACGCTTTCATCCTTTTCACCCTGCTGGTCGCGCTCCTCTCTTTCGTGACCGGATGCCCGGCCTCCGGCTGTGGCCTCTGCCTCGCGCTCCGCCGCTTGGAGTTTCTGAATCACTTCAAGCAGCCACAGCCCTTCGATGGCATCCTCGTCGTCCAGTAACGCGAGCGAGTTATCGACGGCACGGCTCCTAAAGCGGCGTTGCGCTTCCTTGAGGGCTTGCTCGACGGTCACGATAGCGAGTGACGACTCGAAGCCGCCCGCGCTCACTTGCGCGAAATGAGGTACTGCCTCGGCGCGGCATCGATAGCAAAAACATTCGGCACCGCTTCCAACGCGCTCAAGGCTGACCGTCAGGCGCGCGCCGGTGCTATCAAACAGCGCGATTTCCGCGTGGACTGCATCGAGCCCAGCTGGCGGCCACCAGTACAGCCGGTCGCCGACGAGTTCGAAGCGTCCTGGCAGGCGGCGCTGAAACTCTGCCATCGGGATATCGTCGGCAGGCTGGTATGAGGCGATCGTCTCCGGTGAAATGGCCGTCGCATCGGTCAGCACACTCTCCAACCCGAGCAACTCGGCCGCCCGGCCCGGCGCGGTCTCGCGATACAAGCACGCTTCTTCATTGACACCGTCTTCTTCCGCGCCCAGAGCCGCCGTCGTGCAATTTGCGCTACCGAACAGGACGCAATCCGCCGTCTCCGTTTCGGCGATAAAAATCTTGGCGTGCGCGAAGCGGCTGGAGCCTGCGCTCTTCACGTTCTTGAGGTCGTGTAGGCTAACGTGCGCGTCACTCCGCCATCGATGCACGGGAAAGAGCCGTGTGTCGGGGCGCAGGAGGACTGCCGTCCTATCAGGCGTAAGTTCATGCCTGAAGCGATCGAGCGTGCCGAGGTCCGCGTCCCAGTACGGGCTGACCGCAATGAAACGCGTGACCCGTCGCGCGCCGATCCGCTCGATGAAGCGCGCACCGATGCCGCGCCTCCCGCCGCTGGCGAGAAATGCCAGCACGCCATCGTCGTCGGACATCACGGTGTCGTCGCCAGGCTTTGCCTCCGCCAGCCAGCGCGTCCGCTTCAAAGCCCAATCCAGCTGACGCCGCGCCACCGACACGTCAGGCAGTAACCGCTCTAGGTAGTCGAGTGCGGCGCGCAGGATCGGCACAGCAGACGGATCGGTTTCATCGGTCCTGACTTCTCCGATGACCTCGAGATTGCCCGCGAGGCCCGCCGCGGTCATGTTCGCGGAACTGACCATCAGCCGTCCCGACACATTCCCAAGCTGAAGGACTAGCTTCGGATGAAAGACGCCAGCGGGCTGAATGCCGACAACCGAATAGCGGCGGCCAGCGAACCGCGGTCGCCGGAGGCCGCCTTCCATGGCCTGCGCGACCATCCGCGCATCGGCGACCAAAACGTTGTTGCTGCTGCCCGCCTCGCGCAAGCGCGGCAGCGCGATCGACTCGTAGGCGGCGAAGTCCACGCCGAACGTCGTCACGATGGTGGTGTGATAGCCAGTTTCCGCAAAGGAGTTGAAGAGCTTCATGCGGCGAGTACCTCAAGGCCGGCGGCAGTCGGGCCTGCATCGTTCAATAGGTGCAGGTCTCTGAGGAAAGTAAGTGCGGACGACAGACGCGGATTGGTCAGTACCGGCCCCGTACCCTGACGCAGCCGCACGCGCCCGTCGTCGCATTCGAGCAGGAACGTATAATCGCCCTGTCCACGGAACTTCTGAATCGCCACCCAAAGATGCCGCTCGACGATCCTGCACTGGACCAACCGCGTGAGCAGTTCGGACAGAGGGAGATGCGCGTGCGCGCGCAGGTCAGACAGCTCAGTCACGATGGACTGTACGAACTCACCTTCCGTGACGATCGGGCAATAGAGCCTGACGCGCTCCAGCCGGTCTTCCCACCGCTTGTGCAGAACCGCCAGCAGCAAGACCGCCCGCGCGGCGATGGCATCTCCATCAGTTTCGTCCGAATCGCCTATGCCAAGCACGTCGTTGTGAAGCCGATATTCGGAGAGCGCATCGCTGTCGGACCACGGATCGGCGGCAAGCCGGATGTTCATCAGGAGCGCGTCCCACGTACCAGCCTCATGGTGCGTCAGCGAGTCAGCCAGCCGTTCGGCCACTTTTGCGACCAGGTGTTCCAGTGGCAGGCCGGCGGGCGTCAGTGCGAGCACATCGAGCACGAACCTGAGAATCGCCTCGTAGGCGACGTGCAGAAGATCGTTGGCGTGATATACGCTCCACGCGAAACGGCGTTCGTCCTCGGTCGAAGGAACTTCATCGAATGTTTCGCCTTCCGCGTTTCGCCCGGCATAAAGCGTCCAGCGTACCTTCGCCACGTCAATGCCAGAGGCATTTGCCTGCGCCGCGCGTAGGATCAGGCGCAAGGTCTGGCTGCGCATGACCGCCGTTGGCCGCTTCGGGTGAAGCTTGGCGAACAGCAAGTCCTGGTACAAACGGCATTCCTCGCTGCCCGCTTCGATTCGTGACGGAAGCATGATCGCCAGTCTTACAAGCTCCTGCCGCGAGACCGTGCCCTCGCGAGCGGCATGCCAGAAGACTTCGGCGGCGTCGCAGACCGACGCGTGGAACAGCTTCGCAAGCTGGTCGCCGACATCCACTGTTGGTACCGGCACCTGATGCGCGTCGACATACTCCAGCGCCCCGATTTCGACGAGTTGCGAGCCATAAGCTGCACCAAAGGCACCGAACTTCTGCTTCAGATACTGCGGATGGCTGCCCCGGTCTGTGTTCGGATGGAACACCAGATCTCCCGAAGCGGTTTGCGCCAACTTGTTGCCCGCCCAGATGACACCCGCCACACCACGCTCGTTGTTCTCCGCGGCCGCGATGAGAGCGTACAGCGCTTCAGCACGCCGTAGACAAATGCACCAGCTCTCCGCCGACGTCTCTCCGATCCGCTCAGCGTAGTTTTGCGCGAGCCACGCATAGAAGCCGTAATAACGCATGCGCAAAGTCACGTTGCTAATGCCCGGAAGCAGTTCCTGGTAAAGGGCGACGCTGGTGGTCTGCATGCCCAGCGGATCGATGCCACGTTTGTCTTCCTTCGACGTCCACATCGGCAACCCCGTGCCTGCGGACTTAAATGCTTCGTTCATCTGTTTCTCCTCTTGTCGTTATTGTTCGAGGCTTTTGGCGACCGTCTGTATATAGTTAACGGATCATCGTAAACGACATTGAGTCCATAGCGATGGGCACGGTTTAGGCCTGTCCGGACATCCGTTTGATCAACGGTGCGACTGCCGCACTACGATTCCGGCTCACTTTCGTCTCGGCTCCATCTCGTATCCAAACGCCCCCGAAAAGCATCTTTGCCGGATTGCACCTTTCAAATGCCAGTTGCACACATCGCACGGAAGCCGAGAGCGCCTGTGCGGTAGCATGACACCAAACCGAGGTGTGTCCGGGGAACAAAAATGAAATTTCAGTTCGATGTGGGAGGCAGCTATAGCCGTCGCGATGTCGCGCAGGCAGTTGGACTCCCCGATCTGCCGAGCGGCGGAAGTTGGCTCACGGGATACGTCCAACATGATGGAACCTATCTCGTCTTCTGCGGCGTCGGGGCGCCGGGCCGGACTGGGCACGATTACGGTAACAGCTTCGAGGGTGATGAGTTGGTTTGGAGCGGCAAAACCAGGAGTCACCGAACTCAGCCGATGATTGCCAAAATGACTGCGCCTGACTCGGAAGTTCACATTTTCTGGCGCCAGAATGATCGCGACAACTTTACGTACGCCGGTCTGGGACGCGCCATATCTGTATCGGACGAGATACCCGCTCGAGTGCGCTGGCGTTTTATGAACGCCGCCCATGGAGGTGAAGGCACGTTGGCCGAGGAAATTCCGACGGACGAGGTTGCTGTCGTGCCGCCCGCGATCCTCGAAGGTGCGATGAAGCGCGTGACGGTAAACGCTTACGAGCGTAACCCCGTCGCACGCAAGGCCTGTCTAGCCTTCCACGGGTATCGGTGTGCGGCTTGCGGCTTTGACTTCGAGGCAGTCTACGGCGACATCGGGCGCGGTTACATTCACGTGCACCATCTGCGGCCGCTGAGCTCAATCGGCGCGTCATACGTCATCGATCCGATCAAGGATTTGATCCCTTTGTGCGCCAACTGTCACGCGATGGTCCATCGCTCGGACCCTCCGCTCCCAGTCGATGTACTCGTAACACGGCTCAGATGATCCGCCAGAGCGGCCCCGAAAATATCGCTGGAGCGTACGCGAATGCGGACGTAGCTGTTCATGCAGATAAAGATGGCAAAGTGCGGGCGGAAGTTCTAGACGACCTTCAAAGCGGTCGTGCTGTCGTACGTGATGGCCATATTGTGGCCGCTTTCCCTGAGCGGCCTACCAGATGCCCGCCGCGGCGTGTTCAATCAACGAGTATCGACGGCCGTGAAGCTTGATATGCTGAGAATGTATGCTTTGACGGAGCACAAAGCTTGTGTTGTCCGTTCGACTTACGTCCAGAACACTGACAATGAAGTTCTTGCTAAGTGCACGACGAAGAAATCCATACGAACCGGGGACCAATCAAAATGAACAGCGCAAAGCCCAAAAAAGACGAGTGGCAAATAGTCGATGGGCGGCAGATGATGAAGAGCTTCGTTACGCTCTCGAGAGTCAGTCAGTTCATGAAGAGGAGGGTGCCGCAAGTTTTTGTAATATGGGCCGCCGTCGCAGTCCTGTTGAAAACCCCACTGTTCATCAGTGCGTTCAACGAGTTCGGGCGCAGCTTTACCTCCCCGTTCCTCGCCGTGGGAAGCATTGACGCCGGTCAACCGGTCGACATAACGGCCGTCCTTTTGATCGGCTTCGCAGCAATCCTAGTCGACGTGATTTTCATCATTGCCCTTTATCTCTGCATTAAGTTAAGCCGCCGTTCGGGCAGAGGACGTCCGGTGAAGATCGAGCAATGGGCCGCCCGCTTCTCGGGCAAGATATCGGACGAAGTGTCTTCGATCTTAACTCACTGCTCGGCAGCAACGTTGGTTCTCTTAATTGGCAAGTGGCAGGCCATACATGGAACCCAGGTCCTTCCCTGGCTAGTGGCTGTGGCCGCTTTTATGTTCGTCTTTGGCGCAATCTGCTATCGTGAAAACTGAATGAATGCGTCCATGGATACAATCGACCTACCGTTTCCCCAGGACATCTTCGTTGACTCGAGCCGGAATAGATGAACCAACCCGGTACAGAGCATCGCCATCGGAGGGACGCACTTTTATGTTAGGCACGTTCTTTCGGACTGGCATCTGCTGCCTCGCTGCTCCAGCAGCTCAATGAATTCTGCCAACCGGAATCGAATCTTTTTCGGAATACCTCTTCAGCACTGAACATACATCTATGAGTTCACCATCACTATCAGCTCAGCAGATCTCTATCGGCTATGAACGGTTCTTGTCGCAATTTCCCGCGGCTAGGGCACGCGTCGACAAGTTATCTCAAGAAGTGGCCAATACCATCGATGCTGACCTTGACGAACTCCGCCGAATCGAAGCTGCCACGGCCTTGGGGGAAGTTGCAAAAAGTTTGGGCATCGACCCCTTCGAATATCTGCTTCAATTTGCGGTTGATTGCGAATTGGAGCGGCGACAGATTCTCCAGGCCCGCCAAGAAGCGATGGAGCGCGCTATCGGCTTGCGCTAGTCGGAAGACGTACAACCTCGTCGTAAATCGACACAACTATAGATTGCAATAACCACATGCGCGCCAACGCACTCTATTTTCCCTACATCACGCTTCCTGACGACGCGTGGACAGTGAAGTCGCTCTTGTATTGGGACAAGCTATCATCCATTGTTCCGATGGACCATATGCGCCGTCCCGAACAGATGAACGGGTTCATGCGGGAGTTACTCAGCGAAGGCCTTGTGGAACCAGTAATACCTGCTGCGTACATTCGTCGTTTAGAGCGCTTCGATGACAGCTTCATCACATTGATCGAACACCGGCTGAAGTGGCTCCGCCCGCGCACCCCAGAACTTCCCTCCCGACACACGTCCACCCGGATTCATGCCGAGAAGCTTGGTGAAATACCTCGCTTCTTAGTGGAGGTTGGCCTCGCCAAGGAAGTCGACTGGCCGTGGTACGACGTGGAGACAACCACGGCGACCATGTTCATGTCCTATCTGGCTGCGTGCTTGGGGGCGATTCCTGAGGTCAATGCGACGCCCGTGACCAACAAGATGACTTTTGCCGCCGGGTTACAGGCTCGCCCTAGGTCGTCGGCACGGGACCTTCATCGCCAAAAAGCTCGAGAAGTCGTGTTGCAGCACCTACTTCCGACGCCAACTGGCCCCGTGCAGTTGGACAAACTTCTGCGATTCAAGAGTCAATACGGCCATCTTCTCCCCCCTCTGCGCGCTCGGATCGAAGCGCATTGTGTCTATGTTGCAACGCTTCCGAATGCGGACGACCGTATCGGTGCTAACGAAGCATTTTTGCGGAACTGCAAACCCGATATCGCTGAAATCGAGGATGCTATGCGCCCGTCGTTCGGATCGGTAGCCCTTGGCGCATTAGTCCCATTATGTGGTGCCGGGCTGACACTTCAGGCAACAAACTCAGGTAACGTGACCGCGTATGCAGGTGCCGCGCTGTCGCTCGCTGGTGCCGCCTATCAAGCGATCAACAGCATTCGAGGCAATCGGGCTTCGATGAATCGCCCGCTCGCCTATGTCGCCCACGCGCAACGTATGCTTGCCAAAAATTAAGAGTCGCATTCTGCATCTCGGGAAAAATATTTGAACCGACAGCCCGGCGACACTCTCACACGCAATTCACTGAAAATATAATGATTATATACGCCATCAAAATTATAATCGGCACCGCCCTAATATTAGCTACACCGGGCGCCGCAATTTCAACGATACTGATACTGGGCAAAATTTCACAATTTATCCGACGCAGCTGGATCATCACCAGCATGATGCGCTGTGCGATTTTTGTCAGAAAGAGGACTCGGCTGTTTATTGAGAGAAACTATCTTCTTCAGAAGATAGATGCTTTTAGCGAATCAATTGCAAAAGAATTCTCCATGCCACGAGTAGTTTTATTGCACACGATCCTCTTTGCATCTGCCGTTAAACTATTCCTTCTATATTACAAAGAAACTGATGTCTTCAACGCCACAATCACATTAATCGCAATGAGCATGCTACCCTTAGCAGCGCTCGCAGTTCATTTTTGCAGAAGACGCACTCTAGTCGAAGCACTAAACTGTCCGTTTTGCGTTTGGATTCGATGGACAGGGCTGGCAATATTGATCTGGATCGGGCACTCTGATGCAACCAGTCGGATATCCGCTCATTTCCTCGGCGCATCAGCGAATCTTCCTATTGCCTATAGTGCAGGTGCATTCATGTCGTCAATCGGCATTCTTTCGCTTTGGACGGCGCTATTTCTCCTAACCCTTCAACTTATCATCTTTCTACTTTTCGGTTTATTTGAACTCAAAAACAAGAGAATTCCCATAAAGCAACGCGTCATCGCTGCCGCGACTGCAACTGCCGCTCTTTTTACAACCTGCCTCTCATACGCAGCCCAAACTGCAATTGGAATGTCAGACATTGAAACAATGGCAATCTCAAAATTTGCCTGGGAGTTTGATATGTTTGATGAAAAAGCCTGCACGGGAAAAGACTCTCCCCCCGGCCAGTTGAGAAAAATTGTATTTATTGGGCCCGATCAATCAAATGCGTATGTTTTTACGAGCATTTGGGGCTCAAAAGACAACCCAAACAAACAACCGCGACCAGTACGTCTTTTGAAGGTAGAAGAGCGAAAGGCCATTCTTCCGACCCTTCAGGGAGTAATTCCGTGCAACTACACTGCACCCAAGCGGCCATGAATTAATTAGTTTTCTGAATATTTCCTAACTTACGTCTTCGAGCACTGGCTGCTCCAGAGCGATCATGTCCACGACCGACTGGAGTTCGCATAGCAAGTCCGCCTGTTGGACTTGCAGGTACTGGCGCACCGGCTCGTTCGCAAGCAACCTGGTTAGGTAGCCTTTTGCGAGCACGAGGTTGAGGACGTCCTGCCCGTAAGTCTGCTCGACTACCTTGTACTGTCCCTGCAGATTGCTCATCTCCCGCTCCATCTTCGCCATTTGCTCGGGGCTCACGCCGGCAAGCTTCCTCGGTTTCTTCCCTTCGATCAGCCGCGAAGCCGGCGTCGCGACGAGCAACGCTTCAGCGTACGAGACAGACAGGTTGTTTGCTGCCACCATGAGCTCTACACATTCGACTTGCCGCGTCGGCTTCATCTTCCGCAGCGCTCGCGCGAGCTCCGGCGAAAACTGTCGATCCTTCAGAAGCTCAGTCGCTTCAGCGCAAATCCCGTCCAGCAATGCCATCCTCTTGATGATCTGCGATACATCTACGGACAGCGCCTTCGCGAGTCGCTCCGGGGACACCCCCCGTTCAACGGCCCGACGAATCATGAAGTGCTCCTGGATGGTCGATAGTCGATTGACGCGGTTGTTGTACGTGTAGCTCTCATCGTCCGTGGCAACGAGGCACGACACGGTGTTGAACTGGAGCTCCTGCAACGCGATCAGTCGCAGATGCCCATCGAGCAGGACGTGGTTGCCCGATGCCTGATCGACCGGCGTCACCGAAAGCGGCTCGATCAAGCCCACCTCTTCGATGGAGCTTCTGATCTGCTTGAACTTTCGCGAGTTCATCATGCCGGCAGGCGTGCGCCGTGATGGCAGGATGCTCATGATCGGAACGGAGAGTGGTTCCGGAATGAACCCAAGTGCTACGCCGGTCATGCTGGACTCCCGCTCGGCCATACACGTTCTGCCAGATACTTCGGCAACGTCGCCAGTTCCTCAGCGCGCAGCAGGTTGACGAAGTTCTCATCCCCAAATAGCTGCCTGAGGGCACCAACGATGAACAGCAATCGCTGCTGCGTAAACTCCGCCTTCCGCACCATCGTTTTCTGCCGCTCAACTTCATGCTGATACGTTCGGACGAGGCTCGATGTGGTCACGTCCATCACCTTGCGCGTCATGTTTCGATTCGCCGTGCGGCCGAGCGCTTTCCTCCGCTCGATGACGCGCCGAGCGTCCATCAACTGGCGCCCGCGCAATCTCCCCGATTCATATGCCTCCTGCAGTGCCGCCTGGATTGCCTCATCATCGTCGCCGGCACCGACGATCGAAAGCGCCGCGTTCAGCGGAATCCGACCTTTCTCGACGGCGATCACAAGGCGTTCTTCACCCTGATGCAACAGCGTTAAGATCCCCTGCACGTAGTGCTGCGTGAGTCCCGTCTTCTCGGCGATCGCCTTCGGTGCGTAGCCGCGCTCCTGCAGTTCGCGTATGCCGGCGAGCAGCTCGAGCGGTCGGCATTGCCGTCTCGCGATGTTCTCCGTCAGACTCATGATGAACGCATCTTCGTCGCTCACGCTCACCACCAGCGCTGGTATCGTCGTTTCGCCGAGCGATCGGAACGCCTTCAGCCGGCCCTCGCCACACACGAGCAGATACTTCTCCACGCCACTTGCCGTTGCCCGTGGCGTGACCAGAATCGGTTTCTTCAGGCCAATCGTCTTGATGTTGGTGACGATCTCGTCGAAAACTCGACCATTACGCTCGCGAGGATTGATCACCTCGATCTGGCTGATGGGGATCATCCGAACCTCACCGGGCTGTTCACGCTGAGTCATGCTCTTCTCCTCAGCCGAGCTCGCTGTGCCATACCGTATAAGTAGTCCAGCGTGTCGAAGCGATAACTCTCGAACTCGATCGGATTCCAGTCCGCGAGACTGATACGAGGCTGCCAAAAATCGATGTGCGGCAGCAGGTAGTAGTCGAGCGCCGTCGAGTTGCTCTGGTCCAACCTGACTGCGACCGTGATATCAGGCAGCAGGCTCGTGTCGAACCGGACCTTCCAGCGGTTACGGCCGCTGCTGCGCACCTGACACCGTGACAGCACGATGCAGGCAGTGAACTCCCGATTCACGGTCAGCAGGTCCGTCGCCGGATCACGCGATACCGATCCGCCGAGATCCGCGATCTTCTTTTCGGTCTCGGCAACGATCTCTGGGTGCAGTTGCCGAATGAAGCGATTCGTTTCGATATAACGATAGTCACGTCCTGGCGTGAAGCCAACCGTCTGATACGCACGAATCAAGCTACCGAAGCGATACACATAAACCGAGGTGGACGGCATGCCCTCCGTTTCGTCGATCACAACGCCCGATAGAAAGCCTCGGCTTCGGTAAAGGTTTCGCAGACGCTCGATAAGCTCCTCACTCGAGTAGCGCCGGGCGCGCGCCCGCATGATGCCCTGCGCGGTATAGAACGTTTCGCTCGGCACGATGGGTTCGAACGCACCCTCCTTGCGTATCCACATCTCCGACGGATTGGTGACACGAGATTTCTTCAGCTTGAACGACACACGGTTGTAGACATTGTTGCCGATGTACTTTTCGTTGGTCAGCACCTCCCGAATCGTTGCCCGAGTCCAAGGTCGCCCAAGGTCCGTCTGAACGTTCATGCCGTTCAGGCGTGCGGCAATCTCGTGCTCATTGAGTGACTCATTGATGAACCAGCTGTAGATGAGGTTGACGATACGCACCTCGCTGTCCGGGCCCGGCATCAGAATGACGCGGTCCGTCTGCAGGCACTTGTGTTGGCCGCGTTGCAATTCCCCCTTCATGAGGCCATGCTCGTCGACCAGGATCCGGCGTAACGCATAGCCCGCCGGGCCGCCTTGCCGGAAACCCAGCTCGATCAATCGGCACTGACCCGCAAAGACCTTCGCTGACAACTCGCGGCTGTACTCACCGGCCATCGCACGCTTCACGCCTTTGACGATCGTCGAAACTGGCGAGCCGTCGTTCTCGAACTGTTCGGCGCAATAGGCGACCTGGATGCCTGCGCGCCGGCAGATGTATTCGTAATAGGCACTTTCGTCTGCATCCTGGAATCGTCCCCAGCGGCTTACGTCGTAGACGAGGATCACCTGGAAATCGGCCATGCCGGTTTCCACGTCCCGGATCAGTTGCTGCAGCGCTTGGCGCCCATCGATACGCAAACCGCTTTTGCCCTCGTCGGCGTAGGTCCGCACGATCTCGAGATCGCGACGAGCAGCGTAGTCGCGAATGCGATCACGCTGATTCTCCGTCGAGTATTGCTGGTGCTCCGTCGACATCCGAACGTATTCAGCAGCCCGCATCCTGCAGGCCTGCTCATCAACGGATTCGCATGTGCAATCGAGGTCCACGATCCAGCTCCCACCGGCAACCGCTCCTCGCTGCGCCGTCCCCGACATCAGCTACGAGGACTTGTATCGGCGAACGCGTCGCGCCTTGCAATGACGTCGAATGCGAGCGAGTACACAGCCAAGGTAGCAGGCCATAGACCCTTGTCGAACACGTCATCTCTTTGCAATCACGCCGGAACTGGCCTCGGCTCAGACAGCACGGCGATGTGCACCGTCCACGCGTTCATCTTTGCAACGCCGGCCTCAACCGCGTTGCGCAGGATGTAGAATCCAGATGCTAGTGGGCGACATGCCGGCCACACGTCCATGTTTGCAACAGCACTAGCAGTGCGCCGCACATTTCGTCGTCGCTGCATCGCGCAATTGCGATCGCGATAGGCCGGGTGCGTCTCGCGGTAGTGCCGCCAGTAGTCAGGATGTCGGGCTCGCCAGTTGGCCTGAGCCCGGATCTGATTCTCTCGATAGTCGGGATCGACTCGAAGGCGCTCGTGCTGCCATGCGCGCCGGCGAGCACGCTGGCACGCCTTGGCTGAGCAGAAGCGTTGATGCGGGATATGTATGAGCGGAGTGAAGGGTGTGCCGCAGGCAGCACAGATCCGATCCGATTTCATGGCCGTGCTCCACAGAGGAATCGAAGTGGGGCCAGCCGTGTTTGGGGCCAGGGTCAGTTGGAACCGGCTCACGGGACGCGGCGTCCCACCCTCGCAGATTGTCCGCCGTTCGCGATGCTTGTGCGATTCATGCCTGTCAGTCGACGCTCAGCCCGCGCGCGCAGAGCCTTGTCCTGCGGGCCTCTGCGGCCCACCCGCAAAAATTTTCATGTTTTGTGGCGTGGCTGCCGAGTTTTTTCACTATTCGAGTCAAAAAGCTCGAAGCGCCGTGACAGAGTTAGTGAAAAACTCCCATAAATTCAATGGGGCGACTTTTCAACATTTGTGACACCCGACACCCGTCTTGGCGGGAGAATCACAGGCATTGCCCCCCCTTTTGCTGCGACAATAAAAAGTACGTCACGCATTGATTATGCGTCACACTCCGACACACTTTAGATTGCCCCAAGGTGATCCGCGCATTGCCCATGGTGAACGTCGCAAGTCACCACCGTCTAGATAGCTCGGTGCCCGATGCTCCGCACCGTTAGTAACTGTGACAAGCGACGATAGTTCTGCAAGTGCGGCGGGCCAGGTCATTCAGGTCCACTGCCATATAATCTTTCAGGACGAGCTGCAACCCACGTCAGGCACATCGGAAATTTCCGCAGCGCCAATGCAAAAACCCCCGCCTGTTCGGGCGGGGGTTCTTGGCTTAGGGAGCCTGACGATTACCTACTTTCACACGGGAATCCGCACTATCATCGGCGTAGAGTCGTTTCACGGTCCTGTTCGGGATGGGAAGGGGTGGGACCGACTCGCTATGGTCATCAGGCAAAGAGGGTTGTTCTGCTGGCATGGCCAACAGAACCAATCTGGGAAGAAGCAGTAATTAGGTTGTGATCTGTATCTCACACGTACGCGGTACTTCAACCGCAGTACGTCGAGTGCTTTGCACTCGACGTTCGACATTCGTAAGCG
>NZ_LOTA01000086.1:0-858 GCF_001521935.1 Burkholderia sp. RF7-non_BP4 | reverse complement strand
CAATGGAAGGTGCGCGGGGCGACCGCCAACGGCGCCCTGATCGTCAAGGAGGGCGTCTCCATCGCCGTGGTGAAGCCCGGCACCCATGAGGTGATTGATCGTTTCGAACTGAGTTCGCGTGCCGGCAACACCAGCAACGTATGGGCCTATGTGTGCGCCTATATGCAGCACGGGTGCAGCGGACTGAATCCCAGCGAAGTCGAGTCGCGCGACGTCAACGACGTGCCGCCCTACAACCTGGCATTGCGGCTGGCGCCCAAGGTGGAATGGCCGCCCACCATGGACCGCGAGTCGCGCACTGCGCCATGACGCCCATGCCTTCTCACGAAACCACAGGGCAGGATGCGATGCTGCCCGGTTACGATCCCGCCTATTCAGACTACTGCTTTATGCTGGAAGTAGAGCGGCTTGGCCTAATCCGGAGCGGTCGCCGCACGCCGGAAATCAGCACGCAGGTGCTGGTTTCAATCCAGGCGAATATTGACGTCGAACCGACTAAGCCAACGGCGATTCCGCGGCCGGATTACACCCTAGTGACAGAAGGCCAACCGACCAACAGTAGCCCTGTACTGAGGGGGCGTTACGAACTGGATCGCGTTGGCGGGATTCAGTCAGCCACGCTAAGGATCACTTGCTGGCTCGACAGGAGCGACGAAAGCGGTTCTGCCCAGGTGGCCCTGACGGAGGTGGCGTAATGACGGAGCCCAAGCTCAACCCGCCCTGTACCGGTTGGCAGCGTGATCTTCCGGGGCCCAACGAGCCGATCGAAGAAGCCCCGACCTTGCTTTGGTCCGCGCCCACGCATCTCGATGACGTTTGCGTTGAAATTTCGCGCGATACGTTAAGTCCACGAGGATT
>NZ_LOTA01000085.1:0-1900 GCF_001521935.1 Burkholderia sp. RF7-non_BP4 | reverse complement strand
CGAGCTGCTCGAGGATCGCCGGGTTCTCGAGCGTGGACGTGTCCTGCGTGATCGCCTCGCCCTTGGCGAGCGAGCGCAACAGGCGCCGCATGATCTTGCCCGAGCGCGTCTTCGGCAGGTTGTCGCCGAAGCGGATGTCCTTCGGCTTCGCGATCGGCCCGATCTGCTTGCCGACCCAGTCGCGCAGCGTCTTCGCGAGCGCCGCCGCTTCCTCGCCCTCCGGACGCGAACGCTTCAGCACCACGAACGCGACCACCGCCTCGCCCGTCGTGTCGTCCGGGCGGCCGACCACCGCCGCTTCCGCAACCAGCTCGTGCGAAACCAGCGCCGACTCGATCTCCATCGTGCCGAGCCGGTGGCCCGACACGTTCAGCACGTCGTCGATGCGGCCCATGATCGTGAAGTAGCCGGTGTCCTTGTCGCGCACCGTGCCGTCGCCGGCGAGGTAGAGCGTGCCGCCGAGTTCTTCCGGGTAGTAACTCTTCTTGAAACGCTCCGGGTCGCCCCAGATCGTGCGGATCATCGCCGGCCACGGACGCTTGACGACGAGAATGCCGCCTTGCCCGTTCGGTACGTCCTGCCCCGTCTCGTCGACCACCGCGGCCATGATGCCCGGCAGCGGCAGCGTGCACGAACCCGGCACCGTCGGCGTCGCGCCCGGCAGCGGCGTGATCATGTGGCCGCCGGTTTCGGTCTGCCACCACGTGTCGACGATCGGGCAGCGTTCCTGGCCGACGTGCTTGTGGTACCACATCCACGCTTCCGGATTGATCGGTTCGCCGACCGTGCCGATGATGCGCAGGCTCGACAGGTCGTAACTCTTCGGATGGACCTTGTCGTCGGCCTCGGCGGCCTTGATCAGCGAGCGGATCGCGGTCGGCGCGGTGTAGAACACCGTGACCTTGTGATCGGCGATCATCTTCCAGAAGCGGCCGGCGTCCGGGTAAGTCGGCACGCCTTCGAACACGACCTGCGTGCCGCCGCACGCGAGCGGGCCGTAGGTGATGTACGTGTGGCCCGTGACCCAGCCGATGTCGGCCGTGCACCAGAACACGTCGGTGGGCTTCCAGTCGAAGGTCCACTTCATCGTCTGCGCGGCCCACAGCAGATAGCCGCCCGTGCTGTGCTGCACGCCCTTCGGCTTGCCGGTCGAGCCCGACGTATAGAGGATGAACAGCGGATGCTCGGCGCCGACCCATTCGGGTGCGCACGTGTCGGATTCGCCGTCGGCGATCTCGTGCATCCACAGGTCGCGCCCGGCGTGCCAGTCGATCTTGCCGCCGGTGCGGCGGTAGACGATCACGCTCTTGACTGCTTCGCAGCCGCCCATCGCGAGCGCCTCGTCGGCGATGCTCTTGAGCGGCAGCGTCTTGCCGCCGCGCGCCTGCTCGTCGGCGGTGATGAGCGCGACCGCGCCGACGTCGACGAGCCGCTCGTTGAGTGATTTCGCGGAGAAGCCGCCGAACACGACCGAGTGCGTGGCGCCGATGCGCGCGCAGGCCTGCATCGCGACGATGCCCTCGATCGACATCGGAATGTAGATGACGACGCGATCGCCCTTGCCGATTCCGCGTTTCTTCAGCGCATTCGCGAAGCGCGACACGCGAGCGAGCAGGTCGGCATAGGTGACGCGCGTGACGGTGCCGTCGTCGGCCTCGAAGATCACCGCGACGCGTTCACCGTTGCCGGATTCGACGTGACGGTCGAGGCAGTTGTACGACGCGTTGAGTTCGCCGTCGTCGAACCACTTGTAGAACGGCGCATTGCGCTCGTCGAGCACCTTGGTGAACGGCTTGTGCCAGCTGAGGCCCTCGCGCGCGAGACGCGCCCAGAAGCCTTCGTAATCCTGCTCGGCTTCGGCGGCCAGCGCGCGGTAGACCGGCATGCCGGAAATGGTCGC
>NZ_LOTA01000084.1:0-842 GCF_001521935.1 Burkholderia sp. RF7-non_BP4 | reverse complement strand
GAATTCCAGAAGATTGCGGATGACCTGAAGACAAATGAAGAAAAAATTCAGTTCTGGAAATGGGCGGATGAAGTTCTAAATGGGGTACGCGTCGATGATGGTTTGGTTGACGGGTATATGAAGCTTCCGGATGGCGGTGAGATTCAGTTTGGTTGGCAGTCTGGCCAAACATGGAATGCTAATGGCAGTATCGGTGTTGGCAAAGACAGCCCGCTGGCCCGCGCAATTGTGAATGCGGTAAAAGACTTTGAAAAAAATAACCCGGAGATGGTTCAGCGGTATGCCAATCTATTGTCGCCAGGGGATTCGTCCGAGATGTATGACCTGGCTGCATTACGGTTGATGGTGTCTCAGGCTCCGGATTTGACGCCGGTGAAAGATGCGGTCCGGCACGACACGGAGCAGCTCGAAAAGATGGCCGAGATCGTGCCGTCGCTGTATTCGCTGATCGACAAGTCAACGTATCAGGCGATTCTGGAGTCGGAAGACGACGCGCTGAAACAGCTCGACAAGCTCGAACAGTCGGACAAATCGCTATCGGGCGCGGAGAAGGCGGTGCTGGAAAAGCAGGAGGCGGCACTGAAGGCGCAGCTGACGGCGGATTTCAAGATCAACGCGCATGTGGACCCGTCGAAGGTGCTGGAGTTCGGCAACCTGAACGAGTTGAAGCTGGTGGAGGACGTGCTCAAGCGTACGAAGGAGATGGCCGAGAAAGGCGAACTCGATGGTATCGACAAGAGTGTGATCGACGCCGCGACGAAGGCTTTGGCCAAGCAGGCGCATATGCTGGGCGCGTTGGGCCGCTTGCACGGCATCGCCGAGGTGACGCTGATCTTCGGCGC
>NZ_LOTA01000083.1:0-2515 GCF_001521935.1 Burkholderia sp. RF7-non_BP4 | reverse complement strand
ACGTTCACGCGCGCGCGATGACAATCGCGGCATGGACGCACTTCTGAACCCGCAAACAGGCGGATATACCGGCACGCAGACGACGACGCTCGCCAACGCCGTGTATATCCGCCTCGCCACGCCGCTCGGCTCCTGGTGGGCTGCGCCCGACGTCGGGTCGCTGCTGCACACGCTGGCGCGCGAGAAAGACACGCCCCGCGTGCGCGGCCTCGCTGTTCAATACGCCGAGCAAGCGCTCGCCCCGCTGGTCAAGGATGGTCGCGCGAGCAAGGTGACGGTGTCGGCCACGGCGGGCGAAAAAGGCTGGCTCGTTCTGCTCATCGAAGTGTATGACGCGACGGGCAACGTCCAGCACTTCCAGCATCCGGTCAAGGTGTCGTGATGCCGGCGACCGTTCTCACTCTCGACCAGGTCCGCGCGAACATTCTGCGCGAGATCAAAAACCAGCGCCCGGACGCCGACGTCAGCGACGATTCAGATCACTACGTGCGTGCGAGCGGCACGGCCAGCGCGGTCGAAGGTCTGTATGCGCGTATCGCCTGGACGGCGCGGCAGATTTTCCCGGACACGGCCGACGAAGACTATCTCATCCTGCACGCGCGCCTGCGCGGCATCGATCGCAAGTCGTCCGTCGTCGCGAGTGGCACTGCACGCGCCAAGGGCAAGCCTGGTGTCCAGATCGCCAGCGGTCTGAGCGCGAAATATCAGGACGGCACCGCCTACGTGACGACGAGCGGCGGCACGTTTGATGCGGATGGAAATCTCGTCGTGTCGGTAGCGGCCGTCGACGCCGGCACCATCGGGAACCGCCAGGACGGCGATACGCTCACGCTCACCGTGCCACCGATCGACGTCGACGCGACACTGACCATCGTGACGCTGCGCGGCGGGACGGCAATCGAGACGCTCGATAGCCTGCTCGCACGCCTGCTGCAACGCATCCGTCGTCCGGCGGCAGGTGGCAACAAATACGACTACTGGCAGTGGGCGATGGAGGTGCCGGGTGTTACAGCGGCGTTCGTCTATCCGCTGCGTCGCGGACTCGGCACGGTCGATGTTGTGATCGTGACCGGGGATGGTTTGCCGTCTGACGATGTGTTGAAGGCTGCGCAGACACACATTGACGATCAGCGTCCCGTGCGGGCCAAGGATACGCGTGTCGTCGTGCCGTCGATCAAGTCGTATGACGTCTTGGCCGCCGTCAAGCTGAATGGAATCACGCTCGAGGCGGCCCAGGCTGCGGTGCAATCTGGACTCAACGCGTACAACGCGGTCGTATCGCCAGGCGACACGGTCATTCGCAATCGCATCGGCGGCGTCATCAACGACACGCTCGGCATCGACGACTACGTGCTGGACAGTCCAGTTGCTAACGTCGTCCCGGTAGTCGATGCGCAGGTGATCGAGTGGTGCCGCCTCGGCAATTTGACGTTGAGGCCGATGGTATGAACGAACACGCCGAGTTGCTCGGGCGTCTTCTCCCGCCCGTCTCATACGACGCTCGCGAGCCGCTTCTCGCGGCAGAGCTGACGGCCGACGGGAAAGCGCTCGATCGTGCGCTCGCCGACGCCGACACGATCGTGAACGGCATCACGCCGTTCTTCGCGCAGCAGCTTCTGCCGGATTGGGAACGCGTGTGCGGCATCACACCGGCCGTTGATGCCACGTTGCAGCAGCGCGTGTCGACCGTCGTTGCGAAGGTCAACGAGACCGGCGGCATGTCGATTCCGTATTTCACGCGCCTCGCGGCCGCGCTCGGCTATCGAATCGAGATCATCGAGCCGGACCCGTTCCGTGTCGACGAAGGCAGGATCGGCGAGGCGATCTGGATCGAAGACATCGTCTACGAATGGGGCGTGATCGTACACGGCTCGCCTTCGCTCGAAATCTACTTTCGCGTCGATGAGAGCGCGGTTGGCGAGCCGCTGCTGACGTTCGCCGACCCCATTCTCGAATCCGTGTTCCAAGACCTGAAGCCGGCCGACACGTTCGTCTACTTCATCTACCAGGAAGAGTAACCATGCAGCGAATCAACACACCGGACGGCAACTGGCATGCGGGCGATCCTTCGCAAGGAATCAAGGGAACGGTCGTCACACGGCAATACATGCAAACCGTCCAGGAAGAGTTGGCGGCCGTTCCCGAAAGCGTCGGCATGAAGCTCGATCCCACCGACAACAAGCAAATCCTCAAGGCGGTCCAGAAGATCGTTGGAGATGCCAGCGCCAACTATCAGCCCAAGCTCGACTACGTGCCCGTGCAGCAAGGTACGGGCGCAGGCCAGGGACAGAATGCGGTGAAGATCGGTTGGGCGAAGGATGGCTCTGGCCTTAGCGTGACGGTCGACTCGAACGATCTCGGCCTGCTCGCATTTGCGAGCCAGCTCTCCGCGTATGCGTCGAAGGATTGGGTAAAGGGATACGCTGTCAACAAGGCCGGCGACACGATGACCGGCACGCTGACGATTGAGGTGCCGGGTGGATACAGCGGTGTAGTTCTCAGTGCGAGCGGTTAC
>NZ_LOTA01000082.1:0-162684 GCF_001521935.1 Burkholderia sp. RF7-non_BP4 | reverse complement strand
GGCCAGTCCCGTCGCATAGTCCACGTTGTAAAAATCGTAGATATACAGAAACCGGAAGAACACCTCCGCCTCGTCCAGACGCCCCCGCTGATAGAATCGATACGCATAGGCATAGATGCCATCCATCAAGTCCTGGGAGTACCCTGCATATCCTTGATGGTCACGCCAGCCTGAATTGCCTCAAGCATTGACGGCGTCATCTCTTCCAATTCAATTACATCGGAGTCACGCGTTTTTTGGGCCAGACCACATCCTCATACCGGTCAATGGTTAGCCAATCGATGCGGCGATGCAACACGATTCACTGTACGCTCCGCCCCACGGAACAACTTTCAAAAATCATGCGAAATACAATTGTTTGATTTGTCAACCCTCTGCGGCATCCGGACGCACACGCTCGTCTGCGCTGTCGTCCGGCGCCACGTCCGGCGCCACGTCCGGCAGGTTCGCACGCTCCACCTCCCGCAGCCACTTCAATACCTCGAATACTGGGGCCGACCTGAAAAATGGAAGTCAACGTTTCGTAAAATCGAGAAACGTTGGCTTGGATGAATCGAATTCCGAGAGCGGTCTATCTATCTATCTATCTATCTATCTATCTATCTATCTATCTGTCTGTCTGTCTGTCTGTCTGTCTGTCTGTCTGTCTGCCTGCCTGCCTGTCTGTCTGTCTGTCTGTCTGTCTGTCTGTCTGTCTGTCTGTCTGTCTGTCTGTCTGTCTGTCTGTCTGTCTGTCTGTCTGCCTGTCTGCCTGTCTGTCTGTCTGTCTGTCTGTCAAAGACATTCTCAAATGTCCGCGGACATAATGAAATGGCCAGCCCGATCCCCGCGACCGTTCTGCGATAGGAAGTTCGGTCCACGGTAGAGGAGAGCGCCATGAACAAGATCACGCTGATCGGTATCGATTTGGGCAAGCATGTGTTTCATCTGCATGGGCAAGACGTGAAAGGTCACGAGGTATTTCGGTAAGCGATCCATCATTGACGCCTCTCAGGGAGGTTGATGGGGAGGCGTCGTTCCGGAACGGTGCCGATTTTTAGGTACGCTTGCGGATGGGGTGCGAGTACGGATGAACGAGTACGAGGTTCGAGGCTGAGGGTAAAATCGCAACCGATGTCGCACGAGTTTGAGCGTTGATTTCTTCTTCCGACAGGGGTTTTGAAACACGACGTCCACCCCATACTGCCAGACATGCTGGACGAGGGTCATCAGGATGCTGCGTTTCCCAGGAGACCTCTAGAGAGTCACCTGATGGGAATTCCAGAACGAGCGAGTCTGCGGTAAGGGGTACCAACTGTCCTGACGCGTCCTGGACGTACGCTTTGATTTGCTTTGGATCGGACATGTTTACCTCCGTTGAATGTGAGATGGCTGGTTAATGCGAGGCCGTAGGCATCTTCCACGGCAGCAGCGCGTCGTAATCGTCGACGGTCTTTGCCAGCGGGAGACGCTGGAACAGCCAGGTGAGATAGTGATAGGGATCGATGCCGCTCGCCTTGCAGGTCTCGACGAGCGTATATAGATTGGCGCTTGCGTTTGCGCCGTCGACGGTGTCCGAGAACAGCCACCCGCGGCGCCCGACGCAGAACGGACGAATCGCGTTTTCGCAGGGATTGTTCGAGATGGGCCAGTCGCCGTTCTCGACGTAACGGATGAGCTTTGGCCACTGCGCGCGCAGGTAAGTCAATCCCTTACCAAGCAGGCTCTTCGGTACGATGCCAGATGACTGCTCGAGCATCAACGCGTGGATGGCGTCGAGTACGCGTACGCTGTATCGTCGTCGCAATCGCTGTCGTCGCTGCGCCGGCCACATTTCACTACGTGTCTCGGCAGCGAACAACTTTCCGATCAGCTTGATGAAGCGCGTCGCGAGCAGATTGGGCGTTCGAGCAGCCTTCGGGACGCTGTCCTCCGCTTTGACGAAGTACCGTCTCACGTGAACCCAGCATCCAAGATGCACGAACTGGTGACGTTGAGCGATGTCGTTGTAGGGCTCGTAGCTATCGGTCATCATGACCGCACCCGCGCGGATCCCGGTGAACAGCTTGTCGGCCAGCTTGGCACCGCGTCCCGGGGTATAGGTGAAGCAACGAATGGGAACGCCCGAACCGGTCATCTGCGCCCAGAGGTAACTCGTCGATTGCGGTCGACGGCCTTCTTCCTTCAGCACTTGGAGCGTCGCCTCGTCGCAGTAGATGAGCTCGGAATCGAGCAGCGCATCGCGCATCAGGTTGATCACGGGCTGCGTCGAGAGGCCGACGCGGACCATGCTGGCAGCAATCGTGTTCGACGAGATGTCGCCGCCGAAGCGACGCAGTAGGCCAGCCTGGCGATACAGCGGCATGCCGAACTGGTACTTGCCGGTAGCGATCCACGCGAGTGCCGATTCGCTCAACAGTCCGCGCGGGATGATGCGCGGCGGCGCCGGCGTGACCTTGATGCCGAGATCGCAGCACGGACACGCGTATTTGACGCGCTGGTGCTGGATCACACGAAGCTGCTCGGGGATCACATCGAGCTGCTCGCTGATCTCCACGCCGAACTCGACGAGCGCGTGCCCATCGTTTGCGCAGAAGCGTTCAGCTTCGGGCAGTTCGTGTCGCACGACGTCGCGCGGCAGGGTGGGATCGAGCGGTTTGCGGTGGCCGCGTTTCTTGCGCGTATGCGCAGTGACCGTCAATTCCGGAGTGTCTTCCTGCGCCGGCGTTGCGTTCGTGCCCAACGCTTCGGCTTCATTGAACAGACCGAGCTTTCCCGAGGTTCGTGCCTCGCTTTTGGCGCCGAACAATTCGTGTCGATAGGCGCGCAGCCGCTCCTCGGCGAGATCGCGTTCCGCCGTCACGAGACGCAGCGTGCCGCGAACTTCTTCATGCTCGTGCTGAAGCAAACCATACGCTTCGCGTATCGCGAGCAGCGCGGCAAGTTCGTCGGCGGTGATGGCGACCTGGATCGGCATGCCGATCCCGAGTTCAACTGACGCGACGATATTCGCGTCTCGGATGCCGCTGGATCGTGGTAATGTCATCACCGTCGAGCAACGCGTGCAGCAGGTCCGTCGTCATCGACACGACTTCGGTTTTCTTGTCTGGCCAAGTGAAGCGATCGGCCTCGAGGCGTTTCATCAGCAGCCAGAAGCCGTTCCCATCCCAGCCGAGGATCTTGATGCGATCACGACGCCGATTGCCGAACACGTAGAGCGAGGCATCCATCGGGTTCAGTCGCATCGACTGTTCGACGAGAATCGACAGGCTGTTCATGCCGTAGCGGAAGTCGACAGGATCGCGGTGCAGATACACCTTCAGGTCTTCGTCGAACCGGAACACGGAAGCCTCCCGAGCATGTGGATGACAGTGGTCAGTTCGTCGATGCTCGCCTCACCGAGATCGAACTCGACGCCATTCGACAGACGTACGTGCAGCGAGAGTGCCATCGAAGAAGCTGGAGGTAACGGCTTCGGTGAAAGCGCCATCCGTGGAGTGGTCACCGACACGACTGGCACGAATGCCGGCGGTGAGTTTGGAATATCGATTGAAACGCCATCGGCAACAACAGGTGTCCGGGCCATCCGCTCATGCTCGACCTGGGCTTGGATCTTTTGATGTCGTGCGACCCAACTGCGCAGCAGGTTGGGATTGAGGTCATGCTCCATAGCCGTCCGCGCAATCGAAACGCCGGGCTGCAGGCACAACTGCACTAATTCGTCTCGGGCAGCATCGTCGTATTCACGGCGGCCATCCCGTTTCCGACCGACCACCAGTCGGCTACGCAAGTCTCGTTTTTCTGTCATACCCTCTGATGCCAGCTGTCCACGTGGACACGTAGCATCAGAGTGCAGCGATTTCTAGACAAGGGCGTCGGTAATGAATCGCATACGTATTTCGCAAGAGGCTGACGCGCGCCCAGCTCCTGCCGTTCTTCGGAAATCTGAAGGCCGTGACGGTTGTCATGGAAGCCTGCGCGGGATCCCATTGGCTGGCACGTCAATTGATCGCCATGGGACATGCAGCCAAGCTCATTTCGCCTCAGATTGTCCGCCCCTTTGTGAAGAGCAACAAAAACGACTACATCGACGCCGAAGCGATCTGCGAGGCTGCGGCGCGACCCTCCATGCGCTTTGTCGCACCTCGCTCAGAGGCACAGCAAACACTTGCTGCGTTGCATCGGGTTCGAGAGGGACTCGTCGTTGAGCGCACGGCCACCATCAATCGAATTCACGGCATTCTTCTGGAATTCGGCATCACTCTGCCAACATCCAAAGCTGTATTGAATCGCATATCCGATGCCTTGGGCGCCAATGAGTTGCCATCTCGACTGGCCGAGCTGCTGCACCGATTGCACGAACACTACCGATATCTGGATCAGCAGGTCCATGACATCGACAAGGATCTGAAGTTGCAGTTACGCGAGGACGAAAATGCGGCCCGGCTACTGTCGATTCCCGGGATCGGTGTCGTCACGGCAAGTCTTCTCGCGTCCGAGATCGGGAACGTTAGTCAGTATGAAGGCGGGCGCAACTTTGCCGCGTCGATCGGCCTAGTTCCCAAGCAACACAGCACCGGAGGCCGCAACGTTTTGTATGGAATCAGCAAGCGAGGTGACAAGCATCTGCGTCACCTGTTGGTCCAATGTGCGCGAGCCGTCATCCAGCGAGTGGCGCTGCGAACCGATGGGCTTGGCGAGTGGATTCGATCGATGCTCACACGACGCCATTCGAACGTGGTGGCGTGCGCGGTCGCCAACAAGCTCGCTCGAATCGCTTGGGCTGTACTGACCAAGCACGCCGCGTACGATCCATCGCTCGGGTGTCGTGCTTGAAATTTTGTCCCACCAGGTTTTGCGACTGCGGTAACTCTGATGATCCAACGGCACAGCGACCGGACGAAGAACCTGACAAGTTGTACAGCTCCCAGCAGCTGCCGACATTTTGAGGATCGACCGGTGCGGTTTTCATCGTGGAACGAGGCGTAACCTCAGATTCCGGATAGATTTGCGCAAGCCAAAAACGTCAGAACCAGGGGTTGCAAAATTCGGGCTGGCCATAGATTACAACTTTGCTCTTACACACAATGTCAAAGCCAGATTCAAATGTCCGGTCCGGACATTACTTATATGGTCGCCTCCCATTTGCAAGGCAATTTTGATCGTGGCGAGGAGGGTGGTTGCGGACTTATATCCGGACTCGATCGCAGGACGTGCCTGCCGGCCCCGATGGATTTCGCCGCAAGGTTCCTAATCTAAATAGCGGACTCGAGGTCCGAGAAATGTCTCAGGCTTGCCCTTGCGCGGTCCAACCTGTCTTGCCATCTTTCAACATCACCTGTGCAACCGTGGATGGGATAAAGGAATTGAAGCTTGACTACTGCGACGGTGCTGCCTCATACGTTCGGCCATGCGCCAGCAGCGCCCAGATTGTTCGCGCCATCTTGTTTGCGAGTGCAACAGCAACGACGTTCGTTGGTCGTCGGGACAGCATCTGACGCAAACGCTCCGGCAAGTGCTTTGAGCTCGAGATGACCGATCGCGCGCCGTGGATCAGCAGCGTCCGCAGATAAACGTCACCGCGTTTGCTGATCCCACCGAGCTTGATCTTGCCTCCCGAGCCGTTCTGCCGCGGCACGAGACCGAGATAGGCGGCAAACTCCCGCCCCGAGCGAAACGTTCTTGCCTGTCCAATGACCGAAACCGCGGCAGTTGCCGTGAGTACGCCCACGCCCGGAATCTCCGAGATGCGCAGGCATGCATCGTCATTGCGCCGCCAATTGAGAATGCGTTGCTCGATCCGAGCAATCTGCTCATCGAGCGCACGGAGTCGCGAAAGCTGATCCTGCAGGCTGTCTAGCAACATGGCCGGCAACTCGTCGGCCAGTGACGCCAGCGCGGCTTTGGCGGCGTCGATCGATGCACGACGGCCTTGAGGCAACACGACGCCGAACTCGTAGAGCAATCCGCGAAGTTGGTTGACCTGCATGACGCGAATCCGGACCAGTTGCTGGCGTATCCGGTGCATCGCCAGCATGGCTTGCTGGTCTTCGGTCTTAACGGCCACGAACCGCATGCCGGGACGCTGGGCAGCTTCCCAGATCGCCGCGGCGTCAGCCTCATCATTCTTGTTAGACTTCACGAACGGCCGCACGAACTGAGCTGCGATGAGCCGCACGTCGTGGCCAAGCCGTGCCAGGACCCGGGCCCAATGATGAGCGCTGCCACTGGCCTCCATAACGACGCGACTCGCCGGCCGGTTGGCGAAGAACGGCGCGAGCTGGGCACGTTTGAGTACCTTGCTGTGAATCGCGCCGGTTTCAGGCTCGACATAATGAATCTGGAAAACGCGCTTGGCCAGATCGATGGCAATGGTCGTGGGTTCCATTTGGTTCTCCTTGGCGGCTGGGCTGCCGAACCAGCAATGTCGCATGCTCTGGACGCGAGATTGCGGCGCCGGACGGCCCGTTAAGGCGGGAGGCGACCATTCCATCTAAATGACCGTTACACCAAAAATATTGATAGATATACTTATGTCAAGTAACCGGGAATACTTATGAACCTGAGAGCGATCCCATGGAACCTTCCGGCATATTTGCACGCGGCGTCAAATTCTCTAACCGTTCTCGGCTGGCACTGCGAGCCAGTGCTGGATCCGGCGAGTAGTAGACGATGACTAAGCTCTTCTCGGCCCGGCTGCAGGTCACGTAGAACAAGCGGCGGGTGCGGTCCGAACCGGTCTCTCGGCCGGCAGCTTCATTTTCAAGGTCCGCCTTTGACTTCTCCTTGGTACCGAAGAATTTGACGTAGGCAAAAAGAAAACCTCGCGCCGCGTCGTCATTGATCACGACCAGTACGCGTGGGAACTCAAGCCCCTTGACGCCCTGATGCGTCCCGAATTGCGACTGTCCTCGCGCGTACAAGTCGTAGCGCTCGATCTGGCTCAGTGGTGCCTCAAGCGCTTTGCTCCATGCGCTCAGCTCAGGACTGGTGTCTTCGGCTTCCCCGTCCTCGGTGCGCTCGACCTGATCGCCCTGCCCTGAGCTGTCCTCGGCCGCTACGGCCTTGGCGTCACCGGAAACGAAGGGAGCCAGTGTGTCCAGGATGGAAAACAGACCCGTCTGCACAACAAACTCGAGCACAGCCGGAGCATTGATCTCAGGCGGTTCCGCGATCAGCGCCAGAAGCCCGTCGCACGCTGCCTTAGCCTTGCCGAGCTGCGCGACCTGATTCGATCCAGCCTCTTGAAGCGCTGCGCGATCCAGAAGGGGCGACGACGCCTTGATGATCGCAGTAGCCCCGATGCGGTCGTTGGCACGAAACTCCTTGACCAGCGGCAACACGTCCCTGACGAAGAATCCAAGACCTGCTCCGGCGCCTTGAAGCAGGCTCGTCCTGAGGTTGTCGATCGCCCAAAGCGGCTCGAAGAATTCCGCGAAACCGAATCGCCTGGCAGACATCAGGTTCTCAAGGGCGAGCGTCTTCACCGTGTCAGAGTTCTGCCAGGCCTGGTCACCAGCAATCGTCGCCATACGCTGACGTACTGCCGCTTCAATGGCGAAGGGGTCGGCGCCTGCCTAGGGCGCGATGAAGACCCGGACCACGCCCTTTTCAGCGTCGCTGCGGGGGACCTGTTCCTCGCCATCGACATCGACATCGTGGCGGATGCTGTTGATATCCGTGAGCCGATCGGAGGTGCGTAGTGCCAGCTTGTCGCGCCCCCAAATTTAAATTTTCAGGCTGCAATCCAGAGTTGACGCCCCCGATTTTTTCGAGACAGCTCACTGGCAAGACGACAGTTTTATGCAAGCGGGGTTAACGTCTTCGAGATACGCTTTTTCAGCGTTACGAAATCCACCGATCCAGACATTAATAATTATAGGACCCATGAAACACAAGAGTGTTATTTAAAAATCGCGTGATGCTTCAACGCGAATCAATAAAAACACGCATTTCCACCTCTTTTTTTAAAATTTTCCTGAATCAAAATCATGATTAATTCTGTCAAAATCTGGATTAACGCTACCATTCTGAGTCAACGATCGCATCGGCCTTCTATAATGCGTGAAGCAGGGTCTTCTACGGCAGTAGATAACATCGTCCTACGGGATCGCGTGGTTAACGTAACGAACTCCCAGAATAGAGATCAATTTCCGAAATCGGATTTTCAACAAGCGCCATCCAACTGGGCCGGCCCCCGCGAAAGCAGCGAGGCCAATGGACGAGTCAAGCCGTCGGCAGCGCTACACGGCCTCCCCACCGAACTCGTTCATCAGATTGCCGAATATCTGCCTCATGGTGATCGGCTTGCGCTGGCCGGGGCCAATAAAAGGTTACGCGATGCACTTGCGCCGATGCGAGACGCTTCCCTGAAGGTACGCGATGAAGAGGTGCCAAAGCAAATCGCGGCATTACTCGATAGTCACGACCCGAGAGTAGCGACCGCCTTGCTTAAGGAATTTTGGGCTGTGCCACCCAAACTGCGAGGCATGGTTCTAATGAGACTTATCTGTGTGATTAGCAGTTGTCCACAGTCCGAAAGAAAGATGCTGTTCGATGGCGCCCTCAAGGAACTTATGGATTTGCCCGCCGAACAACGCGATAAGAAGATGGAATGGACTAATGGTCCGATGATGGAAGCGCTAGCGATAAATGTCTCTAGCCTGTCGAGCGCCGACGAAAAGGTAGTGGTTGAAATTCGGAAGGCCATCGACAAAGCAACGTCGGATTTGACCAACGAACAATGCCGCAAGCTGAACCGGGAATACGATGACGTTATCTGGGCGGGCGTATCTGGCCGACGAGCGGCGGTCGATGGTTTTCTCAAAGCACTCGAGGATCTGCCCGCCGAACAACGCGGCAAGGTGCGGGCGAACCTCGCCGGAGTGATCCCTTGGCCAGGATGTGAGCAATCAGCGGCGTTGGATGACATGTTCAAGGCGCTCGAGACCCTCCCCCCCCAACAACGCAATTGGCCGGTGCAAACCATTTTGAACGATATCGATTGGGGCGCAATCCGCGTAAAGGGGGCGGCCGATCGCTATCGTGCGTTGCTGACAAACCCGCCTTATTGACACGAGTCATATCAGCTCCGACTCCAACCGAAAAGCGGCGTTCGATGACGCCCTCACGCTGCCGTCAGCCGAAGTAATCTATGGTCCACCCCATTTTTGCAACACTAATCTTCGATGTGATGGTGATTTGCCTAAATCTATTCGGCGTCGTTGACCGTAAGCGCGAAATCCTCCGCACCTAACCGGCACTGCTGAATCGATCCACGATGACAGCTGACACGATTGACCTCGATTTCCTGCCCCTGAAGGTGACCCATGTCTCCCCGAACGGCAAGCGATCATTTGATCCTGATGGGAAACGCCGCCTGGCGAGGCATGTTTACAACCCGGCGCTTCACTATCAGGTCTGGCGCTCAAGGCCGGGGTGAACGCGAACCAGCTACGCAAATGGGCCGAGATATACCGGAAGGCGGGCGTAACCGCCGCAGCGCCTTGCCGATCACCTTGTTCGAGGGGACGAGGTTGTTGAGGAAGCCGATTGAGCCTTCGAAGCCGGGGGCATAGGCGCGGCCGCAAACGCTCGGTCGAACCCGGCAGTTACTTGCTCTGGCACATCATGTCACCCTACACGCAAGACTCGCTTCCACGTTTAAGTTCCAGGCGAATCTGCCCTGCTTCGGCGGGACCTTCCACCTGCCAGCCAAGGCGCTCGTAGAACGTCTGAGCCCGTGTGCCAGGCGTGGTTGCCAACCAAACCATTTGCAGTTCCCTCGACCACAACCATGACACCATTTCGTCGTGCAGACGCCGTCCGTAACCTTGTCCCTCCGCGTCTGGATGCACGAAGAGCGCCCAGATACTTCCGTTGACGGCGTCGGCAATACCGAAGGCCCAAATTCTGTCGTCTACCTCGATGACCCAACCTCACCCGGTATCTTCGATTGAACGTCAAACGTCTTCTTCTGGAATCACGATTCCTGGCGCCAGCCGGTTTTCCCGCACTGCGAAGCGCACGTCAAACATCTGCGGAATGTCCTGTATTTTGGCCAGCCTGATCGATGCCAATTCATTCTCCTTGGGTGTACAGCCTATAGCGGATGAAACGGTTTCCGCAAAGTTCAGTTTCCCCATCATTGATGAACCCAAGACGCTGCATACTTTTCCGCTGACGTCTTGTGTCCGGCAGCAGTGCCGTGATGGAAGCCAGACCCATTTGGGAAAACGCCATGCTGATAATTTGTTGATAGATCACGTGTCCCATTCCCCAGTATTCCGGAAGGAGCACCAACGCCAGGTCGGCATCACCGGATTCATGTTGCAACCCTCCCCATCCGGCAAATTTTCCGTCGACGAAAAAAGCCAGAGGCCCGTATCCGTGGCGTGCCCACTGCGAGTCCTTTTCCAGAATCCATGCGAGACATTTCCTTTCGTCAAAGGTGTTCTCAGCAAGTGGCATGTGACGCAAGACCAGGGGATTGCTGTTCAGTGCGACGACCTCTTTCACGTCCGCCTCTGTGAGGCGTTTGCATTCAAGCTTCATCTGAACTCCTTGACAATTTGCAGGATGCGGCTACGAGTTGCCGGCTGCAATCTTTAGCACGAGCGGATCGCGCTCGCGGAGAAAACCGGAGCGTTCATAAAACGGGGAACTTCTGTCGCTCGGCGATACCGCAGGCAACTCCAGTCGTTGTTTCTGGGACCAACGCCGCGCCTCAGTCAGCAAATGACTGCCGATGCCCTTGTCGCGAAATTCGGGCAATGCGAGCAACGACTGGCGCGTAACTGGATGCTTCTCGCAGAATGCCAGCAGGACCTTTTTCGAAATGATTCGCTTGGGTCAAGTGCAGTCCCATTTTGGGACTGCGGCAAGTCTTGTTGATTGACGGGGTTGATGAGCGCGTTGACGCTAAGCTGCGAAGACCGCTAAAAAGGGGGCGGATAGCAAGATCGGCTAGTTCGATAGCGCCGAGCAAACATTTCTGACCCTGCCTCGTTTTCCATGCGTGATAGAACTACACGCCGACCTATTCGTAGGACATCGTGATGGTCGCCTGCGCATCCGCTTCGCCGCCAGTGACCTTCGCGCCAGTCTGGATGTAGGCCGCCTCGAATTTCAGATCGATGTGCTGATTGTCCTGGTCAGGCTGGTATTGGCCGACCGGCATGGCGTGTCCTAAATTCACGAAGGCCTTGTTGTCGTCGTCCTTCACCTGCACGCTCACACCCGATGCGCCATTTGCATTCGATAACGACAGCGCTCCAGGCTGAGATGGATCAATTTTCGAACCACCCGCCCCATTCATCAGGTACGACAATTTGTTAATCCCCGTCGGGCACGTCATCGATACCGTAAACGGCTTGAAATCGGATGTCGTGCCGGGCCCCGTGAACTTCGACAGCGAAATGTCGTTACCCATAGACACACCGATCTGCTTGGTTAGGATTTCGCAGGTGGGTTGGCGGATGAGGACGTGACCGATCGCATGGAAAGCAATACCATTAAGTTGACTCAACTCGACACCATTCTGTCCTAGATCGATGTCCCCAGGATTAATAGGACCATTAAGTCTAACTAGGGCAGCCCTAAATTGTACAGAGAATTTTTGGCCGTTAGGCCATCCGCTGGCAAAGTTCGTATTAAAATCACTTGCGGAGGGAGGCACCCATGGCTCCCAACCCTCCCCCGCTTTCTTAATCCGTACGCCCAACGCCAACCCAATTCCTTTTGTCCCTGGTAGTGGCATAACGGGCACGGGCTCCCCATCCGGACCATGTATTACCGAGATTTGTTTGGAATTATGGTACTTCAAACTTAGACCATAGAATCCGATCGCATGAAGAGATTTTTGAACTGGTGTCGTACTATACCATTGAGATATCACAGTATATGGCGCAAGTTGATTTGAGTACAGGGTGACGGATGATGGAAATGGAAGCGGCTCATCAACGGACTCGCCGCTCCACGCATTCGAGCAAAAAAAAACAATATTGATACGACGATACGAAAATATCTATGCATAACTTCACTCTTGATGGACGTTATCTTGTCGACCCGAAATTAATTATCTTAAATTAAGTTGCATGACGGATAGGTTTGCGCATGAAATTCGCAAGCGATGCGTCGCCGGGATTTTTGAAGGCAACGCAAATAGCTACTCCAGCGATGGCCTTCAGTTCAGACCAATTTTATAATGAAACATCGACCATTCGGCATCAGCCCCATCCGAATCCGAATCGTCGGCCGCTCATATTGGTATAGGAAATATCCTTGTGGAGGCACCGATTTATCCGGCTCGGTGGTCATCGCTGACGCAGCCGAGGACGTTGTAGAAGATAGTTCGCGGAACGAACCCACGACGATGAAACGGCAAATGAGCTTTGCGGAAGCGGAAGGCGCAGGCAAGAAGCGCGTGACCCGGCGTCAGCGTTTCCTCGACGAGATGGAGAAGCTCGTGCCGTGGTCGCGATTGCTGACGGCAATCGAGCCGTACTACCCGAAAGGAACTCGCGGCCGCCCGCCGATCGGTTTGGAGCGGATGCTTCGAATCTACTTTCTGCAGCAGTGGTACAGCCTGTCGGACGAAGGGCTCGAGGATGCGCTGTACGACAGCATCGCGATGCGGGCGTTACCGGGATTGATCTGGCCATCGAGAATGTGCCGGATGCGACCACGCTGCTGAAGTTCCGGCGCCTGCTTCTCGAACATGACCTGACGCGCAAGCTGTTCGACGAGATTGGCATCTCGCTGTGCGAACGCGGGCTGATGAGGAAGGAAGGCACGCTGGTCGATGCGACGATCATCGAAGCGCCGCCGTCGACCAAAAACGCCGAGAAGCGTCGCGATCCGGACATGCATCAAACGAAGAAAGGCAACGAGTGGCACTTCGGCATGAAGGCGCACGTGCGACCTGAAAGTCGCTTGAATTTCTGTCTAACTCAACGAGCTGTCCGTTGTGATTAAACCGGTTGTTCCGTCGCCGACCACCTCGCGGGATCGCCTATTAATCAGCGCTTCCCTAACTGTCCAGGTGTTCGCAAACGCGTACCCACTTCGGGGGCAGAGCCGATGGTGTAAGAAGATATTTTCCGATTTTAAGGTTAGCTATTTGAAATTAATTCTATAGTAAATCAACAATCATTCAACACCAGCCCCATCCCAAGTCGAATCGCCGTTTCCTGAAATTTGTATGGGAAATATCTGAGTTCAATCCGCAACGAAGCCGAGTCGCCGTCCATTGAGATCAGTCGATTCCTTTGAGTTTTGTAAATTTCCGATTTCTGACGATTGAGCAATGCGCCATCATGATTTCGCGGACGAATGCCCTCCCTGCCCGCAGACGGTGCAGCATGTCGAGACCGCCTTGATCGACAGCCGCGAGGCAACGGGCGGCGCCACCGCGCTCGATCAATGGGGCACGCTGCTGCCGCGGCCGGAAGCGGGCGGCGCCAATCTCCATCTCCGTGCTGGAAAGCGCCGGGGTGTGGCCCTATCCGAGCATGGTCAACTTGGCGGCTGCAAGGAGCGCTCGGCGGGAAGGCCGTGAGAAAAGCCTGGGTGCGCGCCCGATCGCTGAAGCCTCGCACGCGCTGCGCGCGCGCTCGTGTGGGCTAATGGCTGTTCTCAGCACGGTTGTTCACCCGGGCCGAAGCGTTAACACGAGGCTGACATTGGCCAGCTCCGGCATGTTGGCCTTCGCGGTAGCGTAGCTGCGCAGTTGGTCGGCGACGATCTTTCGCGGTGTCGGGCAGGAGCGCGGTACCCGCTGGAAGAAGCGCTTGGTAGCCGCCTTGTCGCGGCGCTTCTGCACCAAGACGTCCAGCTCGACGCCATGCTCGTCGACCGCCCGCTACAGCAAGTAGGTGGCGCTGCTGCGCGAACGCCAGAAGCTCGATCACCGGCAGGTTGCTGAGCAACTGGCAATGCTGCGCAACGGACAGCTCGCGCAATGCTAAGCGCAGTGAGCGCTTGGGGAGTAATTTTTCGTCATCGCTGGACATCGACGCGTCCCCACAAGCAGCGTCATTGTGCCGCCGCGAGATCAGCCAGCGTGATCAGTGACAGCATCGGATCGAGCGGCGACGCCTCAAACCCGACCCGTTCGTAAAACGCTTTGGCCGAATCGGACAGCGCGTGGACGATCATGCCGCGAATCCAGATCGCAGCGGCCGCGTGCAGCACGCGCAATTCGGCATCACGCACCAGCGCACGACCAATGCCTCCGCCCTGTTGTGTCCGATCGACTGCGAGCCGACCCAACACCACAACAGGGATTGGATCCGGCATATTGCGCCGGAATCGATCGGGCGTAGCTTCGACCGCGACGGCACCAGATGCGAGTGCGTAATACGCACGCACCTGCCCATCTTGCTTGGGTTGCGACGAAGGTACGCGACGCACCGCTGCGCTGATTGGCGAGCGCGCGACGTTTGAGCCACGTGTCCCAAGCTCCTGACGCCGGACTCGAAGGCGTCCAGGGCGTGCTCGGCTGTGAGCGGCTGCGGAGCCATCCACGTCATGCGGCAGAATCCCACGGCGCGGGCGTCTGCATGGTTCGACGCAATGCGACATTCGGCTGGGCTGGTGCGTCCAGGCGTGCGGGGCAGCAACCAAGACAACCTGATCCAGCAGCGTCTGCTCGGCGGCCGAACGCGCAGCGTCGAGAATGGAATCGGTGCGGGTTTTGCCGAGCGCTGCTGCGGCGCGATCGATCAGGCTCCCCGAGCCGGTGCCTGAAGCACTCCGCAAGTGCACACGTCCCTCGGTTTCCCAGACACGGTGCTCCGCAAGCCAGTCTCCGCTGCGCAAAACCAGCCTTTCCGTACTGGCACGCTTCATGCATGTTGAATTACATTCAATGTACTTGAGCGAGATTCACTAACGTTTCTTTCACGACATCGCACTGCAAGGGGGCATCATGCATAGGTCTTTCCGCACTCTGATACTGTCGTTGGCTGGCGCGCTAGCGTTGTGCGCATCCGTTCCAGGCTGGTCGCAAGACAACGATCTGCTGTCCCGAATCAAGGCGAACAAGGAAATCACAATCGCCACCGAGGCGCGCTACGCGCCATTCGAATACATCGATAACGGCAAGATCGTTGGCTATGACGCCGACCTCATGCAGTACGTGTTGAAGTCACTACCCGATGTGAAGGTCAAGCAGCTCGACCTGCCATTCCAGGGCCTGCTGCCGGGCCTTGACGCAAAGCGCTTCGATATGGTCGTGACCGCTGTCACAGTCAACAAGGACCGCGCAAGCCATTTCGCATTCACACTGCCCATAGCGGACGCCACCACCGGCGTCCTGCTGCGCACCAACGAAACATCGATCAAATCTCCTAACGATCTGAACGGAAAGATCGTCGGCTCTCAAACCGGTTCTGCCCAACTGCAGGCACTGATTGCGCTCGACAAGAAACTCAAGGACGCAGGCGGTCCCGGTATCAAGCAGATCAAGCAGTACGTCGCCTTCGACGAGGCCTATGGCGACCTGGCAGTGGGACGCCTCGACGCCGTGGCACAGTCGGTCGCCAACCTCGGCCCGCTGATGAAAGCGCGCCCGGGCGTGTTCATGGTCATGTCGCAAACGATCGGCCCGAAGAGCTACTTTGCCTGGGTGGCGCGCAAAGATGCGGATAGCGCCGCGCTCGCCAAACTGTTCAGCGAGGGCATCGCACGCGCGAACAAGGACGGCACGATGAAGAAGCTTCAGCAGAAATGGTTCGGCACGACGATGGATGTACCTTCCGACGCGCTGCCCGAACCGACGATGTAACAGCAGCGTGGCTTGTTTTCCGGTCATCGAAACGACATGAACACTCCTGACCTGCTCGCCCGCTGCCTCAGCTATCTGCCCCAATTGATGGACGGCGCACTGACCACGCTGTGCCTGTCCGCTGCGGCGATCGTCTGTGGTTTCTTCGCCGGTATTTTCATCTACACGATGTCGGCAAGTGACAGCACGCTGATGTCCGGCGCGGCGCGGGTCTATGTCAGTCTGTTCCGCGGCACGCCGGTGCTCGCGCAACTGCTGGTGTTCTACTACGTGCCCTCGGCGATCGGGCTGACGTTGCCCGGCGTGGTTGCGGCTGCGATCGGGCTGTCTCTGAACACGGCTGCGTACCAGTCGCAGATTCTGGGCGCCGGCTTCCGGTCAATTCCGCGCGGCCAGATCGAAGCGGCGCGCACCTTCAATCTCACGCAGCGACAGACGCTATGGCATATCGAGGTGCCCCAGGTGCTGGCGGCGACGCTGCCGGCGCTGGTGTCGGAGACGATCGACATCGTCAAGGCTTCGGCGGTCATCTCGGTGATCGCTGTCACCGACCTGATGCGCGTCGGCCAGCAGCTCGCCTCAGCCAGTTATCGGCCGCTGGAGGTCTATACGCTCGCGGCGTGCTTCTACCTGGCGATTACGTCACTGCTATCGCTCGTCGCGCACGGCTACGAGCGGCGTGTCGCAAAGCGCGCCTGATGCCAGGAAACGGTGCCATCCCATGAATGCATTCCTCTCCCTCGTGCCGCGCTTTACCGCCGCCATGCTCGTGACGCTCGAAGTCAGCCTGCTCGCAGCGCTGCCGGGCATGGTGGGCGGCTTCCTGTTGAACGTGCTGCGGATGCGTTTTCCGCAGACGCTGGCCTACCCTTATCAAGCGTATGTGTGGCTCGTGCGCGGAACACCATATCTATCGCAACTGGTGATCGTCTATTTCGGCCTGCCGATGCTAGGCCTGACGATGAGCGCCGTGCAGGCCACCATTCTCTCGCTGTCGCTGTATTCGGCCGCGTACTTTGCCGAAATTTTCCGCGCTGGATGGGCCAGCATTCCGCGCGGCCAGATCGAGGCGGCACGTGCATTCGGCATTGACCGGTGGGCGGCGTTTCGTGCAATCGAGCTGCCGCAGGCCGTCGCCTTCGCGCTGCCGCTGCTCGCCAATCAGGTCATTCTCGTGATCAAGGAAAGCGCAGTCGCATCGATCATCACGGTGCCTGAACTGACCATGACCGCAAGCGACATCGTTGCCTCCACCTATGCATATATCGGGCCGTACGCCATGCTGATCGTCAGCTACTGGCTCCTGACCCAGGCCGTCGCGCTACTTGCCGGACGGGCCGCGACCTTGATTAGCTTTTTGCAGAAGACCTCATGAGCGCTCTCCCCATTCTTCAACTCCGCGCGGTCGGCAAGTCGTATGGCGCCACCCGCGTGCTCAAAGGCATCGATCTCGACGTGATGCGCGGAGAAATCGTGACGTTGATCGGTCCATCCGGCTCCGGAAAAACCACTGCTTTGCGCTGCATCAACTTCCTCGAGGCGTACGACGAGGGCGAGGTGTGGATCAAGGGGCAACTTCTCGGCTATCGCTCAGCCGGCCGCACGGAGCGCGATCGCGACAGCGACGCCAGCCTCGCCGAGGTGCGCCGGCCCGTCGCGATGGTGTTTCAGCAGTTCAACCTGTGGCCGCATATGACCGTGCTCGCCAACGTGGCTGCGCCACTCGTCCTGTCAAAGAAAATCCGCAAGGACGAAGCGCGGCGCAAAGCGCTGGCAGCGCTCCAGCGCGTCGGCCTCGAGCACCGGGCGGACGCTTACCCGTCGCGGCTGAGCGGCGGCCAGCAACAGCGCGTTGGCATCGCGCGTGCCCTTGCGATTGAGCCCGAAGTGATGCTGCTCGACGAACCGACCTCCGCACTCGACCCCGAGCTGGTCGAAGAAGTGCTGAGCGTGATCCGTTCCCTCGCGCAGGACGGCATGACAATGGTGATGGTCACGCACGAAATGAGCTTCGCCGCGAAAATATCTGACAAGGTGGTGTTCATGGAAGCGGGGCGCATCGTCGAAGCCGGACCGCCTGCACAGCTTTTCGGCAACACCCGCACACCGCGCTTGCAGCAGTTCCTGAAGCCTTGGTTCGACCGGAGCCTGCCGATTGCAGGCAACGCTGCCGGGGCCTGCGCTACGCTCGGCATGGACGCGCCGGAAAACGGCGCGTCCCGGGGGGCCGCCGCATGACGCCGCATCGCCCCGATCATGCTGCTCAGGCTGCGAGCGCACACGTCGATCCCTCACGCCTGCTCGGTTCGATCGACGCCCTGGCTGCATTCGGTGCACGCACCGACGGCGGTGTAGATCGCCCGGCACTGTCGGCGTGCGATATCGAGGCGCGCCGCCATTTGATCGAACGCGCACACGCGCTCGGCTGCACCGTCACGACTGACGACTGCGCGAATCTCTTCATTCGCCGCGCCGGCACAGAAGATATCGCGCCGGTCATGACCGGCAGCCATATCGACACGCAACCTACCGGCGGCAAACTCGACGGCTGCTATGGAGTGCTGGCCGGCATCGAATGCATCGCGGCGCTGAACGATGCCGGCATCCGGACCCGGCGTCCACTCGACGTGGCGATCTGGACCAACGAGGAAGGCACCCGTTTTCAGCCCGGCGCGATGGGTTCGAGTGCATTTGTCGACCCGGCGCTCCTCGAACGCTATCGCGACGCGAGAGATGCGTCTGGCACCACGCTCGCCTCTGCACTGGACGCGCATCGAAAGACCTTCCCGACGCTCGGCAAGCACGACGCGCAGCAGCCCACGCGCGCGTTCATCGAACTGCATATCGAGCAGGGGCCGCAACTCGAACTGGCAAGCGTTCCGCTGGGTGTTGTCTGCGGCATTCAGGGCGTGCGCTGGCATGCAATCACCTGTGAGGGTGTCGCGGCGCACGCCGGCACCACGCCGATGCATGCACGCCATGACGCGATGACACTGGCGATCGCCGTGCGCGCTGAAATCGAAGCATTCTCAACCGCGCTCGGTCAGGAACATACGCGCGTGACGTTCGGGCGCTGGTCGGTGGCGCCGAATTCGATCAATACGATTGCATCGGCTGTCACCTTCACCGTCGATTTTCGCCATCCCGATACCGATGTGCTCACGGCCTTCGATGAGCAGCTCGCGCAATGCGCAGAACTGCATCGCGTCGCGGTCGAGCCGCTGTTCTCGCATGCGCCGGTCTGCTTCGACGACGCATTGGTTGCACGCCTTGCCGACGCATGCGCCGCACTCGCCGCTCCAACGCTCACGCTGACATCGGGCGCTTTCCACGACGCCATGTATCTGGCACGCCACTGCCCGACCGCCATGCTGTTCGTGCCAAGCCGCGGCGGGATCAGTCACAACCCGCTCGAATCAACCGACGACGATCACCTCGTGCTGGGCACGCGCGCTCTCGCGCATTGCCTTGCCACTCTCTGCAACGAACCTTGATGAAGGAGTCTCAATGAGCACGACTCATACCGAAGAACTGCATATGCACGACAACGGCACCGAACAGGGCCTGAATGCGACGCTGCACGAACCGATTTCGGCAGACGGCACACCGGAACTGGGCAAGACGTATACCGTTCCTGCCCGTTGCGGCCGCGCGGTGCGCCTGAAGGCGGGTCAGACCATCCGCATTGCGAACCCGCACGGCACCCAGGTCTGCGATACATGGATTTTCAACGCGGCGCATCTCAACGAATTCCTGTCGTTCGAACATACACGCGCCTATCTGGACAAGGTCGTTCCGCAGCCTGGCGACCCACTCGTCACAAACCATCGGCGGCCCATCGCGGAACTCGCCGTCGACACGTCGCCGGGCGTACACGATACGCTGATCGCCGCATGTGATCTTTACCGCTACAAGAATCTCGGCGTCGAGGGCTATCATGACAACTGCGCCGACAACATGCGCCTCGCGCTGAAGGCAATCGGCCTGCGCGCGCGGGAAGTGCCACAACCGTTCAACCTGTGGATGAACATTCCGATCAAGCCCGACTATACGATCGACTGGCTGCCGCCCGTATCGAAGGCCGGCGACCATGTTGACATCAAGGCCGTACTGGACTGTGTGGTCGTGATGTCCGCGTGCCCACAGGATATTATTCCGATCAACGCGCTCAATCCAGTCAACGTCGAGTTCACGGTGATAGCGTAATCCGCTCTTTCAACCTTTCCGATATTGCAACGGTGGCAACCAGAAAAACCTCATCCCAAACTGGCCGCGCCTCGGCCAGCAAAGGCTCAGCACCGTCGCAAGCCACGCCGGGCGATTCACTCGGTGTGCGTCTGAAGCATGCGCGCATGGTGCGGAAACTCACGCTCAAGGCTCTCGCCGAGCAGGCCGGCTGTTCGGAAAGCCTGCTGTCAAAAGTCGAAGGCGGTCATGCGACACCGTCGCTTGCCACGCTTCACCGACTGGCGCAGGCGCTGTCGACCAACATCGCAGCCCTCGTGTCCGGGCCAGACATCAACACGTCGCCGGTGCAGCGCGCGAACGCGCGGCCGTCCGTCAGCTTTCCGACTGCCCGCAACCGCGGTTCGATCGTGCTGGAGCGCGTGGTGGTGCCAGGCCCCGGCCAGTTACTGCAAGGCGACATCCACGTGATCGAACCGCACACAAGCAGCGACGAGCAGATTTCCCACGCCGGTGAAGAGCTAGGTTATGTGATCGAAGGCGAATTGGAACTGACTCTCGGCGACGAGCGCTACGTGCTGCAAACGGGCGATTCGTTCTATTTTCCAAGCAGCGTACCGCACAGCTACCGCAACCCGGCCAGGACCGTGACCCGCGTGCTGTGGATCAATACGCCGCCTACCTTCTAGGAACCGTCAACGTGCCAGGTACCGACCTCACGGCGATGCAATTGCCGCGTTTTAGCGGCATCCCAACCTTCATGCGCGTGCCGCCATGCACGGATCTCGATCAACTGGACATTGTCCTCGCCGGTGTGCCCTTCGACGGTGGCGTCACCGCGCGGCCCGGCGCGCGCTACGGTCCGCGGGAGATCCGTAACATGTCGACGATGACACGCACCACTCACCACGTGACGCGCTTCGACCCGTTCACGGCATGTCGGGTCGGCGATATCGGCGACGTGCCGTTCACGGATCTTTATCACCTCGAGCGCGCGCATGAAGACATCCGCCGTTTCTTCGAACCGATCTTCGCTGCCGGCAAGATCCCGCTGACAGCAGGCGGCGACCATTCGATCACGTACCCGATCTTTCAGGCAATGGCGCCGAAGGAACCCATCTCGCTCGTGCACATCGACGCGCATACGGACACGTGGGACTGTTTCAAGGGTTCGAAATTCACGCACGGCGCACCATTTCGCCGCGCAGTGGAGGCCGGACTACTGAATCCGGAACGCACGATCCAGATCGGTATCAGGGGTGCGCAAAATTCCGACGAAGGCTGGCGCTACTCGATCGAGAGCGGCATGCGCGTCGTGTTCATCGAAGAGTTCGACGCGCGCGGTCCCGCGGCGATCGCGGAGGAAGCACGGCGCGTGGTCGGCGACGCACCGGTCTACCTGTCGCTCGACGTGGATGGACTGGATCCGGTATTCACGCCCGGCACCGGAACACCGGAGATCGGCGGCTTGACGACCCGCGAGACACTTGCGCTGCTACGGGGTCTCGAAGGACTGAACTGGGTAGGTGGCGATGTCGTCGAGGTCTCGCCTCCATACGATCCCAGTGGCAATACCGCACTGATCGCGGCGACATTGATGTATGAAATGCTCTGTCTTTTTGCGAGACGCTGCGACTCCACCGGCGCCTGAGGGTGACGGTTGACGGGGCTACCGCAATGCAATGCGAAGACCCTGTTCGGCAGGCCAGCGTCCGCTGTCTGTGGCGGAACCGCCATTCGGGTGACCAACGCTCATGTCTCAGTCCAGGTCGATCGGCAAACCAAAGTCTGGTGTGCTAACACGCTGCATGTGCTCCAGCGCGTCGAGGTAGCGATGGACTGGCATTACAGCACGTCGCTCATCATGGACAAGAAGCGACGCTTCGAGTGAAGTACGCTCGGAATCCGTCAAGGTCCACTGATCACCGCGCTCTGCCCGCGCAATGCACTGCGATACGGCTCCTCTCTTCCATCCGCACGTAAATTGAATGCGAGGGCCCGCACATTGGACAGCGTGACGATCGAATCAACGTCGCCACGTCCGCCACATAGCGCCGCAAGTGCGAGATGGTGCTTGAGCGAAAGACGACGGACCTAATCCGTAGGAAGTGGCAGCAATTGCGCCTTCGTCAGCGGCCGACGGCGCAAAGTAGAGTGTTTTCGCATTGCTTTATCGCCAGTCCCGGCATCTCAGAAATGACCGGACGATCGATTCAGTGTCCTCGCCGACATCGCGCATCGGCGTATCTCCGTGCTTCGGGCGCAAAGTCACGTACTGCGGCCACGGCGCTCCAATTCGATCCTGGTGCGTTCCAATTCTCGGGCAAACGTCGCCTCATCCGGCAGGACTGTCTGATACTCGGCCGCGAGTACCTTGTTCGGCAGGTTGTCCAATGCGTAATGTGCCTCAGCTGCGCCTTTTCCCGCTCACAGAATCAAGCCGACTGGGGGGTTCTCTCCTGGCTTCATCCAGTGTTCATGCGCGTAGTTGAGGTAGAGGTGCATCTGCCCTGCGTCCGCATAGCTAACAGCACATCGCGGCCTTGGCGGGCGGCGCAGTGGCCCAGCGCCTGCGCCAAGTGGCTTCTGCCGGTGCCGGTCGGCCTGGCGATCAGGATCGCAACCTTCTCATCGAGATACCGGCCCGTCGCGAGATCATGAACGTGTGAGCGGTTCAACGTAGACAGCCGGTCGAAGTCGAACGTCTCGAGTGTCTTGCCCATCGCGAAGCCGGCGCGCAGCAGCATGCCAAGGCACTCGGTATAGGCGAGCTGCGCGTCGATCGCCTGACGGTTGCGCTGCTCAAGCGAGTCGAGGATGCCGGACAGGCGGAGTTGCTTGAGGATGGAATTCAGTTCGGGACTCGGATTCATGGTGTCAGTGGATCAGCAGGGATTGGAGATCACGGCCGAAGCGGCCGCCGTTCTGGTAAGCGCCGGTCGGGGCACGGGTTCGCTGGCCCTTTTCGAGGATGCCCTTGATGGTGCTGTACTTCGCGCGGCTGAACGCGAGCGCGCGCTCGCAGGTGCTTCCAGCCGCTGATCGCCGACTTTCTGTCGCAGCCGGATGATTCCCTGCGCACCGCGCAGGTTGACGAGTACCTTGCCGGAACAGGCCAGCACTGCGATGCTGGCCACACCCAGCCATATCGGGACGAGTAGCGCCTCGATCGCAAAGAAGATCCGCAACCGTGCAACGACGATAACGGCGGCGAACGCGGTGGCCATCCCGACAACGATGCCCAGTGGCGCAGCGCTCAACGGTCGAGCAAGTTGCGCGAGGATCCAAAGGGCGAGGCGCACAGCGTTACGGTTGCCGCGGTTCGCGCCTGGTCGAGCGTGCCGTGAAGATAGCTGAGCGCGACGGGCGTCAATGCCTGCGGCAGCGCGTCATCGGCGAGCGGCAGGTCGGAATGTGCAAGCAGCAGCACCCGACGACCCTCACGGGCATGGCGGGATACGGAATCGCGCAGGTTGTCGGCCGTCGCGGCGCCGGAGAGCAAAATATCCGGTGCATCGAGCACCCAGGTGCCATGTTCGCCGAACGATGCGCCCGCCCACTTTCTCGCGGAGGAGAGCGACACGGTATGGGTCGCTTGCCATCCCGGCCTCAAAGCGGAAGGGCTTCCCGCCCACCCTTTACGCGGCAGGACTCGCTGCAGTTGGAGGAAACGCTGGAGAACAAGTCTTACCGGGTTAAACTACGATGAGTTTATGAACTGCAATCGCCCGGAGTTTCGCAGCCTCGATCGACGCGATGCCTAGTCACGATCGACTTGCCGCTGAATGCTCCTGAAGGAAGAGGATGCCCATATGTCTGCCGCGTGGACCTATCTGCTTGTATGCTCCGAAGGCCTGACCTACTTGGGTTCAACCTCTAACCTGAAGCGCAGGCTGCATGCGCACAATTCTGATAACAATTCAGGATGGACCAAGGGCCGCAAATGGCGCCTTTTGGCCGCAAAGCGCTTCGAGACCCGCCAAGAGGCGTTTGCGTATGAAGCCCTTCTGAAGGTTGACGTTCGTCGACGGAATGCTTGGAAAAGAAAGAGCACCGCGCGGGCGAAGATCGTATTCGCGCGACACGGGATCGAATTCGACTTTGCGAAGTGGGCGCCGAAAAAGCGCCAACGGGTCCTACCGGCGCCCCGACCAGACTACTGGTCGCAGCAGAACGGAAGATAAGGCGCCGCCGGATTGGATAGCAAGCAGGAGGTCCACGTCCTCGACGATGGTGAATACGTCGTTCGTTGCCGGGAACGCACCATATTCGCCGCAACCGCCAATGGCTATGGCACCGTGTTCCCCACCGCGCGGATGACGGTGAAGGACGGCTGGGCAACGTTCACCCGCGACGGCGTCGAAGTGTGGGACTGCAGCGCTCGCTACGCCACTGCGCACTTTGACGTTCAATCCGTTTAGGAGAATTCTCCAATGACTCAGCTTGTTCAGATTGCCCCGGGGGTCGTGTTCTCGTCCGATGTGCTTGGGGCCGCGTGGCTGCGCAAGCATCTTCCGGACTACGGAAACGCAGAGCGAAGCGGTGATGCGCTCCCCAGTGGACGGCGGGACAGGATCGCAACGGAAAAGGACTACGCCGTTCCCGAAGGCCTGTCGAACCAAATGTCGTTGGTGTAGATCGCCGAGGAATGCTCTGGTCTGAGCCGAAAAAAACAGCTTAACTTCACCGGCCAAGCGACAGGGTTGCCTGACGTGTCTACTCGAGCTCGGCAGGCTCGCGTTGCTCCGCCCGTTTCTTGATCGCTTCGATCTCACCGAAGAAATCTCGTTGACAGGGAGGCGCTGCCGGTGGGCGGCGAGCAACCCGTGGCCGCGTATGCCCTGCTCGCTTCAATGTGCGCACGATCGCTTTCAATTGGGTCCAAAGGTGGTCTGCCTCTTCGACTGAAAGTACGTTCGCTGCAAACCGGGTACGCAAACGGCGAAAACCACGCAGCCATGCGTGAGTGCGTTCGACCACCCAGCGCACTTTGCCGAGGCCGCTACCGAGAGGCTCACCACGTCGGGAAATCGAAGTCGGGTGCCTGCCGCGTGCAGTGGCCGGCGATACTTGTCGTAATCGTAAGCGCGATTGGCATAGATCCGGCCTGGCTTGCGAAGCGGCCTGCCACGCACACCGCGAATCGGCGGACTCGCTTCCACCAGCGTCAGCAGTTGCGTGATGTCGTTGCGGTTGGCGCCGGTCAGGATGACCGCGATCGTCGTACCGTTAGCGTCGGTGGCGTGTGGTGTTTGGAGCCGGGTTGCGCAAGCGGCGCCAGCAACTGATGCCTGATCCACAGCCCATCTCGGCAGGCAGTTCGTTCCAGCGTATGCCGGTCTTGCGCACGAACAGGATTCCCGTGAGCGCAACCCGATCTGGAACAGGCCTGCGCCCAGGATACCGGAAGCGCCTCGGCTTTGCTGGTGGCAGTAGTGGTTCGATCAATGCCCTCGGTTCGTCGTCGATGATTGGTTTGCCCATCTCCTCGATCCGTCGGTCACAACGCTCGAAGTTAACAGGTTCGGGTCGAAGTGACAGCCCTTTTCGCTCTTCTTGAAACATCTTCTAAGGGCAATCCGTCTCTTCCTTTCCAAATGAGACTCGATAGATCATGCCAGACATTCGCTCCTGTAACTGTAACGCCAAGGACTTAGAATCGGCTCAATTGCCGTTGAATCGGCTCGAGCGCCGGTGTTGGCAGCCCACCCGCCCGGCCCCATCCGCGTGATCATCGACACCACACGACTGTCAATGGACAATCCAAGCGCCATTTGCTCGCGCATACCCTGGCGCGCAAGCCGATGGCGCTTCGTCAAACCGGGTACGCAGACCCGCGCGAACGGCGTGCAGGACGGTCAGCATATTCGCGGAAGCTGTTCTCCGCTGTGCATGTCCAGAATGCGCGCTCCACCTATCGTGCGCAGACGCACTTCAGACTGTCGAGCGCGATCGGCACGCCCGATGATGACAGCGTCGCGACTGAAGAACCTGAGGCACGCCAGCGCTAATTCCGCATGCGCGGTCGGTACGAGTGCAATGAATCGGCCCTCGTTTGCCACATAGAGAGGATCCAGGCCCAGAATTTCACAGGCGCCCCGGACCGCGTCACTGACGGGGATCGCAGACTCGTCGAGCTCGATCAGGAAATTCGCAGCTTCCGCAATCTCGATCAGCGCGGTTGCCAGTCCGCCTCGTGTCAGATCGCGCATGCAATGAATCTCGATCCCCGCAGCGATCAGTGAGCGTACGGCGTCCGCAAGCGGCGCGCAATCGCTCGTGATCTCCGTCTCGAACTCAAGGCCCTCTCGCACTGCGAGGACCGCGATGCCATGCCGTCCTATATCGCCGCTCACGATCACCGCGTCCCCAGGCTGGACATTGCGCGGCGCAATCGGGGCGAGGGAGCGAATTACACCCACGCCCGACGTATTGATGTAAAGTCCGTCACCCTTGCCGCGCTCGACGACCTTCGTGTCGCCCGTCACGATTCGCACCCCTGCCCTCGCCGCTGCATTACGCATCGATTCGACGATTCTGCGCAGCTCGTCCACGCCAAAACCTTCTTCGATGACGAATCCCGCGCTCAGATAGCATGGCTCGGCACCGCACATCGCCAGATCATTGACCGTGCCGTTGACAGCCAGGGAGCCGATATTGCCGCCTGGGAAGAACAGCGGACGCACGACGTACGAATCGGTCGTGAACGCCAGGAACCCGACGTCGCGCCCGAACTCAAGCCTCGCGCCGTCGTGCGTGAGATCAAGCGGATCCGATGCGAACGCCGGGCGAAACACGTCGTCGATGAGGCGATGCATGAGCCGCCCGCCGCCACCATGTCCGATCTCGACGATGTCACGGGCACCGACGGGTGCCGGGCAGGCTGGGGTGAAACCGGGGGGCTCGTTCATGTCGATTTCCTCACGTCGCGATGCATATCTCCGATCGTGCCTGCGGAGGGCGTCGGCTCTGCGCGCCGGTAGCGATAATAGGCGGCACAAACCCCTTCCGACGACACCATGGTTGCGCCAAGCGGATGTTCCGGCGTACAACGCGTGCCGAACGCGGGACACTCTCCCGGCTTCTTGCGGCCGCGCAGGAGCTCGGCCGACATGCATTCCCCGTCGTGCTCGGGCTGTGACACGCCGTCGCCAAATCGATCGAGTGCGTCGTAGCGACGATACGCAGGCGCAAGTCCAAGTCCGCTCTCGGGGATGCTGCTCATGCCGCGCCAGTATTGCGACTGTGGTACAAACACCGTCGAGATGGCGTCGCGGGCGACGCGATTGCCGTCGCGCCGCACCGCGCGGCTGTACTGATTCTCGACCTCAGTTCTGCCGGCCTCCAGCTGGCGAATGCACAGGTAAAGACCCTGTAGCAGATCGACGGGCTCGAAGCCGGTCACGACGATAGGAACGTGATGACGTCGGGCAATGGACTCGTATTCCGTATATCCCATGACAGTACAAACGTGTCCGGCCGCGAGAAATCCCTGCACGCCGCTCGTCGAGTCGCCGAGTATCGCTTCGATCGCCGGCGGCACAAGCACGTGCGACGCCAGCAGGAAAAAATTCCCGATGTCTTCACGCTCGGCTTGCAGGACAGCCATCGCGGTAGCAGGCGCAGTAGTTTCGAATCCGATCGCGAAGAACACGACGTCGCGATCAGGCTCCTTTCGCGCGACGGTCAGGGCATCCAGTGGCGAATAGACGATCCTGACGTCCGCGCCGAGCGCACGGGAACTCTGCAGGCTGCCACGCCCGCCCGGCACGCGCACCATGTCGCCGAACGAGCACAATGTGACGCCGGGCCGGCTCGCGATGGCGATGGCGGCATCGATGACACCTGACGGCGTTACGCAGACGGGGCATCCCGGTCCATGCAGCAGCGATATGCCATCGGGAAGCATGCGGTCGATTCCGTAGCGTATGATCGAGTGTGTCTGGCCGCCACAGATCTCCATGATGGTCCATGGACGTGTGGTCATTCGCGCGATGGCCTCCGCCCAGCAGTGTGCCGCGGGGGGGCTGCGCCATTCGTCGATGTGCTTCACGGGCATGGCTCCTCGGGATCGAGAGCGCCGAGCGCGTCAAGCATCCTCGATGCCTCGATTTCATCGATCACGGCGATCGCGAAACCTGCGTGAACCAGCACATAGTCTCTGGGGCGAGCGTCCGGAACGTAGGCAAGGTTCACCTGCTTGACGATGCCGCCGAACGCAACACGTCCGTGACGCGTCAGCGCGTCGTCATCGTCGATACCGAGAAGTTCTCCTGGAACAGCAAGACACATCAGCATTTCTCCTCGATCAGGCGCCGCGCGGCGAATGCCGCCTGTCCGACGGCCAACCCGCCGTCATTAGGCGGCACGCGGCAATGACACCTTGCGTCGAATCCTTCGGCCCGAAGCTGCGAAAGGGTAGTGCCCGCGAGCACTGCATTCTGAAAGCATCCGCCGGTCAGCAACACGCAACGAATACCGATCCGGCGCGCGACAGCGACGACAAGGCATGCGAAGGCATCGTGGAATGCGCGCGCGAGCGCCTCCGCGGGAACACATTCGCCGGTGGCCTCCGTGAGCGACGCAAACATCGGACGCCAGTCTGCAATCCATGCCCCCCCCTCCTCGCGCAGCACAGGCGCGTCGAGCGGGTGCGCACGCGCTGCGCGCATCGCTGCCCCTTCCAGGGCGATGGCGGCCTCTCCTTCAAAGCTCGATTGCGCGCATAACCCCACGATGGCTGCGGCGGCATCAAACAATCGCCCGGCGCTCGACGTCCAGGGCGAATGGACGCCTTGTCCGAGCATAGCCGCGAACAACTGACGCTCGCGGGCCGCAAAAGCCGCAACCGGGCGCAGACTTGTCATCGACAACGCCGCGCCGCCATATATTGCATGCAACGCGCCAAGTGCAGAACGGTTCGGCTCTCGTGCAGCGGCGTCACCGCCGAGCAATCGGAACGGTTGCAAGTGTGCGACGCGCCGGTAGCGCCGGTGGTCGATCGCAAGAAATTCGCCGCCCCAGACCGTCCCGTCGCCGTCAACGCCGCTGCCGTCCCACGCTACGCCGAGCACCGGCTCGTCAAGACCGTTATCGACCATTCCGGCGAGCACGTGCGCCACGTGATGGGGAACGTGCAGTACCCGAGTCGGATCACGCTCGGCGAACCGCGTGCTGTGGTAGTCGGGATGCATGTCGCAAGCCGCGGTCCCCGGCGCGACGCCGTACAGCGCCGTCATGGCGTCGACCGATCGCGCGAAGGCCTCGCGCACGGCGCTTGCATCGAGGTCGCCGATATAAGGGCCGAGCACGACCCGGCCCGCCGACGAGACAGCGACGGCACTCTTTCCGTGTCCGCCAAGCGCGATGCAACCGGCCGCATCGCTCCCTTCCGGATCGCTCAGTGCAAGGTCAAGCGGCGCATAGCCCCGTGCATGCCGCAACACGACCGACTCGCCTGCGATTACCCGGACGACCGAATCATCAATCGGGTGCGCGATCGGCCGGTCATGCACGAGAAAGCAGTCCGCCAGGCCGCCAAGGCGCTCGAGAGCTTCGTGCTCGCTGGCGACGATCGGTTCGCGGCCGCGATTACCGCTCGTCGCAACGATCGGAAAGCCCAGTTCGCCCATCAAAAGATGATGCAAAGGCGTGTAAGGCAGCATGACACCGAGCCACGCGTTGCCGGGTGCAACGTTTGGCGCGACCAGCCCGGCGTGCGCATGCGAGCGCAGCAGCACGATCGGAGCAGCAGCGCAAGACAGTAACCGTTGCTCCACGGCGTCTGTGTCGGCGAGTGCCATGACTGCCACGCCCGACGGTGCCATGATCGCTAACGGCTTCGTCGGTCGGTTCTTTCGCATGCGCAGACGGCGCACCGCCGGTTCGTCGCGCGCATCGACGAGCAACTGGAAGCCCCCCAGGCCCTTCATCGCGACGATTTCACCTCTGCGCAGCGCATTTGCCGCTTCGCGCAGCGCCTGTTGCCCGGTCGCCCTCCCCCGTCCGTCGGCATCCCACAGCATCAGCCCCGGCCCGCAGCGCGGGCAGGCATTGGTCTCAGCATGAAAGCGCCGCGAGCCAGAGTCGTCGTACTCGGCGCGGCACGCGGCGCACATCGCGAATTGCCGCATCGTAGTGCGCGCCCGATCGTACGGAACCCCTTCAATGATGGAAAAGCGCGGGCCGCAATGCATGCAGGTCGTGAACGGGTAGCGATAACGCCGGTTGTCCGGATCGGCCATCTCAGCAAGGCAATCCGCGCAGACGGCAAGGTCGGGCAGTATCACCGGCAAGTGTCCGGCCTCACGCGTGCTGGGTGCGATCTGGAAGACGTTTCCACCTTGCAATGCAATCTCGCAGATCTGCCGCTCGCGGATGTGCATGGGCCCAGCAGCCTCCGTATCGAGGCGCTCGACAAAGCGCGCGAGCGCGACACGCGAGCCTTCGACCTCGAGCAGCACGCCATCGCCGGTATTGCGCACAAAGCCCGCGAGCCCTTCGCTTGCCGCAAGCCGATACACGAACGGCCGGAATCCGACGCCCTGCACCTCACCGGTCACCGTGACGCGCAACCGCTGGAGAGCACCGCCCTCGCTGGCCGAGCGCAAGATGCCCTTCATCATGGCCCGTCCTGCTCGTCAGGTGGTACGCGCAGACTAATTCGCTTCAGAATCACGTGCTGCGCGTTCGTGTCGTCGATATCGTCGGACGATTCGATATGGAGCGCCGCACCCTCAACGGGCGTTCCGCGCACTTCCTCTTCGAAATGCTCGCGAAAATGCTCCAGGGAAAATGGCACCAGCGCACCCATCCAGACGTGAACGTCGCTCACTCCGTTGGCGCCTGCCTCGTGGACCGCATGGGCGATTCTGCGCACGAGTTCGCGAACCAGTCCTGTTTCATGCATCGTCTGAACCCTCCTTCACGCGCCGCCTGAGCCTGCCCACCTCCGTGACGACCCGATCCGCGACCTCGCCCACAGCGGCGGCCACTTCAGGCGTCATCGCCGCGCCGGGGTCGAACGACACACCCTCGATCGCATAGATCACGATGTCCCGCGACGCGGTACCAAGCGCTTCAGCAAGCGCGATCGCCTCCGCGAGGCCAAGCCCGTGACTGGACGCGAACGACGCGCCCTGCTCGATCGTCTGCTTTGTCAGATCGATCCGGCTGACCCGGCCGGGCGAACCCGTTGGAGCGGCAGCGTCGATGCAGACCAATGCGTCGATATCGGTCATGTCCTCACCGATATCCATCACGTCGCCGCCTCGCGCCAGCAGCGAGACGTCGGCCGGCAAGCGGCCGGCGAGCCGCTTCGCGACGAGACAACCGACGCCATCGTCGCCGCGGTCCGGATTGCCTACCCCGATAACGCGCACGCTGCGGATTGCAGGTCGCCGAACCTGCCGTTCGGTCGTGCCTGTCATGTTCGTCTCACATTCAAGTTGAGGAAATGCGCGGAACACGAGATGCACGGATCGTGATTCCGGATCCCGCGCTCGCAATGCTCGCGGATGACGTCGTCGGTCGCATCGACGAGCGGCGCCGCAAGCGCGGCGAGATCCGCTTCGATGCTCGGCTGGTTTTGCGACGTCGGTGGGACGATGCGCGCTTCGCGAATCGTCCCTTCAGCGTCGAACGCGTACCGGTGCCAGCAGATGCCGCGTGGCGCCTCAGTGCACCCGAAACCGACTCCTGCGACCGGCTCGACAGGCAGCGCGGCTGGCTCGGGCGGATCGTATGCCGCGATCAGCCTGAGTGCCTCCTCGCACGCATAAACGATTTCGAGTGCCCGCACGACGATGCTCCGGAATGGATTCCGGCACATCGGGCCGAGCCCGGCGTCGCGCGCGAACTCGCGCACTGAAACGGGCAGACGGTCGAAGTTCAGCGCATAGCGCGCGAGCGGCCCAACCAGATACGCACCGCGTCGCTTGACATGCGCGTGCAGTGCCGTCGAATGGGCAACATGCCGTTCCTCGAATTCGGTTTCGAACGCGCTGGCGTCGATGTCGATATCGCGACTCGACATCAGACGGCCTTCATTGAGCGGGTATTCGTCGGGATGGCGCATCGCGACAAACTCGTAGTCGCGCTCAAAATCGGGGAACGGGAACGCCGCGACCCACCGAACGAGGTCGACGGCCGTTTCGCGCGCCTCCTCGAGGATCGCCGCAAGCGGCGCGAGGTCGGAACGCCCGGGCGCACGATGAAAACCGCCAACCCTGACGTTGACGGGATGAATCTCGCGGCCGCCCAGCACGCGCAGCATCGCATTGCCGGCCTTTTTCAACGCGAGGCCGCGCCGGACCGCGTCGCCGTGCACGCGGGCCATCGCGATCGCGTCCGGGAACCCGAGAAAGTCCGGCGCGTGCAGCATGACGACGTGCAATGCGTGGCTCTCGATCCACTCGCCGCAATAGATCAGCCGTCGCAGCGCGCGCAATTGCCCGCCGACCTCGACGCCGAACGCGCGCTCGATCGCGTGAACCGCGCTCATCTGGTACGCAATCGGGCAGATTCCGCAAATTCGCGTGACGATATCGGGCACTTCGGCGTAGCCGCGCCCTCTGAGTAGCGCCTCGAACAGACGGGGCGGCTCGAAGATGCGTAACCGAGCCGACGTGACACGATCGCCGCGAATGCGCAGGTCGAGCGCACCTTCCCCTTCAACGCGCGCGAGATAATCGACGTGAATCGTCCGCGTCTTATTCGGCATGGCGCTCGCTCTCGCTCGTGAAGGGCTCCACTGCTGCATAGAATGTCCGAAACGCCCGGCGGATGTCGCGCGGCGCGGCGCCGCGCGCCTGCCATTCGTTCGCCAGCGCCGTCGTGTTGGGTGTCTCCATCGGACCGTAGCAGCCATAGCAGCCCCGCCGGAACGACGGACAAAGCGCGCCGCAGCCGGCGTGCGTGACGGGGCCGAGGCAAGGGGTGCCCTGCACCAGAACGCAGACGGCGCCGTGCGCCTTGCATTCGATGCAGACGCTGTGGGTGGGAATCGCGGGCTTGCGGCCAGCGATGAACGCGGCAATCACGTCGAGAAGCTGTCCCTTGTCGATCGGGCAGCCTTGCAGTTCGTAATCGACCGGAACGTGTTCGGAAATCGGCGTGGATGTCGCCAGCGTCTCGATGTACTGCGGCGACGCATAGACCATGGAAACGAACGCATTCACGTCGGCGAAATTGCGCAGGGCCTGAATCCCGCCCGCCGTGGCGCACGCGCCGATCGTGACGAGATACCTCGATTGCCGCCGCACCTGCCGAATGCGTTGCGCGTCGTGCGCGGTCGTGATCGAACCTTCGACGAGCGAAAGATCGTAGGGGCCGCGGGCAACGGCGCTCGAGGCCTCGGGGAAACTTGCGATGTCGACGGTATCCGCCAGGCCCAGCAGCTCGTCTTCGCAGTCGAGCAGCGACAGCTGACAACCGTCGCATGACGCGAATTTCCAGACGGCAAGCCTCGGATGATGTCGTTCATGCATGTCAGATCTCCCGAACCGCGAAGATGCGGGCAATCGCGTCGTATCGCATGACGGGCCCATCCTTGCAAACGAACGTCGAGCCGAACTGGCAGTGACCGCAGTGGCCGACCGCGCACTTCATGTTGCGCTCCATCGACAGGTAAATGCGATCGTCGGGCACGCCTCTTTCCTTCAGCGCGGCGACTGCAAAGCGCATCATCACCTCCGGTCCGCAGACCAAGGCCGTTGCCTCGCGCGGATCGAACGCCGTGCGGGCAATCAACGCAGGCACGACGCCGACGTTGCCGTGCCAGTCGGCATCCGCATGGTCCACGGTCACGTCGACGTCGATGTCCAGATACCGGCCCCATCGTTCGAGCTCGCGACGATAGAGGATTTCGTCAGGATGGCGGCAGCCGAACAGAATCGCGACCCGGCCAAACCGGCTGCGGCGGGCTATGATTTCGTAAATCGCCGGCCGCAGCGGAGCGAGTCCGAGTCCGCCCGCAACGATCACGACGTCCGTGCCGGCGGCAGCGGCAATCGGCCAGCCGACGCCGAACGGGCCGCGCACGCCGAGCGTCGCGCCCGGCGAGAGCCGCGCGAGCGCCCGGCTGACCGCGCCGACCTCTCGGATCGTATGCACGAACGCCGCATCGTCGGCCGGATCGCCACTCGTGCTGATCGGAACTTCGCCTACACCAAACACGTACAGCATGTTGAACTGGCCGGAGCCGATCAGCGCTCGCGCGCCCGACAACGGCACGATCTCGAGCGTGGCGGTGTCCCGAAGCTCCCGATGCCGGCGCGCGACACGGCAAATACGTGGCACGAGCGGATCGTAGGACGGCGCGCCGGCCGTATCAGTGCTTTCCATAGACATCGAGAATCTGCATCCGGGTGGCATGTAAGCGCTTCGCGAGGATCGGCAAGAAGCGCTTCATCATCTGATAGCCGAAATCGTGGTCGCGCTTGCACTTTTCGCGCAAGCATGCGGCGTCGATGCCGATCAACCGGGTCAACTCCAATGCCCGCGCATCGAACATCCACCGATAGGGAGAAATGAGCCATGAGGCCCCGACGATCTCGCCTGCGCCGATGGTTTCGACCACGACGGGCTTTCGTCCGGGAGAGGAAATCTCCAGCGCAATGCGACCGTGGCGAATTAGGTAGAATTCGTCCGCAGGCTCACCCTCGCGCAAGACATATTGGTCCACCTCGCATCGGCGGTTGGACACGCAGCCTTGAACGATTTCAAGATGCCGCGCGTCGAATCCGGCAAAGAACGGATGCTCTGCAAGAATGTGCTCAAGCCCTTCCATCCGTTTGCTCCTGCGCGTTTCCAGATGTGCCCCGGATTGCCGCAACCTCTTCCGTGATGTCGATACCGACCGGACACCAGGTGATGCAACGTCCGCAACCGACACAACCCGATGTGCCGAACTGGTCGATCCAGCTCGCAAGCTTGTGCGTCAGCCATTGACGGTACCGGGCGGCCGCTGTGTTGCGCACACTGCCCCCATGCAGATGGGAGAAATCCAGCGTGAAACACGAGTCCCATTTGCGCACGCGCTCGGCCTTCGACCCCGCGAGGTCGCCATGATCCTCCACGGTCGTGCAGAAGCAGGTCGGGCAGACCATCGTGCAATTGCCGCAGCTCAGGCATCGCCCTGCGACGTCAGTCCAGCGCGGATGATTCGGGTTGTTCTGGAGAAGCGACCGGATCCCGTCGGTTTGCATCGTACGTCCCATCTGGCCGGACGTGTGCTCGACCACTGCCCTCGCCGCGTCGCACTCTGCGTCGGTTGCCGGGCGATGCGGGATGCGCTCGACGAGCGCCGCTCCGGCATCGCTGCCGACTTCGACGACAATGGCCCCACCCTCGCCGGGCGGCAGTTCCGTCAGTGCCAGGTCGAAACCCGAATTGACCGCCGGTCCGGTTTGCATAGACGTGCAAAAGCACGTCCCGCCCGCTTGGCCGCAGTTGACCGCGACGATGAACACATCGCGCCGTCGCTGTGCGTAGCGCCGATCGATGTAGCGGCCTTCACAAAAAACGCGATCCTGAATGGCGATGGCGTGCAACTCGCACGCTCTTACGCCGATGAGCGCGAGCTTGCGCGATTCGTGTGCGCCGGGCACGATGGCGACGCCGATATCGGTATCGACGGCCGCAAACAGACGCTCGATCGGCGGATGAAGAAAGCGCTTCCACGAATGCGGCCCGACCGCAAATCCGAACAGTGCTTCGTCATCGCGCCGCTCGATGCGATAGTGTCCTGCATCCTGTCGGTCGGTCCAGCCAACGGGAAGATCGCCGACGGAAGCCACGTCGTCATAGATGATCGCCCCATCCCGAACAGTCGGCCCGATTACCCGGTAGCCGATTCCGGCGAGCACGTCGATCAGCGTCTGAATCCCTGCCCGATCGACCGCCACCGGGTGCACTTGCGTAGACGAATGCGCTTTCATCATGACACGCCGAGAATGACGCCGAGGAGGCTGAATGGCTGATGGTGGCGGCCCGCTCCGGCTATCAGCCGGACAGGGTCTTCGTCCTCAACTGGACGAATTCCTATGAAGTGTCGAACACCTCGCTGGTATGGAGGTTAAGTCGAATGTGCCTGAGCTTCTTGACATGCATCAACCCTCAATGTGCACCGGGTCGGGGGCGTTGACATCGCAATTTCTATGCTGCCTCACCCGTACCAACAGCCCCGAAATCGATTTCGTCACAGGACGCTAGAATCGCATCGCCCGTGGGGGCGCACCATTAGCCAAAAGTTCGCACAGTAGAGCCGGATCGACCCGCCGAAGCTCAAATCGATCGCGTGCCGACGCGGTAGTCGCGAAGCACGGCGCGCGTGCGCTTCAAAGCCACCAGCGCGATGGCCCGGCCGTTGACACCAGCGGCACGAAACGCGCGAGCCGGAACGGTACCAGTCCCACTGGGACTGTCAACTTGGCGGCTGCAAGGAGCGCTCGGTGGGAACGTAAATGATTCTCTCGTACTGCAGACGGATTCTGGGAGTCACTGGTGAATTTTCGCCAGATCGCAAAGCGTTCGGAAGCTGTTTGCGGTAAAGCGATGCGCGCAGCCGCCAAGTTGCAGTGCCCCACACCCCGCAGAGCTTCCTCCGTTACCGCATTGGGACGGACGGCATGTAGATCATGGATCTCTCGGCGAGCGTGGGCCATGCAGGCATGCTTCCTGAATGGTGCCGCCGCGATACAGCGCGGCGTAGCCCGCAAACGCGTCGGCTTGCAGCACGCCGGCGAAGTCTGCAAGATTCCGCGCTATGGATGCTCGCCCCGTCGATCGGGCGTGCAGGCGAACCAGACCGCCGCCGGATCTTCGGAGGCACTCGCCGATCATCACTCACATAGACCCACAGACGTCCTGTCTTCGTGCGGCCATTGCCAAGCGCCAGCACTGGCAGCGGCGTGTCGTCCGCATGAACCTTCCCGCCAGCCAGCGCGTAGCGGCGCACGGCGTCGACCTGCGGTGCGAACAGCATCGTGATGCTGTCCGTCCAATACCCCCATTGCGCCCGGATCGATCTCGACGCCCTCACGCGAGTACATAGCTGCCTGGCGGTACAGCGGAATGTGGTACGCGAACTTCGACACGGCGATGTGTGCGAGCAGTGCCGGACCCGGGCTGCGACGATCAATCGGCCGACCCGGTGCCGCAGTCGGCACGATGCGATCGCGGCACGCGCAGGCCAGCGTCGGACGGCTGTGACGAATCACGCGGAAGTGCGCCCTCACGTGTTCGAGCTGTTCCGCGACGTCTTCGCCTAGCGGCTTGAGTTGCCCGCCGCAATCAGGGCAGTCTTCGTCGGCCGGCAGATGGATGCGCTCTTCACGCTCAAGGTGATCCGGCAACAGCTTGCGGCCCGCGCCTTCGCGACTCGGCCGCTTCACTGCAGGAGCCGTGGCCATATCGGCCGAACTGCATCTCCCAAAGCGCAGCCACGGTCATGGTCGGCCACGCGCCCCGGCAAACAGACCAGCAAAATTGGTACACCATGCTCCCCGTACCGGGCGGATATCTCATCCTAAACTGCTACTGCCCGCTGAATCAGCCCATTCCGACTCCGATTGCGGCCCCGTCCGATAGCCGACACTCCCGTCGCCGGGCAATATTGCGCTGTAGGCAGTTGCTTGTCTGTCTACAACTCATGGGGCTTGGAACCTGCCGCCCGGAACATCGGGCGGCACTACCGTCCCACCAACTGCGGGCCCTCGCTCGTGCACCTCCAAGATGCCAGACAGGGAAGCCAGTGGAGCGCGTCCACGGAGAGCACACCCTCTCATAGCGAATCAGCACGTTGCCCCCTCAAACTGGTCCGAAAGCGGCAAGACGCTCGCCATAGACGCCCTCTACGTCCAGCAGAGGTGTCGCCTCTTTTTGTCCCATTCGGGTGAGCGAGATGTTCGGATCGCAATCGCCCGCTCATCAATTTCTCGCTACGCTGCACAGTCCGTATTTCGCGCGAGACTGCAATCGATGGACGACTGGCGTATCTCGGCATGCGGCATCGGCTGCTCAACCTCTCGCTCGGTCTGGATGCTGACGAACCACTTGCCGCCCGACAGGCTTACCGTGCCATCGCGCAGCACGCCCGGCACTTGGCGCGACAACCGCATCCAGCCCAGCTTGGGCAGAAAAATCCGACCATTGGCCAGATCGAGCTTGAATTGCTTCGGATCTGGATAACGAAAGCTGTCGCGCTGGCCGCGCTTGGCAAGCTTCGGGAACGCTGCACGCTTTGCAAAGAAATTCCTGTATGCCCGCCCCAGGTTCTTCAAAGCATGTTGCAGCGGATGAACCGGGGCATCTTTGAGCCAAGGCGTTCCGAACCACTGCGTCACCCAGTCAGCCGCTTCGACATCGCCACGTAGCCAATAAACTTATCGCCACTTCGTAATTCTGTTTCTGCAAGCCGCTCGGACCCACGGCGGACATGCAGGGCTCGTGTTCTTGCGCGCGTGTATGTGAAGAGCCATACCAACTGACTGACCAGTCGAGAGCTGTGGCCTGATCGGCATTCATGTCACGGGTGTGGGCAACAATCGCATCATGGTGGCGATTGGAAACTCCACTTTCATTTACGCAACACCTTGCCGGTTTTGACCGGCGCACAGACGCGTTCATTTCAATTCTGAACGTGAAAACGAGGCAGGGTCAGAACTACCGCCAACGCATGGACGCACGCAATCCTCCGTGTCATCCACGCGTGGCAGGACTGCACGCCGTCCTACTCGCATGACATCGTGATGGTCGCCTGCGCATTCGCCTCCCCGCCTGTGACGTTCGCGGCAGCCTGGATGTAGGCCGCCTCGAAACGCAGATCGATGTGCTGATTGTCCTGGTTGGGCCTGTAACAGGCTATGTTATCCCGACGAATGTGGACTGCTTTATCTGCTGGCCATGATCGAATTTGACCAGCAATGCTTCATGAATTTCGAGAAAGTTAAATTTTCGCGGGAGGCAGGTATGGGCCCTATTGCGCAGGCTGCGCCAGTGAGTGCTGCCGCGACAATTCGAGGTGGCACTGCGCTTGACGATATTTTATCGATTCGACGACAGATCCTTGAAGTCTCCGGCCAACAGAGCTCAACGCCGATGCGGATCGAAGATCGACGAAATGCGGCAGCTCAACTCAATAGTCGCCCCTGAATAATCCGGCAAGCCTTGCTCGGCGCGGCGTTGAGCTCGATATATGACTGTGAGAATTGCAGGAAGCCGGCATATGGGCGCGCGAATCCCGCTAATTTCGATGGGGTGTGGATGGGTCCCAAGACGCCCGTACCGGAAGGAAATTTGTTCCGGCATCCGCTACGCGAACAGATCAACTTGACGCACCCGTTGGTGCGCTTGGTCGAGTTAATCGACTGGAATCGGTTAAGCGTGTCGATGAGCGAAAGCTTCGTGTCGCGCCGTGGGTGGTCGGCGAGTTCGCCGCGCCTGATTGCTGGCTTGCTCTATTTGCAGCACGGATTCGACCTGTCCAATGAAGAGGTCGTCTGGCAATGGGTCGAGAAGGAGATCGCGCATCCGACCGATTCGCGGTTGCTTGAGCAGTGTCGCACGCATCTGGCGAAGGCTGCAGCCCGGCGCGGCCTGGAGTTGTGGCAGAACTACAACCGCGGGGCACCCCGCGTGGCGAGTCAGATCTGCCGCTACGCACATGCAAAGCAATACGAGTTCATGAAAAAGTCGCTGCAGACCTTGCGTTCGCGGGTGGGGCACGCGATGCGCGACGTCAAATGGCAACTCGATTCCGTCGCTGAGCAAAGCCGCACGGCGTTGGAAAACCTGATTGACCGCACGAAACGGATTCTGACGCAAAAGCAGAAGGACAAAAACAAGCTTTACGCGCTGCATGCGCCCCAAGTCGAGTACCCGGCGGAGGGCAAGGCACGCAAGCCTTACAAGTTCGGCGTGAAGGAGACGATCACAACGACGCACGAGGAAGACTTGGTGGTGGGGGCTCGCTCGATGCCGGGTAATCCCTACGACAGACATATGCTGGCCGAAGCACTGGAACAGGCGGCAATCCTGAGCGATATACAACCGGAAATAGCCAACATCGATCGTGGTTACAAAGGCGTCGCCATCGACGGAGTGACGATCTATCACCCAGGATTGCGACGCGGCATCACCTGCGGTCCACGCGCGATGATTCGGCGACGCAGCGCGAATGAGCCAGCCGTCAGAGACATGAAGGCCGACGGCAAGCTGGGTAGCAACTGGCTCCAGGGCGCGCTGGGCAATGCAATTCATGCGGCGTTATACGGCGCCGGCCACAACCTGCGGATGATCCTCACGAAGCTGCGGCTTCTTTATGCCTGGATTCTCGCCGTCCTGCTCAATCGTGGAGATGCTTCACCAGCGCGGCATGACGCCAACGCAGTGCAAAACGCATTATTTAGCATACTTACCTAATGCCAAGCAAATGAAATGACATCTGGGGCGGTACCGAAACACAAAGTCAGGGTAATTTCCTTGAAGCATGGAAATCATTCAAATGAGGGGCACAATGAAATATATTAAAAGACTTACATACGAGCTCGATGTCAATGACTGTATTGTTGTAAAAAATGCGCCAAATTAAATGCCAACCGATGAAATCAATGATTTCTGGCGAAAAAATCTCCTTGGTCACTATTTGCATGATGTAAATTTAAATTGGTCGAAAAATTGGCGATCGCTGATAGATATTGAGTCAGTTTACACAATACTCGCTCGCTTGTTTTCCTCGAGGCTCCGATTGGATCATATCTTCTGTGCCGACGAAAATTTCATTAGCGCTGGCGGGAAGATGCATCACCAAGCGGACATGTTTGAAGATGGGGTGTTTTATTTTGTGAAGAGTGGCAAGATATTTAACGGTTTGACGGGCGTCCTGTACGCACTCTCCGACATGAACTCCGGCGCCAGCCATCTCTGCTGCATTCCCGCATCGCATCGAGCGAATTTTTCAGTTCCCGATGAATATCGAAATCCTAATTCCAATCCGCTGATCAAGCATATATTCCTGACCACGGGCGATGCGCTAATTTTTTCGAGGCGCTGGTACATGGTACCTACCATGTCGAAAGCAGCGAGCCGCGCCGGGCGATATTCGTGCGCTACACTAACTCATATTCCTATTATCGAAGACCTGCCGAACATGCCGATCTATCGTTGCTGCTACCGACACCAAATCACTCGAGGTCGCTGGTGCAACGTATCGATCGAGATAAATTGACCAAGCGGCAAAGGCGCTTGGTAATGGAGCCAGCATATGCGCGAGGAAAATCGCCTTTGTGATGGTGTATGAACAGGATTCTACGAATTTTTTGAACAGGGTTGACTCATATATGGTTCCGGTCAGCGTCAAGGCGATCATCCGCAGGAAGCAGTCGGTCCTGTTTTTACGAAACCCACGCGGAGAGTGGGAGCTTCCCGGGGGGCGGCCGGAAATGGGCGAGTCGCTTGAACAGGCGCTGACGCGTGAAGTTCAGGAGGAGTGCATGCTCACCGTATCGCGCGCGCATTACGTCGGTAGCGGCTCGTTCGAAGTGATTCCCGGAAAATTCGTTCTGGTTGCATGTTTTGAATGCGAATTCGCTGATTGCGACGTTTCGCTCAGCGACGAGCATGATGACTCCGCCTGGATCGACTTCGAGAAACCCCGTCCGATGAATCTCCCATTGTTTTACTGGAAGCTTTGCTGGAACGAACTGTCTTGATGACAATCGGAGGCACATCTTGCACGACATGTTTCAGATTCTTTCCATGCAATCGGATTCGGCGTCATGCACACCGTCAGAAGATGTTGTCGGCTATGTACTGTCCGAATCGCGCTTCAAGGCATGGGTGATCGATGGGGCTCCCATCTGACGCAACGTCCGTTCACGACGTTCGATCAATGCTCCGATGCGCATTGGTTTGCGGTTGCACTTTCCGACTTTCTGGCGAACGACTTGCGTCAAGGTGGCTTTGATACTGGCCTGCTGCGGCTGGCGCTCGCGGAGCTCCGGCGCCAATATATGTCGCTCGCGCCGAATACGCCGCTTTGGGCCTATCCCGTCGCGGCCTGCACGATTGCCGATGTGCATCACATGCGGGATCACATTGTGGTGGACGTCTACCAGTACGCGGATTGTTTCGCGATATTGGCACCGCATGAGCGAAGAGGAGCGATTTCCGGTGATCGCTCATGGTCGTCACTCGAGCCGCAGGCCATGTGGCAACCGTGTTCGGGATTTTCTGGCGAGAAGTTGCAGGCGTTGCGCCAGAGGCGAATCGAGCAGCAGCACAATCAGGGCACGACGGCGCTGACGCTCAATCCTTGCAGCGCGGCCGACGCCACTCACCGGCGCCATACCGTCGTCACACCGTGCCACATGCTGATTGGCACCGATGGCTTATCGCGTGCGTGGGAGCATTACGGGCTGATGAGCCACGGTGATGTGATCGATTTTGTCGCCACCGAGGGACTGGGAACGCTGTTCGCTCGATTAAGAGGATATGAACGGCAACATACACCGGACGGCATGAAACCACGTGACGACGCGGCCTCGTTGCATGTGCTTTGTCTCTGACGGTGGCAATCCAGTCAGGCTTACCCGCCTGAACGAGATTATCGAATGGAAAGGTGTTGTCATGGCGGATCTGTTGATTCACGGTGGGGTGCCGCTTCGCGGGGTTGTACAACCCTCGGCAAACAAGAACGCGGTGCTCCCGATTCTTTGCGCAACTCTCCTGACCGAGCAACCGGTGCTGTTGCAGCACGTTCCCGACATCACCGACGTCCAGAAGATGATTCGGATATCCAGCCGCGCACAGGTTCATCGGCGGGATGCAACAGTAACCACAGCATGACCTGATCGTTGCAGCGATTCCGACGCGGCGACGAGCCCGGCAGGCTATCTGCATACCCTTCTATGGGAACTACGTCGACGAATTCGCGCGAGATCGCACTGGCAAGCGCCACACGATGAACCGTGTGCTGCACCGAAATGAGTCCGCAACGTGCCGACCGCGTTCGCCACGCCTGCACGAGCGTCACCGACCCGTTGTTAAATCCCGGATCGTCGTGGCGGCTGAAGCTCGCCGTGATATACTCAATGAGTGTTGTTTGACGTATTTTATGCATTTAAATCAATGCCTTACAGTTTATTGTGCGCGGGAGATTGTCATGATCCTGGAAGATAAACTCAGGAATGTGGTCAGCCGGCGAAAGGCCGATGTCTTTCTGCGGGCTGACTTCGCAAAAATGGGGAGTGATGCTCAACTTAGCAGAGCATTGCGGAAGTTGATCGACGAGGGAACGGTCGTAAAAATTGGGGTCGGAGTATATGCAAAAGCCAAACGCAGCAAGCTGAGCGGCAAACCTATTCCGGTTATGCCAGTCGAGTTCCTGGCCTCGCAAGCTCTCGAAAAACTGGGCGTGAAGATTTACCCGAGTCGATTGACGGCAGAATACAACACTGGGAGGACGACACAGATCCCCGCTGGCGTAGTGATCAATACGGGTAACCGGCGCATTTCGCGGAAGCTTGGTTTTGGTAGCAGAACCGTCAAATATGAAAACAATTACAGACAATCAACGGGACTTGATCGACGAGCTACTCGCTGAGCAAACGCTTGGCGACATTTCAGCCGCAATCCTCGAAAAAGACATCCATGTAACAGACGCTTTGCGTTCTCTGACCACCATCGAACACGAGCACGTGCGGCTCGTGTTCTGTGGTGGTACGAGTCTCTCAAAGGCGCATGACCTCATCGAACGAATGTCGGAGGACATCGATCTCAAGATCATCCTTGCACCTGAGCACGGTCTCAGTCAAAACCAGTTGAAGAATCATTTTTCCTCGCTCAAGGGTAAGGTGGCGACGGTCTTAGAGGGGTTAGGATTCGAAGAGATCAAAGATATGGCGATCGCAAGGAATTCAAACCGCTATTTTGGGAGCAGTTGGCGATACGCATCGGTCTATCCGACGCACCATAGTCTCCGCACTCATCTGAGCGTGGAGTTCACGGTGCGCACACCCTACTTTGACATCTCGGATGAGCCGCTCGACTATCTGGTCTATCGATTGGTGGGCCAGGACAACGCGCCGTTCACAATGTGCTGTGTCTCAGTAGAGGAAACACTTGCCGAGAAAGTCATTTCGTTCATGAGGCGGTTCGCAGAGCATCGAGCGAGGGTTCGCGACGATTGGGATGAGGCACTCGTTCGACACATCTACGATACTTGGCGTATCGTGTCCGTCGACAAAGATGCTGTTGAGCGCGCTACAACGCATTTCGCAGATTTGGTCGAGTTTGACCGTGCCGAATTTGCAAAACATGCGGCGTTCGAAGCAGATCCGGCAAAGTGCATGAAGGACGCGCTCGCTGAAATCGAGCACGATAGGCAAACTCAGAGCGAGTATGCCAACAAGCTCATCCCACTGATTTATGGGGCCGATCGCCCTGTCTTTAAAGACGCGTTCGCAGTGTTCAAGGCGACTGCCGAGCGACTCTTGGCCACGCTGTAGTCCAATGCTCTCGTGGCCTTACGTAAGCGCTGCTTGACTGACGTGTTGACAGGGTAAGATAAGGCTATTTTCGAGAGATTTGGTAGCGGTGATGGCTCTGCGCGACGGCAAATGCTTGGCAAGCTGTAAGGAGCGGAACGCTCTATCTGCCGCAATGAATGGACACAGTGCCGTGTTTCCACAGGTGCGGTGCACGATAACAAAGGGGCTTGCGATCTTCGATCGGGATGGGAAGGAAGTCTGGCGCTGCAACGCCTCTTACGCTGAAACGCACTTCAGGTTTGAACGTAAGCGGTCCGCGAACGACGTCCTTCAGAGTATTGGTTAGGATGAGTGGTAACCTTCAGCGCTTGCTGTTACCACGACTCCGAGGCAGGATGCAGAATACAAATCGCGTACAAATCGACAACCAGCTGGTTCATCGATTGATCCAGGAGCAGTTTCCCGAATGGGAGGGCCTGCCGGTAGAAATGATCGAGCCTGGAGGCTGGGACAATCGGACCTTCCGTTTGGGCAATGATATGGTGGTCAGGATGCCGAGTGGCCCTGCATACGTTGCACAAGTCGAGAAGGAACATTGGTGGCTTCCTAAGTTGGCGCCACATTTGCCTCTCCAGATTCCAACACCCCTAGTTAAGGGAATGCCCGGCAGTACCTATCCATGGCCATGGTCTGTTTATAAATGGATCGAGGGTGTGCCGGCCAAGGCAGAATTGATCGAAGACATGAATCAATTCGCCAGCTCCCTTGCAGAGTTTCTCCACGCACTGCACCAAATCGATGTTGAGGGCGGGCCGCTGGCCGGGCCGCACAATTTTCATCGAGGCGGACGGTTAGCAGTTTACGATCAGGAAATTCGAGCAGCCCTTACTGAACTTGAGGGCAATATCGACACAAGAGCAGTCGAGCAATTGTGGAACGTTGCCTTGCAGTCTGAGTGGCGAGCCACTCCGGCATGGGTTCACGGAGACGTCGCGTTCAGCAATCTGCTTGTCACCGATGGGCGGCTGAGTGCAGTCATTGACTTTGGTAGCTCGGCAGTGGGCGACCCCGCGTGCGACCTTGTAATCGCCTGGACTCAATTTTCCGGAACAAGCCGTGCAGTGTTCCAGAACAAGCTATCTTTTGACGAAGACACGTGGAATCGTGCACGTGGTTGGGCTTTATGGAAAGCGTGTATTGTCGCGGCACAGCACGATGGCAATCAACGCGAGACGGAAAGGTCTTGGACTGTCATCAACGAAGTACTAAACGACTCTCGTTAGTTGACGGGCGTCTTCCATGGCGACAGCGTGTCGTAATCGTCCACGGTCTTCGTCAGTGCGAGACGCTGGAACAGCCAAATGCAGCGATTCCTAGATAAGGGCGTCGGTATTGGGACTGCATACCTGCGGCCGTATCACGTGGGCTCCGCCCGTTTGCCATGATTGCCCCCTCGAGCTACTACTCGGTCGGCAGGGTCACGACCGGCGTGTACGCGTGGCGCGACGCGCTCATCGCAGATGACAGCCGGCTTTCCATGTACATCGAGGACCCTGTCGAATACCGAACAGTCCGATTTAAAATCAGCCAATTCCGATTCCACCGGCACGAGCTGTTTGCCATGATTGGTCGGTAGTTTGGTTTTCCTGTTCACACTCCCCCCCCACGAGGTCTCTCGTGGTGGCGTCTTGTTCATCACGGGTCCTCAACCTCCTCTAGAATTGGCGTTCCGGGAGCGGTACGAGGGTAACTCCCTCGGAGGGCCCACCTCCACCTTTGATCGAAGCGTCGCGGCAAAGCGCACGACTTGGTGGCGCGGCAGTTTGTCGGGCAAGTCGAATCGTATGCGGTCCATCAATGACGCCTCTCTCCGCGAACTTCGAGACCAGCACATGAGCCAGCAAGCCCGGACCGGCCAGGCCGCGCTCGATGGGGCGGCTCGGCGCAGCAACTTGTGTAATGTGGTCGCAGCACGTGCATGTCAGTTTCGGGCGCAGATGGCGGATCACGCGGAAGCTGGCCGGTACATATTCCAGCTGCTCGGAGATGTCCTCGCCGAGTTGCTTCACGGGGCCGCCGCACGCCGCGCAGGTTTCACCCGATTCCGGCCAGTACGTCAGGATCTCGCTTGGCAGATGCTCGGGGAGCAGTTTGCTTCTTCAAATGTGTTGACAGACCTAGTAAGGGGCGGAAGATGTCCGTCCGTGGACCGTGAACGGAAATCATGGGCGACCGGTGAAAAGTCAAGACATACTGTTGTTACTCAAACTCGTGTCCCTCGAGCGACAAGCGGGCCTGTCAGTAATTTCGTGTTCAAGGCATATGATGCTCCGAAGGAGGATGTATGCCTCGCAAACCGAAAGCCAAGCCGGTAGACCTGCCGGCCATTCCCGCCGAGTTGCTTGAGCAATTCGGCAACGGCCCGATGACCGCAGACGCGATCAATGCCGCGACGCTGGCCCTCAAGAAGGCGCTGATCGAGCGGGCGCTGGGCGGCGAGATGAGTCACCATCTCGGCTACCCGCCAGGCGCTGCCAAGCCGAGCGCCGTGACCAACCAGCGCAATGGCACGGGCGCCAAGACAGTCCTGACCGAGGACGGCCCGATCCGTATCGAGGTGCCTCGCGACCGCGACGGCAGCTTTGAACCGCTGCTGATTCCCAAACACGATAGACGCTTCACGGGCTTCGACGACAAGATCGTCGCCATGTACGCCCGGGGCATGACCGTGCGCGAGATTCAGGGATTTTTGCAGGAGCAATACGGCACCGAGGTTTCGCCCGATTTCATCAGCTCGGTCACCGACGAGGTCATGGCCGAAGTGACCGCCTGGCAAGCACGGCCGCTCGAACCGATGTATCCGGTGGTGTTCTTTGATGCGCTGCGGGTCAAGATTCGCGAAGACGCCGTGGTCCGCAACAAGGCGATCTACCTTGCACTGGGCATTCTGCCCGACGGCACGCGCGATATTCTAGGTTTGTGGATCGAAGGCACCGAAGGCGCCAAGTTCTGGATGAAGGTGTTCAACGACCTCAAAACGCGTGGCGTCCACGACATCCTGATCGCCGTGACCGATGGCCTCAAAGGCATGCCCGAGGCGCTGGCCGCCGTGTTTCCGGCGACCACGCTGCAAACCTGCATCGTTCATCTGATCCGCAACAGTCTCGATTACGCCAGTTGGAAAGACCGTCGAGGATTAGCCGCCGTGATTCGCCCGATCTACACCGCGCCGAGCGCCGAAGCGGCTCGGGCAGAACTCGATGCCTTTGCCGACGGGCCATGGGGCCAGAGATTCCCGACGGTCAGCGCGGCGTGGCGCAACGCCTGGGATCGTGTGATTCCATTCTTCGCGTTTCCGCCGGCGGTTCGCAAGGTTATCTACACTACGGATGAAATACACAAGCCCCCACGCCGTACTTCGCTCGTTCGCTATGTCCGCGCTTCCGGCCACCGTATCGGCGCGCTGTCTGATTTGGGGCGCGACTGCTTCCACCGGTTAAACAGTCTTTGATAGGTTCGCTCAGACTGCTCAGCCACGGCTCGTTCCTGCTGACGGACACTCTTCAGACTGTAGGCGGCAGCCGGACCTTTGCGCGAGCCATGCTGCGCCGGCATTCCAGCCTGCAGTTCCAGCGCACGTAACTTGTGTGCGGTCAACGCGGGACGGTCCCACGCGAACGGCTCGTCGCGTGTCAGCACATACCATACGATCACTGCGAGTTTGCGAGCGGTCGCGACGACAGCAATTTGCTGGCCGCGGCGATCGCGCACGCGTAGGAAGAAGGCGCGCAGCGGCCCAGGCGCCTGCGTGGCGCCCCAGGCAGCCTCGACCAGCATCGCCCGTGCGTAAGAGCGCCCGCGCTTGGTGATGTGGCCGTGCCTGGCCGGTGTCGGGCCGGACTGATAGACCGACGGATTGAGCCCGAAGTAGCTCACCAGCTTCTCCGGATTCGGAAACCGCTCGATGTTGCCAATGGCAGATAGCAGCCCGATCGCCACCGTGGTGTTGACGCCGGTGATCGTCAGCATCACGCGCAATCGCGCGTCGTCGATGGTCGCTTGCGCGAGTGCTTGCTCCACCTCGCGCAGATCCTCACCGAGGCGGTCCAGTTCGCGCAGCCGCTGCTCAACACCGAGTCGCTCGTCCAACGGAAGCGGTTGAACGCCGAGCCAGGCACGCCCCTTCTTGCCAAACAGATCGGTGGCGGGGCATCGCTCGATCAGATGCGCGGCCAGAACCGCATGAATCTCGTTCTTCAGCCGCGTGCGCTGCCGCACCAGCTGTGAACGACGCGATATCTGTCGGCGCAACGCCAGCGTGTGCTCGTCCGGCATCCATACTTCCGGCAGAAAGCCGCTTGCATACAGCTGTGCCAGTACGGCTGCATCGATCTTGTCCGTCTTGACGCGAGCCTCCGCGATCAGCCGAACTTGCAGCGGATTGGCAATCGCCACGCGCGCGACGTGCCGACGAAGCACGTTGACGATGGCGGCAGTGTTGCCGGTTGCTTCGAGCACCACATGATCGGTGGCGCGCAGCTTCTCGGCAAAACGCTCCAGTTCGTCGCGTCGCAACCCGGTGCGGCCGCCTGCATGCAGCGTGCCATCCTCCAGGTACGCGATCTCGGCCACTGAGCGCGAGACGTCAAACCCCACGATTCGCATAACCGTCTCCCGTATCAGATCACTGTTGGGAGCCGGTGGGACAGCACGACAACTACGGATTCGCGCTCACAGCGCAACCGGGCGGGTCGCAGGGGCGGCCAACTACTAACACGAGCTCGCGGCTCATCGTGTAACAACGGCCTGCCCACCCGAAGTGCTCCCCAGTGCCCCTGTCCCGGATGGTCACACCATACGCTCAAACCACTCGGCGCGGAAACGCGAGGCACCGGCTATATCATGCCGGTTACGAACGCCATCGAGAACATCAACTCGCAGCTGCGCAAGATCATCAAGACCCGAGGACACTTCCCGACCGACGAGGCTGCCACCAAGCTCATCTGGCTGGCACTGCGCAACATCACTGCCGATTGGGGGCGCGCAGCTCATGATTGGAAGACGGCGATGAACCAGTTCGCTATCCTCTACGAGGATCGATTCGTTCGACCATCCGTGTGAATCTCAACCCGCCTTGAACACGGAAATTCTGACACCACCCGACAAGCTCATGCCTCGCCCTCACCCGCTAATGCGCCGTCCAAACACCTGGACGATGAATCGTCTCTACTGGGGTGCTCGATAAGGACGCCCGCAGCACATTTCCGCTCAAGCTAAACCTCGAGCTTGACCACTACAGTGTGCGTGGCGTGCCATGTCTCTTCGATTCCCGTTTTCCTCTACGCGGACAGTAGGATTGCTGGTAACACACCCCAAGAAAAAGGGAGCCGCAGCTCCCTTTATTCATGCGATCAGGAAGCGATCGCGATTCTTCGCGTCCTTGATCCATGCAGGGGCACGACCGCGCCCGCTCCACGTCTCGCCAGTCTTGGGGTTCTGATACTTAGCAGCAACCGGTGCAGAAACCACCTTGCCCTTGCTTGAGCGTTGACGACCAAAGATTTGCTCAACCGTGATGCCATACTCAGCCACTTTTACACGAATGTCAGCAACCACCGCATCCAATTCAGCGATACGTGCCGCCTCGGTTTCCTCTTGCAGCTTCGCAAGCTGGTCCTTCAGGTCCTTGTAGTTTTTCGTTGCCATAGATGGATCTCCCTTACTCGTTGACCGCGAAGTGCGGTACGCCGAATTATGCCATCTATTGAGGTGTACAGAATCAATGGGTTTTCCTAGTCCCCGCTCGTGCGGGATGGAGCGGTCGATCCGGTCCCATGGCACGGCTTACACGCGACGAAGCCGGCAAGTTCGGGCCATCCTCCAGCTCCGCCACACAACGAGCATTCGGTGTCGGCTCCTGCAAAGCCCTCGGCTTGCTTCAACCTCGCCTGCCATTCCGCTTCGCTGATCGTTGTCATCGGCCTTTCCCCCTTATGTTTTCCTTGGCACCGGCCGGGCCAGCGTTTTCTTATTGCTGGTCCGCAATTCCACCCGACAAACATCCACGATGAAACAACTTCCCGAACCCATTGAGCCGAATAAACAGGAGTTGGCAGTTGGGAATGCCGCACTTAACCATCCCCGGGGACCGCACCCATTGATGCTCATTCGTATATGAAACCAAGCCCAGGCTGACGAGATGCCCGATGTACGTATGAAGCAGGTCCGGTTGGCCAAACTCCTCCGCTCGCACAAAAGTTGATAGTGTCTGCATCTTCGATTCCGTCGAAAGCTCTGTGTTTTCAAGCCCCTGCTCGATGTCGCGCTCCTGAGCATCTTCGGTCAAGCCTAGGGAGTCGAAAATGTACGGATCTTTTAGCACTTCGCGCGCCAGATCAGATTGATGCGGCGGCAATCGTGCATCAAAATTGGTTACGGCCGCGCCCGCCCACGCATGTGCTTGCGTGTCAATTTGCATCGCGAGAACGTTGCGGGGCCAACCGTGCTCAGGCGCCTTGCTCGCGTACAAATCGCGGACCGCCGGATCCTTTGCTCTGTCGAGCAAGGTGCATAGATGAAACCACGGCAATTGTGCAGCAGGTTGCTGCGCATATTCCGACGATGGCCATGCTTGTGCCAGGGCACGCATGTGTTTCAGGTTACGCGGAGAGAATCCCCACATGTCGGAGAATGCAGCCTTCAAGTCCTGCGCTAGCCGATCGATGACTTTCGCACCCACCCTTGTCATTCCTGACGTTCGAGAATGTCGCTACCGATCTGCCAGTACAGTGTCACCAGCTAGCGATTCACGCTTGCGGCGGCGCGTGCACGGGCAAGCTCGACCCACTGCTTGAGCTCCGTGAGCCAGCGGCGATAGTCTTCGTCACCCTGCAGGGCAAGGGAATTTGTCATCCAGCCTTTTGCTTGCAATGCGTCAGAAAAAAGAGTTTGGACATTATCCTGCTGCACCCGGTATGAGGCAATGCCTTGCCTGACTAGGGGGAGAGTCGATCGAGCCCTATAACTGCCACGTCAATTGCAGAACGCAACGAGCTCGCCAACGACCGTCGATTCCCTTGCCGGTCAGACGCCCGAATCTCAGCAGAGGAAGCCAGTGGCCGATAGTTCGCTCCGGAACGGTCAACTCCTTTGACTAGACGTTGCAACTCCCGAGGGCGATCGGCCACTCCCGACGGAGCCATCTGAGCGCGAAATGCGCGACGCAGCGGACCGCTTGTCTTTCGGAGCAATAAGGCCGGTGGCGGGCGGGTCAACGACCCGGACCTCGTCTTTGAGCGGTGTCATGCACCCCGTTTCAGGTACGGCAAATTTTTTTGTTGGCTTTGTGCTGAACGGTCCAAGAGCGCCGGGATCAGGACCAGTAGGCTGCCCGTGATTGCCCGAGGATGTCGCTGATGCAGCATCCCCCGAACAAACCAAGAGTTGGATCATGGGTTGCTGCACCTACGGTCAGCGCGGCGATACGTCGCGATGGCGGCCAAAAAGACTATTGAGCACCAGTGATGAGGAAGTCGTCGCGGTTGCGGCCCGCGATCCATCGCGGCGCTCTCCCCCGCCCGCTCCATGTCGCCCCCGATAACGGATCGCGGTATTTCTGGGTAGCGGGACTTCTTGGCAAGCGCCGGACTTGCTTGGCGCGTGCGCCGAATATATCGTCGGGCGTAATGCCGAATTCAAGAACAGCGGCGCGTAGCTTGGTAATGACCACGCTTGCTTCTTCCCTCCGCATCGCCTCCGCCTCCTGCTGCAATTGCCGGATCTGGTTTTGTAGCTCTTGCAAAGTCGTCACTGTTGGTCCTCGACAATAGATACCTCGATTGAGAGAGGCACGGCTACGCCGCAAACCGACGTGACCATTCTCGTCTAGGACTGCCGAACCGGCTCCTGCGTCATCGCGAACACCGAACAGAACTAGAAACGAATGGCCAATGGCAGTCGGAAATCAGAGCAACCTTTAGCTCAGCATGGCAGCCAAGCGGCATGACGAACTAAAAATGGGTCGTAAATACCGTGTCCTTGAATGCATCATAGCGCGACGATTCAAGCCATGGCAAGAGTCTCGGGAAAACTTGATAAGGACGGAAACCTTGTGTCGCTCGGCGCGGCAATTCGCGCTCGCCGCAAGGAACTGGAGATGTCACAAGAGGCACTGGCCGATTTTGCAGAAATCGACCGGTCGCACATGGGCAAGATCGAGCGCGGAGAGCGAAACGTCACCTTCATGAACATCGTTCGCATTGCGCGAGCGATACAAGTCCTTCCCTCTGAGCTACTGCGCGACGCCGGTTTGTAGGCGCGGGCAGGCGAGAAGAACTAGTCGTGCTGGCAAGACCATAGCGCCGCGCCGCCGCCTTCGGGCGGCTTTGCATTATCTGGCCAGGGGTAATCTCGATGCCGCAAGGTTCAGTCAATGGGCCGACAGACGGGCCTTGCTAACGCGGAGCCCGTGGTCATTCCAAAGTGGCTGAACGTATCGGCGGTTGCTCGGCCGGCCGCTTTAATAACGTCGGCAGCGGCAGTGCGGTGGCAGCAGCTTGCGCTGCGTTCATGTGGTTCTCTTCTAGATTACTCGTCGGTTGGGTTTGCCGAGTTCAGTGCGCGGGAGACGGTGGCGACCCCCACACCAAAGTGCTCGGCCAGGGCTCGCACGGAGCCCCCGTGTTCTGCGTGATATGCACGAACTTCCGCGTAATCGACGGCGTGCTTACGGCCCCTGTACTTCCCAGCCTCCTTGGCGACGGCGATTCCTCTGGCCTGCATTTCGCGACGGTTCCGGTAATCGGCTTCACCCTGAGTGGCCATGAATGCCAGAATTCCGTCCCGGACGGCCTTGCGGGTTGGGTCAGTCTCTTGCCCGTCGAACACCATGCCGTTGAGCGTGCATTCCACGCGGACGCCCTTCGTTATCAAGCGCTGCATCGTCGCGTGGAGTTCGTCATAGCGGCGAGAGATACGATCAAACCAGCGAACCACTAGGACGCCGCCCTTACGTAGGTCGCGCTCTACGTGTTGCCACTGTTGCCTCTCGGACGGAGGCACGTGATACCCGCTCACGCCCTCATCAATGAACACATCGTCGGGATCAATGCCTTGCTCGGCGGCGTCGGCGTATTGGCTCGCGGCTGTCTGCCCATCAAGGGTTGATACCCGCCCGTAATAGATTCGTCGCATTCGGAGTTCACGTTGTTCCGTTGATATATCGTTCCGAATTATAAATTGTTCCGGAATTCTGTCAACTCTATCGGAACGGAAATTCTGCGGAATTACCTGTTCGCCACAGGTATACCCAAATGGAACAAAGCAATGCTCACCTAGCAAACCGACGCAGCGATTTGTTCTTGGAGTTGCCCCGGCAATATTGGAAACAGCATCGCGCTAAGGATTGTTGAATCCATTGAGCGCGAGGGCTGCTCCGGCCTCTTCCAGTCCGTACTACCGCTAGCCGCATCCTGAGTGTAAATTAGTCACACTGAATCTTTCAGGTGGGACGACTACGTGAATATAAAGACAATAAAAATAAAGAACTTCCGCTTGCTGCATGATATTTCTCTGCAGCTCGAAGACGAGACCACAGTCGTGGTTGGACGCAACAACTGCGGGAAGACCTCGCTCTCAGACATCATCCGCAAATTCCTGTCTGAACGGAGCACGTTCGAGATCGAGGACTTCTCGAGCGCCTGCTACGACAAATTCTGCGCGGCGCACCGAGCATACCTAAAAGGTGCTGGCGTCGAAGAGGTTCGGGCGCTCGTGCCGTCAATCGATTTGCGACTTCATGTGGGCTTCGACCCGACTGTTCCTGAGTTCGGCCCGCTTCGCGAGTTCGTTATAGATACCGACGACAGTTGCACCGAGGCCGTCATCGTGTGCTCGCGGAGCCTCGCCGATGGCCGGATTGCAGACCTATTCGAGGGGCACGAGGAAACCATCCTACACGGGCCCGACGAATCGCACTCTGATGGGGATCGCCTGGCGCTCTTCCGCAGCTTGACCGACCGCGTGCCGACGCTCTTCACGACGCGGATGTGGGCCGAGGACCCGCAGGACCCGACGAATACGCGTGACGTGACGCCCAAGGCTGTCACAAACCTGCTGTCGCTCGGCTTTGTGAACGCCCAGCGTGCACTCGACGGCACGGGTGCCCGTAGCACTGACGTGCTGGCAAAGGTGCTGGAGAGCCTGTTCCAAAGCGCCTCCGTCTCGACGGCGGACGGCTCCCAAAAGAATATCGCGGACGGGCTCAAGAAGGCCGTTGAGGAAATCCAGTCGGGGATGGACACGGATTTCAAGAAAGAGCTCGCGAAACTCATGCCTGCGATTGAGTATTTCGGGTATCCGGGCTTGGACAACGTGCCACTGCAGCCGGAGACGAAGCTCGAAGTCGGCAAGCTTCTGTCCGACTTCACAAAAATTCAGTACGCCAGCTACAGCGGCGTGCAGCTACCAGAGTCCTACAACGGGCTCGGGTATCGCAACCTCCTCTATATCCTGCTCAAGATCGTCGGCTTCTTCCGCGAGTACCGGGCGCATGCGAACGCGCCTGGCGTGCAGCTCATCGTGATCGAAGAACCCGAAGCCCATCTACATCCCCAGATGCAGGAGGTCTTCATTCGGCAGTTGCCGGAGATCGTTAAAAAGCTCTGCGCTTTGGAGGGCGAGAACGTCTCATGGCCGGTGCAATTCATCGTCTCGACGCACTCCCCGCACGTCGCGAATGAAGCCCGCTTCGACACGATCCGCTATTTCGCCGTGACGTCGACGGATCTGCCGGTTGGTGTTCGCTGTACTCAGGTCAAGGACCTCAGCAGCGACCTCGCCGGATTGAAAGGCCCTGCGTCTGACTTCCTGCATCAGTACCTCACGCTGACGCGCTGCGATCTCTTCTTCGCGGATAAGGCAGTGCTGATTGAAGGAACGACGGAGCGGCTAATGTTGCCGCAAGTAATGCGCGCCCTCGATTCTGTCGATCCCTCCCTGAAGCTTGGCAGCCAATACATTACGATCATGGAGGTCGGCGGGGCCTATGCGCAACTCTTCATTCCGCTTCTCAAATTCCTGGGCCTGCGCAGTCTGATCATTACTGATCTCGACGCCGTCAAACGTAACTCGAAGAAGAAGCTCGAAGCTTGTCTCGTCCACGAGGGGGAGACCACGAGCAATTCCTGCATCAAACACTGGTTCAACACGGTCGAAGCTCCGGCCCCGGTGCCCGAAACGCCTGCTGATAAACAGACGACAACACGTGATCCCATGCCGCAAGCGGCTTCGATGGCCGCAGCTTCGGCGACGGCAGAGGTAGCCGTCGCCGAGACTGCTGACGACGACGAGGAAGAAGTAGCGGATGGGGCGACATTGTTCCCTCTGTCAACGGCATTGGCGGCAGACAACGCTGCCAAGACTCGCGGCAGTCTGCGCCTCGCATATCAGGTGCCGGAAGCGTCAAACGGGCCGTGTGGTCGGACGTTCGAAGACGCGTTCATTCTTGCGAACCAGACCCTTTTCGGCATTACTGGCGCGACGAATGACGCACTCGCGAAAGCTGCCCAGGACAAGGCCGCGAAGCAGAAGAAGTCAAAGTTCGCACTGACCTACGCGATTGAGAGAACCGACTGGGTCACGCCGCGATATATTGAAGAGGGCATGCGCTGGCTCGCCGCGAGTAATGTTGCCGTCGCCAATCCTAGCGTGGCACTCGCCGCCGAGGCACAGGCCATCGATGCGATCAATGTACTCACCGACACGCCACTTTCAGGTGAAGCCATATGAGCGGGGTCACTCACCCCAATCCAGCTGAAGCCGCTGCCGCCGCCGCTTGGGAAGCGCTGAAAGACTGCCTCAACGACGGGTCGAGCTTCGTGTTCGAGGCGGGCGCTGGCGCCGGTAAGACCTACTCGCTGATCGCTGCGCTTCGCTACATCCTGAAGGACCAATCGCGGGAGCTTCAACGCACGCACCGGCAAGTCGCGTGCGTCACCTACACCAATGTCGCGCGGGATACGATCATCGCGCAGACTGATGGCGATCCGGCGATCTACTGTGACACGACCCACGCATTTGCGTGGATGCTTGTCAGCCCGTTTCAGAAACGGCTTCGCGAGCTTGTCCGCACGCTGCCGGGCTGGGTGGATCGCGTCGAAGAACTCGACGCCGCGAACATCACGGCAGTTGGGTACGCGCTCGGTCGGCGCTCCATCGAAGATGGCACGGCGAACTTGCACCACGATGACATCTTTCCGGTGTTTATCAAGCTCATGCAGTTCGCGAAGTTCCGCAACGCGATGGCGTCGCGCTTCCCGCTCATCCTCGTGGACGAGTACCAGGACACGAACGTCGAACTCGTTGAATGCATCAAGGACCATTTCATCGGCAAGCCGCACGCGCCGCAATTCGGCTTCTTCGGTGACCATTGGCAGAAGATTTATGGCGATGGCTGCGGTTCGATCGCACACGACGCGCTGAAGCGCATCGACAAGAAGGCGAACTTCCGCAGCGCGAAGCCAATCGTCGACAGCTTGAACTTGATCCGCCCGGAGCTCGCCCAGGCGGTGAAAGACCCGGCTGCGCCGGGCGAAGTTCACGTTTACCACACCAACGGATGGGGCGGGCGACGGCTCACGGCGAACCACTGGCAGGGCAGCCTCCCCGCTGCCGAAGCCACGCGAGCGCTTAGCAATGTCCGCTCCGAGCTGGAGAGCGTTGGCTGGGATTTTGCCGGCGACACGAAGGTCCTTATGCTAACCCACCGGGCGCTCGCGACAGAGATGGGCTACAACTCGATGCGGGCCGTCTTCGCGTTCAACGATTCCTTTACGCGTAAGGCCAACGAGGTCATCGCATACTTCCACGAACATCTTGAACCGGCGGCGCGGGCCTACCGCACCAAGCGGTTCGGCAAGATGTTCGAAGCGATTGACGCTGAGCGTCCGGTGATGAACGGGCCGGCCGACAAGGCTAGGTGGACGGACACCATGAGGCGGCTCTGCGAACTTCGCAACACGGGCACGGTCGGCGACGTGCTCGCATATCTGTCCTCCACCGGACTGCCGATCCTCTCAGACTCGGTCGTGCGCCAGGAGAAGGCGCTTGCGGACGCGCTTGCGGGCGGCGAACCGCTGACGGGACGCATCAAAGAGCTCCATGCGCTTCACGCAGTGTCCTACCAAGAGATCATCGCGCTCTGCAAATATCTCGACGGTCACTCGCCTTTTGAAACCAAGCATGGGGTGAAGGGCGATCAGTTCGAAAATGTCCTCGTCGTGTTCGGGCGCGGCTGGAACGATTACGACTTCAACCTCTATCTTAAGATGGCCGGGAACCCTGGCCTGATCGGTACTCGAACGGCGGACTACGAGCGTTATCGCAACCTGTTCTATGTCGCGGTCTCGCGGCCGAAGAGGCGCTTGGCACTGCTCTTCACGCATCTGCTTGAGCCCGGCGCGATGGCGACTCTGTCGGGATGGTTCGCGGACCACCCGATCCGGGATATCGGCCCGGCACTATAACGACTCCCTCTGGGCAGAGCTGTGTCACCGCGCGGCGAACCTGCGGATCGCGTTTGACCTCAGAGCGCGCCACGGGACGACGCTCAGCGCCGTCGCTGCCGATGAGCCACGTGTCACCAACCGGACAGTCATCGTAAGTGTCGTCAACAGGCTCGTCACTCTTTGCAGGCGCAACCGCGAGCTTGGCCAAATCAATAACACCGGGCCAGCTCCACAGTACGTCCGCGACCTCATGACCATGCGCGTTACGATCGTCCTGAAGCCAGATTGTAGGGCTAGTGCCGTTCATGGCGTGGTTCTTCGACATCCTCCCGAGCAGGCCCTTGGCGATCAAGCCGGCACTTACATCACGCTGGCCTCGCCAAATCGGCGCAAGTTCCTCCCGGGGAATTAGCGTGGCGTAAGCGATGTCCATGCCGTCGCGCTGAACAAAGAGATGATGTGTATTTCCCTCAGCCCGGTCACGCCCGACTACGAAAGCGAGCGTGTCATCCCAGCTATCATTGATCAATCGAGCGCGCAGTTGCACCGCTGCGATTTTTCCCTGGTTCGCACGTTCGTAGGTGCGGCGCCAGCACAATCGAACTCGCATCTGCAGTGTCTGACCATCGGGTGCCTGTACACGCAAAAACTGCTCGATTGCGGTACCGGTCTGCGTACGGCTGTCGCGCAGAACCGAGTAGCCGCGCGCCGTTAGAAACGGCCCAATGGCATCGCGTCACCGCTTCTTCGGCGAGACTTTCTGTGTTGCGAAAGGTGCGTTTGTACTCGGTCAAAAAATTCCTTCACTCCGCAACGGGGCTGTTTTCCGGCCTTTCAATTACGTGTTTCGAACAGCGAAGCAGACCGCGCTGCATACGAAACGCTATCCAGTCTCATGACCAAAGGCGCGAGTGTCTGCGCAACATTTGCTGGCCAGCCAGCGCGAACTACTTCCGCTTCGCTTGCAGCAACGATGAAGTCTTTGATAACGGCCCGATCCGGTAACGTACAAGCAAGCATGAACGCTGCGTGACGCTTTTCGTCAGTCAGGTCCGTGAATGTGAACTTACCGAGTGTGTGCGCTAGATATTCGCTCGCTTCGGCTTCGATTTGGTCCATGTTCATTTGCCTGGTTTCCTAGGTGCCGACCAGGTCGGCATTAGCCTCACAATCGTCCCAGTACCGTAACGGATCCAGATGTTGCGGATAGCGTAAACTGAGCCACCCTGAAAGTCGAGCCCAATCCGGGTGGTTGCTGCCTGTCAGTGACGACCAGATCGAGGAACGTTCGAGAATCCGCCCAGTGGCGCGATCACGTACCAGCAAGCTGCCCATCCCGCTCGAACTGTTCGACTGTGTCTCGACCAGATAGCGTGGCAACAACCGCAGTTCGGCATCCTCCGCCCAGCCATACACTGCTCGCACCACGTTCGACGGATCTCGCAGTTCAATGGGGCCAGTGGCCGGGCGAACGGCTTTCCATCCTTCAGGAAACTCGGCAACAACCTCGTGGCCAGCTTCTCTCACCCATCTCACCCGCAAAATGCGCGATATCGCCTCGCACAAGTGGGACAGCGACGCGTAGCCGGCGGGCAAAGCAATCGCGCTCGGTAGCGTGATCAGATTGTCTTTCCAGAGCCGGGGTTCGTCATCGGCGCGCTGGGCCGTATCGAACGCGCTGGCTTCGAATGGATTCACCGGCCGGCCCGACATGCTCGTGTTCCCGCTTGGTAATCCCGTAAAGAGACGCTCCGCGTCCTGACGGGTAAGTTTTGGTTTCCCGCGTTTCATGAGATCTTTGTACAGTTCCTTTCCTATCAATGGTCGAAGGGCGGCTACCCTACTCAGATGGCGAGCAGGTCGGGCTGAATTAGGAACGCTGCAGGATCGTTACCGAGCCATGCTGGCTGTCGGCCCCTGCCAGACCAGGTTTTACCTGTAGCAGGGTCACGGTACTTCGGAACGGTCGACATGCGCCTCGAGTTGCGCTTATGCCCTTTCTCTTGCAGATCCAGAATGCTGAGATCGAACTCCTTCATCAGGGCCTTGATCTGTCCGATCGCCGCTTCACGTTCGGCTTCGCGAGCGGCGTTGATTTGCGCATCCAGTGCCTCTCGTTGCGCAATTAGAGCTAGGTAGCCCGTCGGTTTCGACTTCATGTTCTCTCTTTTCCTTGCGCCGGCATGGCCGGCGTTTTCCTGGTTGCTGTTACCGAGCATGGAGCCCGCAGTCCCGAGCGCGTCCTTCATGCGCTCCTCGGCCGCGAGTTCCTCCTCCTCGGCGGTTATCGCGACCCACTGGTAACCGCAAGTACGGTCGACATGATAGAAGTCGCCGGACAGCTTGTCGTTGTAGCCCATTGGACGATCGACTGCCGCGCATTCCTTGCAGGTCACTCGATCCCAGCAAAGGTAGCTGCCGGACGGGAGCGTCATGGCTTTTCCTTCCTATAGTTGGCGAACGTTCACCAGAGCGGAGCGATCATTGGTTCGACATCGCTGTATCGTTACGTAACGACGTTTCCATCAGCACCGTACAACTCGCAGTCATCGCCCTGCACCCGAGCCCCGAGCTTCTGGGTTATCGCCCACATTTTGACGAGTATCTCAGCATCCGGATTCTTGACGACAACGTCACCTCTGCCGAAGTCAAACCACGCCATGTTCCCATTGGCTGCATGGCCCGAATACGCTACCCATACGGCCAGCCCTTCGCTTTCCATGCGAGGGACTGCTCCGCTGCCAACCTTGGCTTCGGCGTATCCGTCGAGGCGCATTTCTTCGTCCGACGCTACAAGAACTCGCCACTCGTAAATGTCGATCTGCGGTTCGTCGTCGAACCAATTCGTTTTGCGCGTGATGTGAACGTCGTATCCCATGGGCTCGCTTTCCTACATCAAGACAAGCTTGTGGTCGCTATCTCGCTGAAGATCGCGAATCATTCGAAGGACTCGTTCGCCCCCGGCCTGACGGTCGATCACCTGCCCGCGCAATACGCAGTTCTGGACTCGCGCAAAATAGATCTTTTCTTCGGGTCGGGTCAGGTTGGTTCGATACCCCGAGAGCAGTTCCGCCATTTCGGCTGCGGACACATCGAGCTCTTCCAATTCCGTGAAACGGTTAAAGCGAGTTAATGGCTCGATCAAAGCTACCGTTTCATTAACCGCCCTCAGTTGCAGCAGGAAGTCCCTCTGAGATTGCGGCGTCTCAGCCACACGGTATGCAACGAGCAATCTTCGGATTAAGGCCGATACAGCCGACCGGGCATTGCTCGCAATCTCAATGGTGTTGTCCATAGTTTTCCTAACCGCGTCGGCTTGGCGCACCATACACGAAGTTATTGTCGATCCATCGCTTGGCCCACTCGATACCGCGTTCGTAGGCTTGCGCTCGATACACGCGGTTGCCGAGGTCAGTGAAAATGAAGCGCTCGTCGCCTCGTGAAACGATGACGCCTGAAACGAAGAGCCGCTGATTCGCAAGAATGGTCGGTGATGCCTCGATCTTCCAGCCCCCGTACTCCGAAAACCGCTTCACTCGCTTCATGGCAGCCTCCAGACGCAACTTCGTCAACGTTTTCCTTGGGTTTAGCGCCCGCGCCCATTGGGGCTATCGAACATTTCTACAGCGCGGCCCCGCGGGAAAGTCCCTTGCAGCCAGTCCTGCCAGTCCCATGCATACGCACATTCACCTTCGCCGTCGAGCGCCGGGCAGGCGGAGCCGCGCAATGCAATGAGAAAACGGTCTAGCCACGGCTGCGGAATATCGCTCAAGCGTACGGCGAATGCCCGACCTGCGCGTTCGACGAGTGGCACGGTGGGCACTAACTCGATGCTCATGAAACCGCTCCCGTTCAAATATCGATGCCGGGCGTCGATGGCGGTTCCGGATCTTCCAACTTCTGGGTCAGATCGCGAGCGAGCAGCTGGCGCACCATGCCGATGAAGTCCTCTGCCTGCCCAACCGCCCAGAGGGCCTTGTCGGCCACGATCGATTCGACTCCATAGTCTGCGATTCCGCGCAAGCTCTCAACCTCGCTCAGAGCCCTACCGAACTCCGGTTGAATAAGCCCGCTCCTCACCAACTTCAAACCGAATGCGGCGATTAGCCCGCTATGTGTCTCTGGCGACTTCTCCACACCACTACCCAACAGCGCCGCGTGCGGCATCAAACATCGCGTAGTACGCACGATTACACGCGCCCTCGTAGCCTCCGGCTTTGAGTAGCATACGCGCCTCTTCGAGTACGCGGCCCGCCTTCGCCATGTAGTCCTTGTGCGTCTTGCTCACAGCGGAATACCCTCACGACGAATGTTTTCAATCAGTACCGGATTGCTGAACAGCTCCATCTCATCCTCCCAAAGCGGCAATGCTCCGACTAGAACACCGGTTTCGAGCAGCACGTCGAAGGACGTGCCTGCCATATCGAGTGCAATATCGGTGCTCTCCCCATGCTCGCCACGAAGAATGACGGCGATGTCTGCATCGCTCTCGTCGGTGTTGTCGTGTCGAGCATGACTGCCAAAAAGAATGGCTCGGCTTACCGAATAGCGGACCGCGATGCGCTTCAGAAAAACATCTGCCGCGCGGGCCGTTAACGGGTCAACAGACGAATTCATCAGGGAAATCTCCGGGGTCATGCCTCTCATGTTTGGTGTACATGTACACCATTTCGACTCGCTTTATTCAGTTTCTTCAATGCCTTCTCGAGCGCTTCAACAGCCCAGTCGTGACAGGTCCGTGCGCGCGACGTATCCGGATCGCAAGTCCACGACTTCACGGCATTCACGCTGCACGGGCGGCTGGTTTGCTTCGCAATGAGCCTGGCAGCTTCACCCTGCGATCCAGCGAGCGTGCACAGTTCGCGCATGCGGGCACGGTTGCCCATCGTTATTGGTAGCGATAACGTGTTCATGTACACCAATATATCATTGGATTTCCGGTCCGGCACACGTCCTGTGTTTCCAGTATTCGCCGTCGGTACTTGAGCCAGTACCGCGAAGTTCCTCGTCAGTCCGAAAACGGCCCGCCAAGTTCCGCCATTGCTTCGCGACGCGCCAATCTGGAAACCTCAAGATAGGGCGCGACGTGATCGAGGTGGACATGGCCGAGCAGTAACTGCACCGTTTCAATCGAGTGGCCCTGTACAACACGCCGACTCGCGAAGGTCCGGCGACCTGAGAGGCTTGAAAACCCCGACCGAAACCAGCGGCACAGTACAACCCGGTCACATAGTTCTGAAGGCTGTTTGCCGCGAGATATTCGACCGTTTCGCCGTCGTAGTTGACGCGACGCTTCACGCTCAGTTCGTAGCGTGTGCCCTTGTGCGTCAAGATGAGCAGCACATTAGGCATAAGTCCCTGCCACTTGCTCCGGTCGAGCGCCGTCACCGTACCGCGCTTCCAGCGCCATTCGATGTAACGCCCCAGGGCAGCGACGGTTTTGGGATGACTCAGATAGACGCAACGGGCCTTCGAGCCTTTGGTAATCGCGCCTCGAAGGCTCACTTCCTCGCAGAGACGGCCGGACGGCAACAGCACGTCGGCCACCTCGAGTTGGGCGATCTCGGACACACGCATGCCGCATGTGAATCCGAGCAACAGCACGAGCGTGTCGCGCTCAGAATGCCGGCTCGTCGCGTCAGTGACGCGCAGCAGGTGCCGGATCTGTGAGGGGGAGGGTCTTTGGACGCTTCGGTTCCATCGTTTCTCCATCTCGGAATATGCTCGGTTTCGAGCCTGTTACGAGAGAGACGGTGTGGCGCTCCTTTTCAGTGTAACCCGCGCCGTACCTCGCGTCCTCGGAAAAAGCCGGCAGAACCCCTCGCCAACCTTTTCGACTGAACGCCAAATCCGCAAAGTGCTGTCCTCCTGTCTAGCCAGCGTTTCAGTGATGTAGCTTTCTCGGCTACCATCCTGCGGATTTCCAACAAACTCCAGAACGAATATGTTGACTGATATCGAGGCCCTTCAGGCTCAGTTGCGTGAATTGAACAACCGCCTCGTCGATGCGAAGCGTGAGGAGAAGCGTGCCGCATTGGACGCAATTCGCGACCAGGTTGCACTGTACGGCATCACGGAGGAGGAGCTTTTGTCGGCCACGGGATTCCGCAAGCCACGCAAACGCCGTGCTGCTGCGAAATACTACGACCCATCCTCGGGTAAGGAATGGTCGGGGTTCGGGCCCCGTCCGAAATGGCTGGAGGGCAAGAACCTCGACGACTACCTAGTCAACCGAACGGGGAAGACATGGTGGCCGGGCGAGTAACCTGACGGGGACGCGAAACGTCGCGGCGCCCAGATACTGCCTGTCGACGTAAACGTGAGCACATGGGATTGCGCTATCGAAGGGGGGGCGACGTCGGCGCCGGTGCACCTGGGCTTCTCACGCCTAAACAGCATGGGCGAAGACACGGCCATTCGCGTCGAGCTCGCGCGAATGGCCTTCGTTCGCTCACCAACAGCAATCGACGCGCGGCGCTATAGCTGGCCGCCGCCAGCGTGCCCGGGCGGGGTCTGCTGCACGGCACCGAACGTGACGACGTAGTGCCGGCGGTGCCTCAAACGACCGAGGGTGCGGGAATCGTGACGGACTTTCGACCGATGGGTTTCACTCTTGGCCGGCATCCGCTGGCGCGGCTGCACGATCGCCTGAAGCCGGCCAAACCAACTGGCAACGCTGCGCAGCGGATAGGTTGCGCGCGCGTGCGGCCTGGTCACGGTTCGACAGCGGCCGGGTACCGCCAACGGTGTCCGATTCATGACGCGTGAGGATGAGACGGGTCAGGTGAACGTAATCCTCCGACCTACGCTGCTAGAGACGTATCGAAGGGAAGCACTCGGCGCCATAGTACTCGCCGTCTACGGCGTTTGGCAGACGGACGGCAAGGTGCGGCATCTGATCGCCCGCAAGCTCGTCGACCGGACCGAGCTACGCAGGGCGCTGCTGACGACCGTGAGAGAGTTCTGCTGAATGATTCGGGTACCGGCCGACGCGCTCGCGTGGAAGGTTCAACGTACATCGAGACCGGAACTTGACTTCCTGACTCCCTCGCTATGCTGGTCGATATTGATTCACCAACCACGATCGGAGAGATTATGTCGACCTACCAGGAACTTCTCGCGAAACGGGCCGCGCTCGAAGCAGAAATCGACGCTGCCAAAGACGCGGCACGGACAACACCCCTGTCCGACGTACGCCAACTCGTTAGTGAATTCGGAATCAGTTCGCGCGAGATCTACGGTACACATCGGAAGCACCCGCGTCGCCGTCCCGATGCCAAGTACCGCGATCCCGAAACCAGCGCAACATGGAATGGCCGAGGCCGCCCGCCAGCGTGGATCGATGGCAAAGACCGCGTGCTCTTCAAAATTGATCAGCGCGGCGCCCGGTCTTGAACTTCTACGGAACGCTGGTTACATTCACAGTGCATTCCGGCCGCCTGCGGCGCCAGGCATTCGCGTGGCAGGCCGCTGCACCCTCTCATCGTCGACCGCTATGAATCTTGCCCCAACCGATGGTCGCCCCGGTTCGGAATTCGACCCAGTCTGGTACGAGCACGCGCTCGAACTTGCCTCGGACGATCTGCGACGCATCGCGACCTTGCTCGCGGAACACTACATCAACGCCGGCCTCGCACACGCCTTGAGCTGGACACTATTGCTTGAGCTCGAAGAGCAAGCGTTTTCCGATTTGGCCTTTCTGAGCCGCAATGACTCAGTGGTCGTCGATGCTCTACCGCGCATCGGACCGGCTACGATGCCGGGCGTTGATTTCAATGGCCTCATCGACTGGAGTAAGTCGGATCCGTCGCTGCCGATTGTCTATCGGTGCGTCCGAGAGCTTCTGGTGGGTACGCCCACATCCGGGAACGGGAAGGACGCGGCGTGAACGACGCGTTCTGTGCGCTCAACAGGGTGCGTACCAGCGTCCATGTGCAAGCGCGGGTGGACGGTTGCCCCTCCTTTTTGCAGACAGGTGACGCGAATCGTAGATTCGCGTTATGCTTGAGGTAGGCAATATTCAGTATATAAGATCGCATGGACGAACCGACTCTCTGGCTATCGGGACCAACCGAGGCCTATCGGCAATGGCAACGCACGGAAGCCGCCGGCGCCAATCGCCGCGCGTTCTCGCCGCGGTCGATCGTCCAGCACGAAGCCATGTTCGAACGCTTCATGCGCCACCTCGCCGCCGCGCAGCGGTCGCTGACCACCTTCGGTCCGGACCACCTTGAATCGTTCTTTGCTGACCTCAATCGTCGGTGCAAGCCAGGCACCACGACACGTCTGCGGTACCAGAAGCTCCTCGACAGGCTCGGCCGACATCTTGTCGACGTCGGCGTGCGCGAGACCAATCCAGCGGCCGCCTATACGCTGACGCAGGCCTGGCCAGAGGATGAACCCGTCCCGGTGTACCTTCTCGAGGCCGATGACCATCGACTGCAGGCGTCGGTCCGAGCCGTCGACGGGCTCGACGATCGCGCGTTGCGTAATCGCGCCATCGTTGGTCTATTGCTCTCAACCGGCATAACCGCGCAGGAAATCCGGCAGGCGGCCGCCGTCGACCTCGACCTGTCGCCGGCGCGGCCACACCTCCGTATACCGAAGCGCGGCCCGCGCGAAGCACGCCGGGTCAACGTTGACGAATTCGCGGAACCCGCGCTCGCGCGATGGCAGAACCTGTCCGCCGCCGCCGACAGCCCACTACTGTTCCCGTCACCCCGTGCAGGCGGGCCAATGACCGACGAGATGCTCGGCCGCATCGTTCGAGACGAGCTCCTCACGATCAACGTTCGGCTCCCCGATATGAGCCCGCGCACCCTGCGGAACACGTTCGCCAGGCGCCTGCTGCTCGCCGGCAGAAGCAACGACGACGTCATGCATCTGTTGGGCCTCACGAGCCAGCGGACCGTGATCCGCATTCGGGCGACGATCCCGTGCGGGCCTCAAGCTGCACCCCAGACTTGACTTCCTCTGCGCCTCGATAGCCTGAAAAAGCCAGCACATTCGCTGGCTTTTTCGCTATTGGAGCATTCACTATGGACTACGTAACGCGCTACACTGACCTCGCCTACTTCGCGAGCGGTAGCATCGCCGTCTGCTGCTACCGACTGTTTACACTCTCATCGGATCCGACGCAGGTCATCATTCAGATCGACAATTGCGGCGCCCCAAAGGACGTCCTGATCACCGATCACATCGTCCGCGACGGAATCCTCAACCGGATCGCCGATCGCGACCTGACGGGCATCCCGTGCGACATGCTTTGCGTCGCGTTGACCGAGGCAGGCCAACATCACATCGCCTTCGTCGAAGCCGATCTCGAGGACTACATTCATCGCGGTTATCCGTATGAGCGATCGGCTCAGCCCGCCGCACGTGGCCGACATATTGACCGCATCTCGATCAATTCGCGTGACCTGGTGGTCGGGCGGGCCCGCCTGCAAACCGCGCGTGCAACCCCAACGCCCGCAGCAGACCGTCTCGCGGCCATCCTCGACCGGCCACCGACCGCGTAAGCTCCAAATATGCGGACGGACAGCTCGGTAAGACCATGACGATGGGTTGAATCGTTGAGAACATCGCGCTCGCGTTGGTCCCGCCATGACGTACCCAGTCCGATAGGCAATAGCAAAGGAGGCAGCAGGCAGAAAAAACCCGGCGCAATACGCACCGGGTTTGGTTCCAGAGGGTCTAGGCTTCACGCCGCTTGCGAAACAGGTCAACGGGCGCCAGGTTCAGCATCGTGAGGTGCTTCGTATTCGAGATCGCATGGTGGACCAGATGTCGGTCGAGTTCGACCGGCGTAAGGTTGAGCCGGTCCGCGCGGGTGAATCCCAACCATTTGCCGGCACAGGCCGTGGCAAGGAGTGCGAGAGCGAGCAGCGCGGCATTGGCGACGATCAGTCCACAAAGCGCTTGCCCGGAAACGGTGTGCCAGATGCCTTCGTTGACCGCTTCGCTGAAAGCGACACAAACAACCATCAGGATCGAGCCTTGATCGACAAACTTCAGCATCTCGCGGTGCGTGTCGATCAGTCGGTCTACGAGGGGTCTCGACATCTGTCCGGCGACAAACGGCACGAGCAGTTGCAGCACAATCTTGCCGACCGTATCCCATGCAGAGCCCGCGTGGCCACCGCCATCCGCCACCAGTATGCCGACGAGCGCGAGCGTGATGAAGATGCCGAGCAGGCTCGATACCAAAGCCGCACACACGGCCGCCGGTACATTGCCTTTGGCCATTGAAGTGAATGCAATGGACGACTGCACCGTGGACGACAGCATGCAGAGGAACCGTATGCCTGTATAGAGCGAGGGCGTGACGAACGGTGCGAGGATGGGTTTCAGCGCCAGGCCCAACAACGGAAACAGCGCGAACGTACTGAGCAGGACCGCGGCGTGAAGACGCCAATGCGTCATGCCGGCTACGATTGCTTCGCGCGAGAGCTTGGCGCCATGCAGGAAGAACAGCAGCCCGATCGCGAAGGTCGTCAAGCCATTGAAACCAATCGCGACTATGCCGCGGCATGGCAGCAGACTGGCGATGACCACCGTTCCGATGAGCGCCAAGGTGAAGTTGTCGGGCAGAAAATTGGAGCGGGTCATCGATTTTCACAGGCTTGGAAAAGGACTCGGAGGTGTTGAGTGCTCGCATTCGAGCATCTCGCGGCGTGCGCCCCGAACGCTCGGTAGCCGAAGCTTTCACTCGTGCGGGGTCCGACGCGTTTGGGCGCTAAAAGCACTGATTTCAGGGAGTCAGGAAGTGTGCACGCATCGGCTTAAGAACCGCGATCGCAAGCAGTGCCGTGGCGATGTCGAGTGCGATGGCCGACGCGAATACCGGGACCCAACTGCCGGTGTGCTGGTGCATGAGCGCGGCAAGCGGACCGCCGAAGATCGAACCGATGCCTTGCGAGATATAGAGCCAGCCGTAGTTTTCCGTGGCGTGACGCGGGCCGAAGGTATCCGTCAGCGTCGAAGGAAACAGGGAAAAAATCTCCCCCCAACCAAAGAACACCAAGCCGGAGAACAGCACGAACAGCACCGCGTTGTCGCGCGTGAGCAGCCACAGGGTCATCGCGACACCCTCGAGGCCGAATGCGACGAACATCGTGTTTTCCCGTCCGTAGCGGTCGGAAATCCAGCCGAAGAGTGGTCGGGTCAGGCCGTTCGTCAAGCGGTCGATTGTTAGCGCGAGCGGCAGCGCGGCCATGCCGAGCACGACGGCGGTGGTCATGCCGAAGTCGGTGGCGAAGAAGGCCATTTGCGACGTCACCATCAGGCCGGACGTCGACATCATCGTCATCATTGCGAACATCAGCCAGAAGACGGGCGTCTTGAACATTTGCGATGGGCTCAGATTTCTTGTCGACGATTGGGCCGTCAGTCCGGCCACGCCGTCCGCGGACGGTGCCACGCGCAGCCCTTGCGCCGCGAGGAAGCCGACGACGGCGAACCCGATGCCGAACATCCACAAGGTCGTGTCGACGCCATGTGCCTGCAGCGACGCGGAAATCGGGAACGTGGTGACGATCGCCCCCATCCCGTAGCCCGCGGCCACCGCGCCGGCGGCAAAGCCGCGACGCTCCGGGAACCAGCGGACCATCAGGCCGACGACACCGATATAGACGATTCCGGTGCCGAGGCCGCCCACGATGCCATAGGTGAGATACAGCGTCGACAGGCTGCTCGCGTGAGATGCGAATAACCAGCTGAGACCGGACAGGGCCGTGCCGATCGAAATCAGCGTCCGCGGCCCGAAGCGGTCGATGAGTTTGCCCTGGAATGGCGAAAAGAACGTCTGCAGCACGATCAGCAGCGAGAACGTCACCTGCAGTTCCGGCAACGCAACGCCGAGCTTGGCGGCCAGCGGCTTGGCCATCAGCGTCCAGACGTACTGGGGGCTCGAGATGGTCATCATGCAGACGATGCCGAGGGTGAGTTGAAGCCAGCGGCCGCGTGTCGTGGACGACGACGCGTTCGCAACGCGGGCAGCCGTCGTAGTTGGCAAAGGGGAAGTCATGTTGCTCTCCGTTTGGTGGATGCCTGCAACCGGGCAGGCGCGGACGTACGGCGTCCTCCGGGCCGGCAGGCCGGATACGCAACAACGTCGATTGAAAAAGGGCGTGCTGGCGCCTACCAGCCCGCGGCGGCTCCGTCGCTGCGCGGGTCGTAGCCGGCTTCGATCAGTCCGTTCGCATACCTGACGATTACGCCGGCGTGCCCCATCGCCTCGTCATACGGCTTCAGCACTTCAACCGCATGGCCGAACGCCTCGAGTGCCGCGATCGTCCAGGGCGGGAAACGCGCTTCGAGTTTGAGCGTGTCGGTCGACTGCCCCCACGTGCGGCCCAACAGCCAGCGAGGCGCATCGATCGCAGCCTGCGGGTTCCAGCCGAAATGCGCGATGCGCGAGAACACCGCACTTTGCGACTGCGGTTGCCCGTCGCCGCCCATGTTCCCGTACACCATGGTGCGACCGTCGCTTAGCCGCGCGAGGGCGGGATTGAGCGTATGGAACGGCCGGCGCGCGGGCGCGAGCGAATTGAGTGCGGTCGGGTCGAGCGAGAAACTGCAGCCGCGGTTCTGCCAGTTGATGCCCGTGCCAGGCAGGACCACGCCGCTGCCGAATTCGTGATAGATGCTCTGGATGAAGCTGACCGCGACGCCGTTGTCGTCAATCACACCGAGCCATACCGTGTCGCCTGGGCCGCGACCTGCGCCCCATGGGGCAGCATGGGTCGGGGACACCTGCCGGGCCATCTCGTCGAGGGCGGCCGGTTCGAGCAGCGTCGACGGGTCGATGCGCATGTAATCGGGATCGGTGAGATGGGCGTCGCGTACGCTGAATGCCAGCTTGGTGGCCTCGACGCACGCGTGCACGAACTCGGGGCCGAGTGGGTCCATGTCTGCCGGCGACAGGCGGTCGAGGATGCCGAGAATGAGCAGCGAAACGAGCCCCTGCGTCGGCGGCGGCATGTTGTAGAGCGTGCCGAGCGAGTGCTGGAATGCGAGCGGAACGCGCAGCCGTGCCTCGTGCCGCTCGAGATCGGCAAGCGCGACTGGCGAGCCGAGCGTCTGCAGGTCGGCTGCGATGCTGCGTGCGATGTCGCCACGGTAGAAGTCGTCAAGACCCGCGTTAGCTAGCTGCTCGAGCGTCGCGGCGAGTCGCGGTGCGGTAATCCGGTCGCCCGTGGCGGGACCCCGTCCGTCGCGCAGGAAGGTGTCGGCGAAGCCCGGGATCGGTGTGAGTTCAGCGAGCCGGCTTTCGATGCAGCGTGCGTGGCTCAGGGTCACGGGCATCCCGGCTTTCGCATAATGAATCGCGTCTTCGAGCAGGCGTTTGACGGGCAGCTTGCCGCCGAGTACGTCTCGGGACAATCGGTGCGCCTGATCCCAGCCCGACACGGTGCCGGCAACCGTGTTGGCTGCGAGTGGGCCGCGAGCGGGAATGGCGGCAAGACCGCGCGAGCGGTATGCATCGATGTGCGCGGCCAGCGCGGCCGCGCCGCACGCCTCGATGCCGATTGGCTCGGCCCCTGGTCGGGAAATCAGCCAGAAGCCATCGCCTCCGATGCTGTTCATATGCGGGTAGACCACCGCGATCGTTGCCGCGGCGGCAATCATGGCTTCGACGGCATTGCCGCCCTCACGAAGAATCGCCAATGCGCTTTGCGAGGCGAGTGCGTGCGGGGCGACGGCCATACCGCGCGTGCCGCGCGTCGGGTTCAGATAAGCGGAATACATGTTGGGCTCGATTTGCTTGTATACAAGAATATCAAGCAAACCATGTGCCAGCATGCCGCGATGCGACAAACCCTTGCTGCGCCTGGCGCGCGCTTGAACATTCGGGCGTCGATGCCCGGAGGCGGGGCGGTTACGCCGGTCCTCTTACCCTCGGTGGTGCATACGGCACGCTATCCGGCCTTTTCGCGGTGCGTGCATGTTTCAGGCGTTCGGCCGTCATCGTTCGAACGGCAACACGACTGCCTTCAATGTGTCGCGCGATCAGGGCAATGGCGCGGTCCTTGTCACCAGCGCGGATCGCGTCGAGGATGGCGATGTGTTCGTCGTAGGTTTCGTCGATGCAGTCGCCGCGTACGAGGTCGAGGCGCCGCACGACGCGAATGCGGTCAGTCACACGCTGCATCACGCTGGTGAGTTCCGCATTGTCGGCAGCCCAGACGAGCGCCTGGTGAAAGGCTTCGTCGAGCGCCACCATTTCTCGTCCGTTACGAAGCCGCTGAGCGGGCGGCACCGTCCAGACATGCTCAAGCCGCTCCAGCAAGGGCAAGACGTCAGGTTGTACGGCGCCGTCTTGGTCAAACAGCTTCGACACGGCAAACGTCTCGATCAGCTGACGCATTTCGTACAGATCGTCGAAGCGCTTGAAATCGATCGGCACGACTTCCCATCCGCCCCTGACGTAACCGCGCATGAGCCCGTCGCTCTGCAGGCGAAGCAACGCTTCGCGCGCGGGTGTGCGCGACACGCTGAACCGTTCTGCGATGCTGGCTTCCGTGACGCGATCACCGGGCAGTAGATGCATGTCGAAAATGTCCTCGCGGACGCTGACATAGACGAGGTCGGCGCGCGATGACGGCGTGGAGTCTGGGGCGTTCACGCGTTAGGTATAGACAAATAGGATGAAAGAAACGTGCATATCCGGTCCAGTCAGATTGGAGGATCTGGTGGCATCTTCGGCCGATGCGGAACCGATTTGATTGTCAACTGAGAAATTATGCCTGACTCGTGGCCCAGGCCCCAAGGAAGAGTCGTGGAATTCATCGGTAGCCCCATCCCCATCTGTACGATCCACGCTTCGCCACGCGCGAGCAGGCGCGGCACTCGATTAGCGAATACACAGAGATCTTCCACAACCGGCAACGTTCGCAGGCGAGCCTCAGATTACCAGTCACCGGTCGCATTCACACAGCGCTTCTATCTGAATCAGGTCGCTGCTTAACCCGTTGGCCTCCATTAATTCCGTCCGATCTCACCCGTGTCGACGAACTGCTGCCTTGGAATGTGGTCGACAGACTGACGTTGATCAGCTCGCATGGCACTGCCTGACTGCTTCATGGATCCAGATGGATCGTGCCCACGATCGTGGATCATGGGCACGATCTCACGTGATCCTCACGGAAACTCCCCAAGCTCTCACATCATGCCCCGCGCGCGCGCGAATATGGAACTGGTCGCGCCGAGCCGCTTACCAATCCCCAACGTCTTGAAGCGTTTAAGAATTCCTAGTAGTAATCTTTCGACAGTCTTTATTCCCCCTGCCTTTCGTCCGCGTGATTACTTCGACTCCGATCATGCCAGATCGCACCTTAGGTGCAGGGGAAGCAGAAAGGTTGTCGAAAATAAAAAATGGCCCCACTCTCTTACGAGAGCGGAGCCGTTGGTCAGGGGTTTAGATGCAGGGCTTGGGGTGCCCGGCCGGAAAGGTGTGGACTTGGCCATCCTTGCAGATGACCGCGTCCATTCTCATGGGTGGCCGCTCATTCACGGCGGCCTGCGAAGCCACCGCGTAGCGCAGGGCAGGCACCGACGGCTCCGAACCGCCGTGCATTGCAATCAACAGCATCACCATGTTCGTCATCCCGTTCATCGACCGATCCTCGTCGACGATTCAGAATGCCACGACAGCCGTAGCCGCCACCGTCACCCAGCGCCCGTTGATCAGCACGTCGCACAGCCGCGAGCCGTTCAGCTCGTAGACGTGTTCCGTACCCATGCGAATGGGCTTCGGGCGGATCGAAACCGCGAGGCTTCGAATCAGAGCAGCCGGATTGGACTTCAGTTTCATTGCGTTCCTCGAAAAGAAAAAAGGCGAGGAACGCCCCTGTGGGGAACGTTCCCCACCAGGGTTAAAAATGTGTGCTGCACTACCTCGCGAGTGCGGCCACGTCGATGACCGCATCGGCCTCTGCAATCAGGTCGGGCGTTTGCGAGATGAAAAACTCCCGCGCATACCCGCCCCGACGCAGCACCTCGCGCTTCATACGTATGAACTGCACCTTGCGATCGGGATCAAGCGGTCCATCCGACTCGTCGCTGAACAGCGTCTCGTACGGTTGTCCCGCGTTACCCGCGATATAAAGGGCGACGCCGCGTGTCAGGCATTCGTTGATCCACACCTTCTGACCACCGGACATCACGCCGACCGCTTTGCTGCTGTCGCTTTCGGCGTCGTGCACGAGGATTTCAAATCCCTCGCGCGTTTCACCGTTGGCCAACGTGCGCTGCGTCTGGATCTCGACCGTGAATCGCGTGCCGTAGCACGCGAGCAGCAGGTCGTTCACCGTCTGCGTCAGTGCCGGGCCAGCGTCGTCGATCGTCAGCGCGATCACGCCGTCATTGCCCAGCCCTTTCGCCAACAGGTTCCACTTCGCGATCTCGTCCGAGATGCGCTCTGCGAGTGCCTGCGTCGCCGAAAAACCCTCAAGCTCGCGCTCGAGCGTCACCAGCGTCGCTTCTCCCGTAGCCTGACTCCGGATCAATGCTTCGATCCTGGCGTCCAGCCCCGTACAGGTCTCGCGTCGAGCGGCCAACTGGCGATCGACATCCGCAATCGCTTGCGCAACATCGACCGAAGCCAGGCGCGACACCTCGGCCTCGACCTCCCGCAACAAGCCGTTGAGCCGCACCGTCTCGGTCTCCCGACGTTTCGACGCCTCGCCTCGCTCAACATCGAGCGATTCGAGTTCCGCGTGGCCCTGTCGCATCCCGTTTTCAGCTGCGTCGAGCAGCGGCTTTCGGGCAGCAAGTTCGGTCGCGCGTTGAAGCGCCTGCCGGGCAGCCGTGATTTCCGCATTGACGCGCTGCAGTTCCGCGCGCTTTGCAGACAACGCCGCGACAGCAGGTGCCAGTTGATCCAGTTCCGCCTTGTGGCCGCGGTAGCGGCCCCGAAGGTCATTCAACGAGATGGTCTGGACGTCCACCTGCTGTGCCGCGCTCCTCGCTTGCGCGAGCAACGGGCACGTCACGTGAATATCCATCCCCGCACACGGCACCGATCCGATGACTGCCGATTGCTCGGTCAGGGTCTTGATCAGATCGGCTTTGGTCGTGCCCTCCGATTGCAGGCTGGAGAGCGTCGACCCGACGGTTACTGCCCGCAGTCGCTTCGCGTCGAGCTCGTCGATCGCGCGCTGCAGGGGTTCGATCAGAGCCTCGGCCTTTCCAAGACGAAGCTGCACCTCGTCACGATCTACTGCGGCGCTAAGAATGGGCTCACGCTGCCGAACAACCGCTACGTGGCCGGCGATCGTGTTACGAATCGTCGTCGCACGCTGCAAGAGCCGTTGCTGCTCCGCTTGTCCGTCACGCTCCAATACACGAAGCGAGGTCTGCAGCTCGGTCCGACGCGCACCCAGTTCTCCGAGCCGCGCCGCCGCACCTGCGTTCTCGCCTTGCTTGGCAACCAGCACGGCGTGCTGTTGCATCAGCGTTACGATCTCTGCCTGGGCTGTCGTGCGCTTCTCGCGCGCGGCTGCGATCTCCGAAACGTCCTTCGCGATCGCCTTGCGCGTTTGATCGACCCGCTCACGCTTTCCAGAAAACGCCGCGAGATCCTGCTGCACCACACCGAGTTGCCGGGCCAGCACCTTTGCGACATCTGCCGCCTTCGTCGACAAAGCGCGGAGGTGATCGATTTTCAGCAGTTGAGCGAGCAACGCCTTGATCTCGCTCGCAGCGTACGACGCCAGCGGTCGGCGGTTCTGCGCCGAAAACACGCTCGTGAAGAACGATTCGAGCGAACCGCAGATCGCATCGACACATCGATCGTAGGTTTCACCTTTGCCGTCCGACACGGTTCCGTCCGGCAGCGATACCGGCCGCCACTCACCATCGGTCGAGTGATAGAACAGGAAGTAGTCCGCCTTGCCGGTCTTGCCAGGCTTGCGGAATGCGAAGGTTGATCGATAGCGCAAGCCATCGTGCTCCCATTCGAACTCCTTGCGCGCCTGCACCCCGCAGATGTGATCCCAGTACGAGAACGCATCGACCGAGAGCTTCGACACGCGCGACGGCATGATCCGGTACGGATGGATGTTGTCCATAATCGTCGTCTTGCCGGCGCCGTTCGGCCCCGTCAACGCGATCAATCCGTTGGGCAGTGACGCCAGGTCGAGTTCAACGCTGTCGCGTTTCATCCCGTCCCGCACGCCATGGAACCCTTCGAGCAACAGTTTCAGTGGTCGCATGACTGGATCTCCGCGAGCGTGATGGGCTGCAGATAGTCGTCAGGCAGGAATGGCACATCATCGTCGTCGATCGTCAGCGTCGGCTCGGGCCGGGAAGCGGGCTTGCCCAACGTGCCATCGACGGCGGCCCGCACTGTCCCACAGAGGCGACGGAACGCGTCCGACGTCTGCTTGAGCACCGAGTCCCAATCGGGACAACCCGTGAGGATCTGCAGCTCGCGACCTGACCATTGACTCGAGTACCCCGAGTCGAACGACCAGAGCAGGTTCTGCAGCTCGACGCCCGGCGTGACCACGATTTCGGCCTGGTCGGCTTCGATCACATGGGTCAGGACGAACAGGCCATCGCGTTGCGCGATGACGGCGCCGCGCTGAACACCGAACGGTTGATGAAAGAGGGCTGCAGTGCACCCGCCGTGGTCGACAAGGCGCTTCTGCAACGACTTGGCGTCGTTGGACGCAGTATAGGATTGCGCCCAACGGACGCCAGCAGGATAGAGACCAAACATGAGCACACTCCAGAATTGAGACGGTGTGCGCCCCTGACGGGGAACACGTCCCGTCCGGGTAGAAAGAAAATGGATGCAGCTGCTGCGTTCGATGCGCCAACGGACGCGCGGTGAACCTTGTTTCGATAGCCACACGGGCTATCGGAACACGGCTGTGTTCGAATGGACGGAAGACGCTCCGTCGTTGAGCGGCATTACGCCGCGAACAGATCGTCGTTGAGCCAGGCCGGCTCACCGGCGCCCGTCGCAGCATCCACCCCGTGCGCCACCGTGGTGGCCAGCGACAGATCCGACGCGACGCTTGGCGCGCTGAACTGATCACCGGTGGACTCAGCGGTGTCGGCTAAACGCGCCAGGATCGCTTGCGCGATCGCGTCCGGTTCGCCAGTCTCGAGCAACTGCAGCCGATCAACCAGCGAGACCGCATCGACGTCGGCCAGCTCACACCAACGGGTCAACTTCGCGTCGACCGTCGGCGCCGTGCTGATCCCTTCTGCCCGGCTGCGCATGACAGGCAATACGCGAGGCTCAAGCTTTACGCCGGCGGCCGTCGAGAACATCGCTTCGATCGCCTTGCGGTCGACCAGCTGCTTATGCTCTTCATCGATCTGCCAGCGAATACGCACGAATTTCCCGGCAGATGCGGCTGCGAGTGCTTCCAGCTCGTTCGTGTCAGGCGGCCCGTCAAAAGCAACGGAGACCATTTCGCGGGAAGGCGTCGGGATCAACGTGGCACTTGCTTTGGAAGCCGACACGTCCCACGCCAGATAGCCCTTGTCGCCGAGCTCGCCGTAGTGGAACCGCCCGACCGATCCGGGATAGCCGACGACGCGTCCCTCGCGCTCCCACGTCTGATAGTCGGGTAGAGACAAGACCTCTCGGCCTCATCCCCCCCTAAGAACCGTACGTGCGAGTTTCCCCGCATACGGCTCAAGCCTCATCAAAGCCCTGTTTGACCAGAGCCGGCAGCTTCCCGAGAATTTTGGCTGTGGATTTGCCTGTGGCAATTCGGGTGGAGAAGCGCAAGATTAGAGAAAGCGTCGTTTCCGCCATGAGCTTTCGGAAGGATATGGTGAACATGCCAGCCACTGTCCTTCGTAATTCGCTCATTGCAGTTGGAACACCTACCATCCTGCGCATACCAGAGCATCCGCAGACGATGCCGTCCCTGAAGACTTTCCTTCGTTGACAGACCGAGTCTGTCTTCGATGTACTGTTCCCCGCCAGGATCGTATGGATTCGCTTCTGCCCTGATCTTCACATGCCGTCGAATGGGCGTATCACTGGCTTTCACCAATGAAACGAACCGGTCCACGCCACGGTCATCAGTCACCGATGTGCCAAACACCCAGTCTCGTCCCTTGACACGATGAAAGTAACGACCTTTCACCCAGCCGAGAGATTTGTTGGGGTGCCTGCGGCAAGCCCACTGCCAAAGCTGTTTCCAAATGACGTGGTCCACCTTGTTAAAGGTGTCCTTCGACACTTGATGACGATGATAGTTGGCCCATCCCCGAACTACTGGATTCAGCCGGTTGATCACCTCCATCTGCGTTGCAGGGCGGCTTGATTTGATGATTCCTCGCGCCTTTCGCAGAAAAGCCTGCACGTTCTTGGTCGCTGGTTTAATCAGCAACTTCGTTCCGTACTTACGAAAGTTCCAACCAAGGAAGTCAAAACCCTCTTCGATATGCACAATCTTCGTCTTCTCGTCGGACAGCGTTAACCCTCTCTCCGTCAAGAACCCTTCGATTGAGATTTTTGCTTCTTCGAGCACCTCTTTCGACGCGCCCGTGATCACAAAGTCGTCTGCATACCGTATCAGATTCACCTTTTTGGGATTGTGTTCCCCGTTGACACCTTTGTACTGCTTGATACCAAAGTGTGCCGCGAGAGCTCGCTGCATCCCGTCCAAAGTGAGATTCGCCAATAGCGGAGAGATGATGCCTCCTTGCGGAGTCCCCGCTACCGTCGAAAATTTCTGACCCTGCCATACAACGCCGGATTTCAACCACTTTCTGAGAATGCCTTTGTCCATGGGGACATTGGCCAGTAACCAGTCGTGGTCGATATTGTCAAAGCATCCAGCAATGTCTGCATCCAAGACCCACTGAGGTGAAACGCGTTTGCCGAGCGAAATAAAACATTGCTCAGCAGCGTCTCGACTCGCCCGCCCCCGTCGGAAGCCGTACGAGTTAGGATCCGCAGTGGTTTCCGCGATAGGTTCAAGAGCAAGCGAATGCAACGCTTGCATCGCTCTGTCGGCCATCGTCGGAATACCCAACGGGCGCAACTTGCCATTTGCTTTCGGGATAAATACCCGTCTCAAGGGTTGAGGCTTGTAACCCCTCTGCTTCAGAGACAACACAGCTCTGACTTTCGCTTCAGGCGTATCCCATACCGCGCCGTCTACACCTGAAGTACGTTTTCCATTCTCGGCCACTCGCTTCACAGCTACTGCCCTGCCATAAAACGAGTGAGTCAGGAGCCGTTGCAAGGCTTGCACCTTACCCCAGCGCCCTTCTTTAACTGCCTTCGCAATACGCATTTGCAGCCGTCTTACTGTTTGATGCGCGTCGCTCCACTTTATAGCGTGCCACGCAACCTCGCAGTCGGAGGCTGCACCAACCATTTTCATGGTCGTCATCTGCTTTTCCTCCGTTAAGAAGGTTCGTCAAACTCTCTTGCAAAGAGAGACCAGCCGGAAGTCTGCTCCCTTTCGGGCAGGATGATGTCGAGTTGCCTCTCAATCCCTATTCGTACCATTACAGTCCGACTTTCGCTTTCTCCGGCATCCCATACCCGCAACTCCGACAGCGTTCCTTACGGTTCGCCTGCCCTCTCAGGCAGAGCTACGGGCTTACCGTGTTTCACATAAGTAACACTGGAAGGTTAGGCGTCGGCCTTTTCCCGGTAGATTCACGTCCTCGTCTGGTCACACAAGAAGACCAGAACCATCTACACACCGTTTTGGTTGAAGCCCAGCATCTTTGGCTCCTTCACACATGACGAGATTTATCACCGATTCACTTACGTTCACCATACTCCCAAGCCTAGCGCCCCACCGCGTGATGCTCGCAGTTCCGCATCCCTCTCGCGAGGTTCGCTTCATCCAACCGGAATGGGCTACGTTGTCCAGATGGCTTCACACGCGGCCGTTACCGTCCACGCATGCATCTGTAGGCTACAGCTGGAGGAACAGCTGGTTCTGTCACGCAGGACTGCCGTGCAGAACAATTACTTATGCAACCTCACGTCGCACCTTGTGGATGTGACCGAGCATGAACGCCGAGCACTCCGCACCAAACAGCGCACCGAGGCTGAACTCGTGATCGAATCCTGCCATCGTGACGCCGTGTTCCGTCTGACAACCGTTCACCGTGCCATGCGACACTCCGATCGTCGGGACGCCCGCCGCTCGGAACATTGCATTGATCCGGCCAGCAGCGGCGAGGAACCCCGCGAGGGTGTCCGCGAGATCAGTCGATGCCGCCAGCGACCCGACGCGCAGCGCCAGCTCTGCTTTGTTCATCGTCGGAAGACAGGTAAAGATCGCTTCGGGCTCGCTGTACAGATGGTGTTGCACCTCGTCTTCGTCGAAAACCGGACCACGCGAGAACCAGAAGTTTCCGTCGTAAAGCGCCACCTGACAGACGCGGTCCGCAATGGCCACCGGATACCGCGCGCCCATCAGCGCGAAGTTGTCCAGCGTCCCCGGCGGCTCGTGCGAGAACGTGCCCTGCAGCATCAACACCGGCATCGCTTGTACGAGTCGGTGTACCTGCGTGGCGAGTGCGTTCAGTGCCGGCGCGTGGGCGTCGAGGCGATGGTCTGTTGAGTCACCGCTGATCACCGCCACAACGGCCTCGCTCGCAATAGCGTCACCCACCGCATGCGAGAAGCACCGGTCCGCCTCGTCGAGGTTTTCAGGTGCGTAATGCAGGTCAGAAAAATGCGCGATCTTCATCAACGCCTCCAGAAAAAGAAATGACTACCCGGGGGCAGCCAGATATAGGTTCGCGCCAGCACGCAGCGCAAGAAGGGAAGTCACGATCGAGAAAGCACATCGCGCACACGCATGAGCGTGTTGCCAAGCAGGTTCAGTCCCAGCCAGGCAGACGGATCGGCGATGCGCGGATCGTGTTCGCAGAGCCCCACGCCCCAGATCCGGTCATACGCGCTCGCCTCGACCAGGACTGACGTTCCCGTTGCGCGCAGCGCAGCCGCAAAAGCCTCGTTCTGTCGAAACTTCTCGCGACAGCCGACAAACATGATGGACTCGCGAATCTGCACCCAACGTGCATCGTCGAAGCCGTTCACGAAACGACCGAGGCGCTTCTGCTCGCGCGGTGACGTCGATGCGAGAATCGCTGCGGCAGTTGCGTGATCGTCAAACAGCAACGCCTTCGCGTACATAATGAACTGCTCGCCGCAGTTGAACGTCACCTCGTGATACGTAAAGCGGCACGGGTGCCAATTGCTGAACACGTCGACGGCGCCGAAAAACGCCGTGATATTGCCGATCCGGCGCATGAGATCCTCCAGAGAGATGAGTCAAGAGATGGCCGCTTGCGCGGACGATTTCGATGCGTGAGCCACGCGGTCGAAAGCACTTGAGCAAATCGCTTTGCTGAAGGACTCTCCGATACGCGCCATTGAGAAAAGAACACCGGCCCCGGAGGGCCGGCGAAAGGGGTGTCAGTTACGCGTTGCGGAACAATTCGACCGCCTCATCGATTTCGCGATGCAGTGAGTCCCGATCCTCGAGCGCCGTCGTCAGCCGCGCGAGCATCTTGTCGACGTCAGCGGGCCGCTCCGTCCAGCCGCGTCCGAATCGGAAGTGGCCGTAGATGCGAAACGACTTGCGTTGCTCTTCTTCAACGAAGCGAAGACGTTGCAGCAGGTCCTGCATGCGGTGGCGCTTCTCCTCCATCGCCTCGGGCGGGCCGTCACCGGCTTCGACCTGATCAGTGCGGCCGGCAGTGCTTTCGCCGTCCGCGGGGTGAAGCTGAATCACGGTACCGCCGGGATCGCTCTGCGTGGCCGTTTCCGATTCTTCGATAGCCAACCGCGTGTCCTCAGCGCCGTCGAGCAGTGCACCGATATCGATATCGGCATCGAGCACGGTGAGCATCTGCGGTTGCCGGACCGATTCGCCCTGATCGTTGATCCGTGTGATATCGAATTCGCGCTTCGAGATCCAAAACCGGGTTCCAGTCAGCTTGCCGCGGGCCAGCTGGACCGTCTTCATCGCCGCATACGCTTTCTGCAGCACGTAAATCGAGTTGGTAGGGAGCTCGATCAAGCCCAGACCCTTGATGTCGGGAATCGCGAAGATGAAGTGCGCGCCCAGATTGCACTGCCGGCTCTGGTATTGCGGGCATTGCTCCGGGTTGCAGATTCCGTCGGGAATCGCGTCGTCCTGACGGAAGATCACGTCTCGACCGCCGAAGTGTCGAAATGCTCGTTGCGCGCGCGGGTCGCGCTCGACCTTTGCGTACGTCTTGCAGTATCGGAGCCCATCGTGCCCGTACTCCGAGAAGTACTTGCGACCGCTGGTGCCCCATGCCGCCATCTCGTTGGGGATGTTCTGCATCCAGTCGTTGAAGGCGAACAACACCGGAAAGCGGTAGAGCCTGACACCCTGCCCGCGATCCTCGCCGTAGAGTCGAAGGATTTCGTCAGCGACGTCAGGGTTGTTGAAATCCGACCGGCGGCAGGTAAAGTAATCGGTATTGCGCGGTGCCAGCGTATTCCTGAGCCGGTAACGGGACTCGATCGCCTTGCCGATCGTCTCGAAGGAGTCGCCGGCAGCCACCATCGCGTCGTATAGAGCAACTGCATCAGGATTGCCCCGGGCGGCCGACGTCAGGACCTTGATGCCGGGCCGGATCTTCCCTATCACCGGCGGACGCATGGCCCGCTCTTCGACGACGCTCCGTACGGGGCCGCCGACCAAACTGACAACTGCATTCATGAAAGTTTCCTCGCAATTTTGGAGATCGCCTGGGTGCGCAACGCGTCTGCCGATTGCTCGAGCGCGTTGGCGGCCGCCTCTCCGCGGCGGTGGGCGACACTGGACAGAAAAATCCGGCGGTCGGAGTCGGTGAACATGCCGACTTGCGCCACTTCGCAACGTTCCCACCAGGCGGGTGACGTCGTGTCGGTGGCGGACCTCTTCTCGGCGATCGTTTGACTGATCACGTCGGCAATCCGGGAATCGAGACGATTGGGAAGCACACGTACCTCCAGAACAGAAAAAAGGACGAAAAAAAGCGCGTTCCTCGGCAGAGGAACGCGCTTCGTGGATTCGGTGAAATGACCCAAGCACCACGTCCCTTCCGGGGACGTGGTGCTCAGGGAGCCGGTCGGCTCATAGAGAGAACGTTAGGTCGTCCTCGCACAGCATGGTCACGCTGTGCTACAGCCCATTTTCGGAAGTGCCATTCCGACGCAGGTTCACGGCTCAGTCGACTACAGTCGTTCTACCCAGACAGAGGCATGGAGAGAGACACCCGATGTCCGGGTTCGAAAGACGTCGCGGCGCAAATGAATGCGGCCAGCAACGAGTTTCATGACTGAAATGGGGAGCGCGGGCGAGGCGCTCATCAGAAAGGAATTCCACACTGGTTGCCAACCAGTCGGAGCATGCCCATTGGCACGGCTTGTACAAAAGATGGACTTCGGCCAGCGAAGTCAAGGTCGATGCGTCAGGGACGCGAGAAGTAGAGTCAGTATCGCGAGTATTTGCGCGCGCGTTCCCCGAAAAGCTCACGAAAACAGCCACGCTTTTGCCGGTACACGCATCGGGTACCTCGCTCAGAATCATCGATGAGAGAGACCACCCGAAAAAAATCATGTCTGCCGTTCTCGAACCATCGCACGAAGGGCGCGGGCAACTCGACACGCCCACGCAAAGCACCCCACCCGCCGACGAGCCGCCAGTGCGCCTCGCCACGTCGACTGGATTGAAGCCAATCCAACGACTGACGAGCGACCGCCGTATCGACAAGATCGTGCCGGACTCCGACGCCGTCACGATCCTGCACTACAGCTCTGTCTTCGCTCGCACGTTTATCCGAAGTGACTACAACTTCTGCGCCGCCAAGATCGCCGTCGCCCGTGGCGGCAAGGTTCGGGCGGTCGAGACTGCCCTGCGCGATACCGCCGACTGGATGCGCAAGGCCACCACATGGGTCGAGCGGCACAACGCGCGCTCGCTGACGTTTCCGTACGAGCAGATCGAATTGAAGGTGACGCGGCCGCTCGCAGGCTTGCTGGTCAGGTGCCTGACCCAGTACGACCGCCTGTTCGTCGCGTCGATGGAAGCCCAACTCGCGGAGAAGATCACGCCGCAGGACCGAGCCAACATCCTCAAGAACGCCGAAGGCCGGATCCTGCACGTGAGAACCGTGTGCATCCCGGACAACGACCGATACGACGCCGACGGCACCGCGCGCGACTGACGCGACAGCACCCACAGCACGCCCCCATCGGCTTGACATTGGAATCCGGTGAATAAGCTCGTCTTGAGCCTGCCGCGCCTTCAAACGCTGTCGCGCGGTATGCCGATCATCCACGGAGGAAATCTTGAACATTCGAGAGATCCAGGCGCTACACGCCCAATACTCGTCGCAACCCGTCGTCATCGACATCAAGAGCCACGTGCGGGCACTCCCTGCTCCTGACCGGCAGGAATCGGCGCGCGAGCGCGTCACCGCTCGACTGTCTTCTGCCGGTCGAAAACTCTGCCGGCCGGCCACCATCGTCCTTGCCGTGGTATCGGGGGCCGGACTCACAGGCGTCTGCGCAGCGAAGCTCTGGCACGTGCTCCATACGCCGCATGCCGTTGCACACGTTGAGCGGTCGACCGCACAAACCCCGATCGCTGCGCCGACGGCCGCCGCGGCCTCCACGCCACCCGGGTCCCAACGGCAGCTCACCAGTGCGGCCTTTACCGAGCCAACCGAACGCACACCGGCGGGCTTGTCCCGAGTCGACGCGCAAGCACTGTGGACCGGGGAGGCTGGTGGATCAGCGGCGCAGGCAAGTGCCACTGCGTCCGTGACCGATCCGGAAAAGGCTGCCACGTCACCGATCCGAGCCGCGCGCGCGGCTTCGAACCCAGCCGCTGGCCAGCAACAGGTCGCAGCCGCCCAAAAGGTGCCCCCACCGCCGCCCGCAACGACCGCAGCGCCCGTCGCAGCACAGCCCACCGTGCAGCCGACTGATCAGCCGAAACCCGCACCGCACCGGGTCCACCGCACACCCGCTCGGCAGCGTCAGGAGCCAGCCACCACCGAGGCGACTGCTTCTGCACCGCATAACGAAACTACGAAGACCGAACACACCTCGAAACCCTCGACGGCCGCCAAGACCGGCGACGTTCCACTGTTCTAAGGGAGGCACACCATGAAAGCGAAGCCGAACAACGTGACGGTCCTCATGCCCGGCCTGGTCGTCGAAGGCAACATGATCCTCGACCACGGCCTGAGTGTATTCGCCCTCGCGAACGGGGACATCATTTCCACCGAGGGCCTGCTGCACATCGGGGCCGGCGGCATCGTCAAGGGCAAGGTCCAGGGCGAAATCGTCCGGATCGATGGCCTCGTGGAAGGCGACGTCCACGCGCGCGACACGCTCGAAATCAACGGCCGTGTGCTCGGGAACGTGTTCTATTGCGGCACGATTCGCCTCGGCCAGCACGCCGCGCTCAACGGTCAGCTCAAGCGCGTGCCACGCGAATTGGTGATCGAGGCCGCTCCAACCCCACGCGAAGCGGCGCCCGAGTGCCTCGAAGCGAGTGCGGTGGCGCAATGAAAAACGCGCGTCAACTTCACCGCGTCACCTCATTCGCGGTTGCATGTTGCTGGACGATTCCGGTGCTCGTATTCGCCGGCTGCATCCTGTGGATGTCTGGTGCCATTCGTCCAAGACGATGTGGGCTCTCGAATCGTCGGGCGGTCGACGGCAAGGCATCGCCAAGATACTCTTGGCTCTTCTCGAGTCGAAGGCCACAGGTTTGGTTTGTAAGTTGCTCAAGCTCGAAACCGGACCGTACCAACATGGTGCGCTAGCTTTGTATGCGTCTGCCGGCTACGAGCACCGCGGACCGTCATCCCTGACCTCCCATGTTGGGTGTGTCCGTGCTACAGGCGCGCGGGCGCAATTGCCGCGGCGTTCGCTGCATTCCCCACCCACTTTTTGATCGGGTGTGCTCCCACACCCTAAAAAATCTCGGTCAGGTCTGCGCTGTCCCAATGTCCAGCTTGGCGAAGTGCTCGCGCAGCAAGGATTCCTGTTGCTCGAATAGCGCTGAATTCTTCTTTTTAAGCACCTCGAGATTCTGCAGCTTCCACCGAATGGCGGGCAATTCGCGCAGATGTTCATAGGTCATCAGGGACCAGTCGGGGTCGGCGCGGACCAACGATAGCAAAAACTGGCGGTGGTTCTCGGTGAGAGCAGCAGGCAGTTCCCGGTGCAGACGGTCTTGCGTTGCCTCGAGTTCTTCAAGGTCGACTCTCTCAAGAGTCATCCCAACGAAGTCGGTCTCATAGACTTCGACCATTGAATGTTTCGGGCCAAAGAGCACTTCGTGGATGGGCCTGTTGTGACCGGAGAGGTAGCCGACGAACGCGTCCACGATATCTTCGCGCAAGCCGAAAACATCGTACATGTGCTTCACATCGAACAGGTCGCGAGGATGCTGCCGGTCCAGGGCCGCTACGAGCTTGCTTCCATACAGCTCCGATTCATGAAGCGTGGGCACGACGATGCGAGTGCTGAACATTTCTTCTGCCGCACCGACGAGTGGGCGCTGGACCGGTTCGAGCAAGGTGCCCCTGAACACGTAGTTGACTTCCACCTTGACCGAGGTTTCGCCCGAGATCACGGTGAGTTTCACTTCATCGCCCTTGGCTCTCCCGGATGAGGTGGCTTTCGAGAACTTCGTCGCATGCCCTTCAGCCTCGATTTGTTCTCTCGCGCGCTCCAGTTCTGCGCTGATAACGGCGATTGCTTCATCGCGGGACAGCTTTCTGTCTGTGAGCACGACATCGATATCGACCGATAGGCGCGGCATATTCTGCAAGAACAGATTCAGTGCGGTCCCACCTTTCATGGCGAAGAGGGGAGTATCGAAGACGATCGGTGCGATGCCGAGCATCAGTCGGACGGTGTCTACATAGATCTCGTTCATCGTGGTTTGAGTGTCAGCCGGCCGTTCTTCGTTTTGTTCGACCATCTTTTCCCGGCACCAAGACGGTCAACATGCTTCTGAAGGTCTCTTGCCCATGAAAAATCGGCCTCCAGTCCGAGGTCGCGTACGAGCCGTACGACCTTCACCCGTTTGCAGTGGCTCAAAAACTCGTCCAGCACGTCGGGGCGCAAATTGCGCAAGCCGACCATCAGGTTGCTCGCTTCCTCCATCGATTGGCCCTTCCCGATGTCGCTGGCGAGCTCCAGAATAGCTCGCTCGGGCACGGAGACCAGTACCTCAGGGGCGCCGGCCGGAAGCGGCTTCAGGCCCTTCTCGTAGGGAAAATCGTCTTCAAAGAGGGTGGTAGTCTGGTACGAGTAGCTCAGGTGTTCCGCCACCCACGGAGGAATGCGGTACGACTTCTGTCCCCATAAGACGATTTTTTCCCGGAAGGCGATGTTGTGACGTACGCCCTGCCAGGAAAGGGCCGTTTTGCCGCCGACGTGAAGACCGGGTATGCATCGGCCCAGATAGGTGATCGAGCCGTCTCTCGATGGCGTGTCGCCGGTCAAAAGGTAGACCCCCTGTGAGAGACGCTGCAGCCAGCCGGACTTGACCATGTGCGCCGCGAGCGCGGCACTCACCCCCATGTCCCTGAGCATGCTGGAATCGATTGGGTGGCCGCGCCGGCTTTCTTGCAGGAGCCGCTGGACCGTCTTGTTGCTCATCTGGTAGAGGGCGTTTGCATTGTCTGGGTGCAGTATATACCGAGAATGTTTTATTATCTGCAATTTATTAACGCGATACCAAATCGCTGCCTTGTCAATGACTTTGCTGAGCGAGCGTTGTTTTCCCGCAGGAACCCTATCATACATTTTATTATTTGCGACTAAATAACGCAGACATTAAGGACGGATACATGTGGGCCGACGATGCGATGGACCTCGCCCGTACGCGCTTGGGTAACATGACTTGGCAGCTTCGTCTCCGGACGGACGCCAGGCTCCAAGACGCAATCGGCCGTCACGCGGCCATTTGTCTATTCAATCCCTGATTCGATCACAAATCGCGACACCGGATTCTTCTTGATCGACGAGATGGTGAGGCTGTCGCGAGCTCGCGTCATGGCGACATAGAAAAGACGCCGCTCCTCCGACTCTGGGCTCTTGTCGTCCGGCACCACGCCCTCCTCCGATCGGCTAATCCAGACGTGGTCGTACTCCAGCCCCTTCGAGCTGTGCATCGTCGTGAGCATCAGGACGCCGTCACCCGGCTTGTTGTTGTCCCGCTTCAAGAACTCGATGCGCTCGGTAAACGAACCGTTCAGGCGACTCACCACGTCGTATATGCTCTGAATCGCCCGGATCGCAACGTCGCCCTTGGCATACGTCATCATCCACTCGTAGACGCCTTCTAGCGCGAGCGAATGGAACGATCGCTGGCAAAGCGCCTGCCACTCACCCAGCCGCTTCATGAAGGCCCGGTACGCCGTCGCTGTCTCCTCGCGCAGCCCGAGGCCGACCAGTTCCTGCTTCTGCATCTGGACGAAGGCTGCGCCCATGCGCTTGTGCAACGCGCCGAGGTCATAGGAACTCATGCCCATGTAGCCCAAGACAGCGTCGATGCCATTCTGCTTATGGCCTTCGACCACCTGCAGCAGGTTGCACATCAGCGCGGCCTGCGGTTTGTTGAGCACCGATCCGCCCGACGCCCGGCAGTACGGCACGCCGTGTGATCGGCACACTGACTCGATCGGATCGAGAATTCGGTTCGTACGCGCGAGGATCGCGCATGTCGCGCCGGCAGCCAGTTTCGGTTGAAGCCCTTCAACAGCGGCAATCGCGTCGCCATACTCGTCGTCGAATCGACGCGCCACGACCGCGCCGCCGGCGCCACGCGCCGCATGGAGGACCTTCGGCATCCGATCGATGTTGTTCTGGATCACCCGGTCGGCAGCCGCCAGGATCTCCGCGCGACAGCGATAGTTGCTGCCGAGCACCACGCGTTGGGCCTCGAACGTGCTCGCGAAGCTCTCCATGCCACGAAAGCCGAGTGCGGCCCGGAACCCGTAGATGCTCTGGTCATCGTCACCCACGACCGTGACTTGCGTGCCCGCGCGAGCGTGCAGCTCGACCCACCGGAACTGCAGTGGATCGGTGTCCTGGAACTCGTCGACGAGCAGGTCAGTGAACCGATAGGGCTTGATGTCCCCGCTCTGCATCCGCTCCACCGCAAGGCGCAACATATCCTGGAAGTCGATCTTGCCGCTGCGTTCGAGCGCGTCTTGGTAAGCAGTGTAGAGCGTGGCCTCGGCCGAACCATCATCGGCTCGGCCGAAGTTCGTCTTGATCCGCTCGACGATCGGTACCGCCTCTTCAACCTTCCAGTCGTACCCGAGCTCGGCAAGCACGCGCCCAAGCATCCCGAGGCGATCGCCTTCCGATGCAATATCCGGCCGGCCGCGACCGGGCCGTTGAAGCTGCTTGTATGCGAGCGAGTGGAAGGTGCCGGCGATCAGCCGGCGCTTGGCATCAGGCGGCGCCAGCGCGAGAATGCGCTCGCGAAGCTCGACGGCCGCATCCTTGCTGAAAGTGACGGCGCCCACTACCGCCGTCGGATCCTGCAGCAAGAACGCGGCCTTCGTCGCGCTCATCTTGGTCTTGCCCGCGCCCGGGCACGCGATCGCGAGGCAGTGGCGGCGCAGAAGTGCCACCTCGCGCTGTTGGGGATTCAACTCGTCGAGCATGGCACCGGTCTTCCCGATCAGTTACCGCGAACGGTGTTCATCAGCTTCAGGTGGGTCGTGTAGCCGCGCAGGCCGACCGGGTGGAACTTGCGCAGGAAGCGCGCGGTCTCGTCGTCGACGTCGGACTGGTCACGAATCCCGTTCCAGACGAGGAAGTCGAAGTGATCCATCACCTGGTCGAACTTCAGGATCACGGAGAGCAGGCGCATCGAGAACCGCGAGTACGCCTCGACTTCAATATCGAGCGACGGCTTCGTCACGGTCGGCGCGAATACCGTCTCGCCGCGATCGCGCATGTCCGTTTCCGTCTTCTCGCGGAAACCCTGCGCTACGTCGAGCTGTTCGTTCACGTAGGCTTCGAGCTGATCGAGCTGCTTCTCAAACCACGTGCTGACGATTCCCTGCTCGTTCGCGCCGTACGTCGCGCGACCGAAGCGCTGCATGTTGATCGTCATCCGATTCAGGTACGGCCACCACTGCTCGAACAGCGGCCGAAGGCGCGTGTGTTTCATCGTGACCCGCGCGGTCACGACCGCGGCGCCCGACAGTTGCTTGTTCATCAGTTCACGGCCGATCTCGCGCCGGCGCTGGATGATTCGCGCGCGCTCTGCGGGCGACAGGTCGCGGAACAGCGTGCGGGTGCGCGCCACCTCCTCGAGCTTGAGCTTCGCTTCATCGCTGCTGATCAGCCCTTCACGCTGCAACACGTTGGCCGAATTCTCCATCTCGTCGAGTTCACGCTCGACTTCACCATCGTCCGCGCCGTCAGTCGTCTGCCGGGTGTCGCCCACAACCAGGCTACCCTTGACTGCGGGTGCATCGTCGCCCGCCGGCGGGAGTACGGCTACTTGGTCAGGTGCCACGTCCGCGGTATCGGTGCCGACGTGCGCTTCTTCGTTGATCGTGCTCATGTGGATCCTATCTGGTTGACTGACCGCACGTGCGGCTTGCGTCTATTCTTGCGGTCCTATGCTGCGGCAGACTTCCAAAACGTGAACGATTTCGCGCGGCTTTCGCAGCGGTCGGGCCGCGCCGGACGAAAAAAACCCTCCGTGGGAGAGGGGGTAAGGTTGAACATTCGTGAGCGCATTCCCCTTCTTGGTCCGGCCGGTTCGCTTGCGAACGTCTATCCGAAGCCGACCGGATCAGGAGGGGGTCAAGCGAGCGGTTTGGCTTTTGTCTTCTTGGCGGCCGACTGCCGGGCGTGCTCCTCAGTGCCTTGGGCATCGACGTAGGCTCGTACCGTCTCCAACGTCGCACCGCCGACACTCCCGACAAAGTATGCGCGGTTCCAAAACAAGGGCCTTCGGTAGAACGGCGCCAAGTGATCGGCAAACTGGTTGCGGGTGCGCCTAGCGCTCGCGGTCTTCAGGTTGTTAATCAGAACCGATATGTCTAGTGCTCGAGGCCGGCATCGTTTCGGCGACGGCGCGAAGCCCAACGATCTGACGATCACGCGCAAGAACGGCGAGTGGTTCGCGTCGGTCACGCTGCGCGTATCGGCACACACATGCGCCCGCGCACGTACCGGCGACGCTCATCGAGGCGTCGACTTCGGCCTCAACGACTGGGCGACGTTCGACGACGGTGAAACGATCGCTAATCCGCGATTCGTGCGAAATGAGATGCCACGCATGGCGGACCTGCAGCGGCAGCAGGCGCGCAAGAAGCGCGGATCGATCCGGTATAAGCAGCTGGGAAAGCAGGTTGCGAAGGTGCATGAGCGCATCGGTAATCTTCGCCGCGAGTTCCTGCACAAGACGACGTCGCGTCTGGTCGCGTCCTGCGCCGTCATCGCCACGGAAGAACTGCGCACCCAGAACATGAGTCGTTCGGCCAAGGGCACGCGGGACAAGCCGGGCCGGACGGTCAAGCAAAAGGCGGGGCTGAATCGCGAGATTCTGTCGGCCGGCTTGGGCATGGCGCACAACATGCTTGCGTACAAAGCGGTAGAGGCTGGTACGCGGCTGCACGTTTCGAACACGCGCCAGTTAAAGCCGTCGCAACGCTGCGCCACGTGCTGGGAGATCGTGCCCAAGACGCTGGCACAACGTGTGCATGTATGCCCGCACTGCGGACATACGGCGCAGCACGGCCAGAACGCAGCGTCGGTCGCCCTGATCGACGCGCACACGCCCGGAACGGGCGTGGCGGCGAGACCGAAACCGCTGGCGCGGCAACGCGCCAAGTCAAAGTCCGTGACCCGCGCCCCCGCTACCGCGTCGCAAGACGCTTAGCGGTGAGAGAGTTCATAGCTCTACGGGGAGTCGAGCTTTCTGAGGACCGTAGACCATGAGTCATTGTGACCCGCCTGGTGCGCCTGATCGGGTCGAAACGTCGACGATTTCGACAAGCTTTTTCAGGTAACGACGAGCGCGCCGCACGCAACCGGTTGTGGCCCATTCGGCAAAAAGCTATACGGAAACCTGGAGCTTTCCGGACCTACTGGTATGAAGACGCCGCTTTCCAGAGCAGCGCGCCGAGACATCCGGCGATCTCCAGCCAGTACGGTGCAAGAAGCGGCACCGGCGCGATCAGCACCGTGAACGTCACGCCGAATACGAGCAAGATCCCGTGCCCGGCGAGATGGAATGACAGAGGACTGACGTAGCCGGCCGCCGCCGCCCTCACCTTGCGCCGCACCGTCCCGTCGATGAACATCGCGATGCCGAACACGAGCGCGCCGAGCAGCCAGTACTTCATCACGGTGAGCCGATAGACCACCCGGTACACCAGACGCCAGAAATTGTGGACCCACCGACTGGCGAAGTTCGCCACCCCGCCGTCCTCGATCTGCGAATCGTTCGTGGCCTCCATGGAGTCCTGTACCAGACCTGTCTCGACGAAGTAGCGCTTGAACGCACGATTCGTCGCGTCGATCGCATCCGCTGTTCGCTCTTCTCCGAGGCTCGCCACAACCGATTCGGCTTCGGCATCCGGGATCGCGAACAGCGACGGATCGGGCAGCGCCGGCATGAGCGCAACCGAGAGCAGCGGCACAAAGAAGAACCACATCTTGATGTGCCCGACAAAGCTGCTACCGGCCATACAGCTCTCCCACGACCCCGCTGAGCAGATAGATCGGCAGGACGACCAGGCCGGACAGTCCTACGTAAAAGTGGACAGGCCTTCGACCAATAAACGTCGCGAGCGCGTATGCCATCGCATTCCTGCCCTGCCGAAATTCCGCCGGAGGCGGTGCAGCCGGCTCATCCTGCGCGGCCGCGGTGGAGATCACTCGGCTCACGGTATGGTCGTCAAGCCGCGTTAGCGTCCGAATCAGAAAATGTGTGAGCGACATCGTATTCCTCGAAGTACAGTCTGAAGGTCTCACCGGTCAGCGCGCGAGCGGCCAGCTGGAATGCAGCCGACTTCTGGCTGATGTTCTCCGGACACCGCTCGTCCACCATCTCCGGTGCCAGCTTGAACCGGGATTCGAACGCCGTTACCGGCTCGAACATCGGCGACCAGACATGGCAGCGCTCGCCATCGCGCACAACAAAGCGCCGCGCATACAGCATGTGTGCAGACCCGAACAGGCCTTGCATGAACGCGACATGCGGATCGCCGGTCTTGCGCACGCGCTTGAACGCAGCAAGGCCGTCCACGAACATCTCCTTGACGAGCGGCTCTGCCTTCCCGATGAAGTGCTCACCGACGAACTCCGCGACACGCGTGCACACAAGCTCCAGCTCAGGCGCAAGGGTGAACACCGGGGTCAGGTGGGCGGAAAGTTTGTGCTCGCGAATGATTTTTTTGAATACGGCAGACATGCTCGGTTGTTTAGCCTGTAAGAATTGGAATACGTCCCTGGTACACCGCGCCGCCAGAAATCCGCATGAAGTACTGCAAGTTCGGCAGGCTCTGGATCAGGCGAGTCGGGATCAACGGCACTGCCTCCAGTTGTTGCGACCGCGTCACCGAGCCGGTGAACTCACCGACATGGCCCTCGCTCGCCTTGCTCGTGCTGCTGGATACGATCAGGTTGCGGATCGCGGTATCCCCCACCTTTTTCGAGAACCACTCAGCCGTGTCGGTATCTTCCAAGCGTAAAATGATCTGGTTGTTCAGGTTCCCCAAAACCTGCAGCATTTTTGCGGCATTCCCCAACTTCGCCTCGAGGTCGGCGCGCGTCTGGAACGCCACGAACGCCTTGAACCCAGCGCCACGACCTTTGTTCAGGATCTGGATCACCTGTTCGTTGATCGCCTCGGCGATCTCGTCGATGATCAGCACCACCTCGGGCGGCTTGTCGTAGAAGTTGTAGATCGAGCCGCACACGGCTGACACGTCGGCCAGGATCATCGACGCGATTGCCTTCGCGACGATGCTGTTGGACAGCGAGTCGAGGCCGATGTGGAGCACCGCCTTCTGGCGAATGACCTTCTCGATCGTCCAGATCTCGCGTTCGTCCTCGAAGTCGTCGACCTTCGGAGCGAGCATCAGGCCGGTTTCCCCGGTCGCGAGCATCTGCAGCAGCGGCAGTGCCGACGCGATGATCCGCATGTAATGCTCGCGATCGTGCACGTGCGTCGCGATCAAACCATCGATCGCTTCGTGTCCGCGGTCGTTCGCACCGAATCGGGCCTGGTAGAGCGAGATCATCGCGTCGACGCGCGTGGAACCCGGCTTGTTCGCAATCTTGACCGTATCGGCCGTGACCAGCTCCTCCCAGTCGGTCAGTCCGCTTTCGATGAAGAAGCGCTTGAGCGCCTTCTCCAGAAGCGGGTCAATGCCGAGCTGCGCGTACTTCAGGATCGAGCGCAGGTTCGGCTTGTCGCCGATGTACAGTTCGCCGTTCACCGATCGGCTGATGAACAGGTACGCGAAGTCCCGGAACGGCCCCTCCTCCATCAGCTGCGCGATGCGGCTCGGAATTTCCGACGGCTGCGACCAGCTATCGAGCGGTTCGAGACGAATCGACTCGGATGGCTTGGCCTGATTGAAATAGAGGAACTTCCGGCCGGTCCGCTTCGCTTCGCGCTCGGCGCGCGCCTTCCATTCCTTGTCGTTCTTGGGATCGATGTCGATCAGCACGTCGCCGCAGTGGATGACCTGCGTCGAGATGACTTCATACGTCCGCGTCTTGCCGGAGCCCGTCGTCCCGCCCACCGCCGTATGGCCGCCCATCGCCTTGTAGTGGAACGGCACGTAGCCTTTCGCCGGCTCAAGACCGTGGATCCACGAGGCGCCCTGCGGCGTCCGGTCGCGGATACTGTCCTTCGGCGCAAAGAGCTTCTCGATCATTTCCTCGAACGCGCGCCCGGGCTTCGTCTTAGGCAACCACTTGGGCAGCCCCGGAATCTCCGTGGTCGGCATCCGCAGAATGTCGTGGGCCATCTGGCAGTGCTTTTGCGTCCATTCGAACCCCGTGCCGAGATACATTGCATTTACTTCGGCCCGCATGCGCGCCTGAATCGCGAGCAACGCGGGCACTGCAAGCGTCGTCAGCCATTTCGTCGACAGCCCCATCCGGAACCTGAGCGCGCGCCACATCTGCCCCGAGCGGAAAGCGAACAACGCGAGCGCGAACAGGGCGAAGGCCCAGCCGTACGGCATGCCCGAAAGCGGCAAGGCTAGGAGCGCAATCAGCCAACCGAATGCCGCGCGAACTTCGTAGATCGGCCGAAAGTGGTTGCTGTAGCCCCTCATGCACCGCGCTCCTGGATCAGTTCGCCGATACGCGGCGCCAGCGTGACCTCCGCAGGATCGTTGGCGAGAAGCAGGTTGCGTCGGCGCATATGTTCGATCAGAGTGTCGCTCGCGACGCCATAACCGCCAATCGTGCGCTTCGACACCACCAGACCCTTTTCGGCCCACCGCACCTTGGCCTTTCCGCCGGCGACGTCCTGCTGCAGGGCTGCGAAGAAGTCCGAGATCATCCGCGGAGCGCCCCTCAGGATTTCGTCAAAGCGGTCCTCCTCCAACGTGGCCGCGGCCGCGACCGGTTCTCGTCGAATCTCGGCGGGATTTACTGCCGCTGCTGGCGGCGGAAGCTCGAGCGCCATCTGCCGTTCATCCAGTCCCTTCGGTGCCACCTGAACTGCCGGCGCCGGCACCGCACGGGAAGTCGGGCCGTCCGAGTCAGCCGCCGGTGGCAACGCCGGGCCGGTCGGTGCACTACCTTCGGCAGCTGCGGTCGCCGGCGACGAATCGACAGTCACCGGTTGCACCGGTGCCGGTGCCGGCGCAGGCGTGGCCACCGACGGCGCCGCCTCGACCTTCGGCTCCAGTTCAGCGGCCACATGGATCGCCGACGGCACCGCAAACGTCACGGGCTCGAAAACCGCCCGTTGCGCCTTCCTGTCGAAATCGGCGGCCGTCGCGATGGCCTGGCGTACGACCTTGTGGGTCAAGCTTTCCACGCCCATTGGGCTCTGTGTGGGATTGATCGCGCCGAAGATCTCGGCCTGCACCTCAGCGTCGAGCCCGGACAGCAATTCCGTGCCGACGAGCGCAAGCGCCAACATGCCCGTACGCATACGTTCCACCGGTAGCGGAGTTGCCCGCCGCGCCACGCGGTAGCTCGCGTCGGCGAGCCACGGCCCGACCGCGCCGTGGACGGAAGGGTTCCAGACCTGGCGGTCCGACGCCCGCTCCACGTCGAAATGACGGTACGGCTCGTCCAGTCCGGAACAGATTGCCGCGAGGAAAACACCATAGCTGTACTGGGGCTCGATGCGGCGGCGCCGCTCCGATGGAAGGTTCGTGCCGAACTTCAGTCCACCCGAGAGCCGCATCGCATAGAAGGCCGTTTCGACCGTCCATCGAAACGCACCGGCGGGCTCTCGGTACAGCTCCGGGCTGAACGGAACGGAAGAGAACCACTCCGCACAGCGCCGGATCAGCACCATCCACTTCCGATCGAACTCCGTGCGCGACGACTCGTTCGCGCATTGTGCGATCAGCTCGATACGGCGTTCGTTGCGGGTCACCAGCTCGCCAGCGTCGACCGGCGCAAAAAGTCGGGCGTCGATCATCAAACCATACCCTTCGTTGCAAGCTTAGTCAGGCTCTTGAACGCCGCACCGCTTGCGTTGGCGCCGCCACCGAACATCGACGCGAACTTCGGAATTTCGAAGGCGAGGATCAGCACGAAGATCGAAAGGTCAAGCGTCAGCGAGCCGGAATACGGTGTCGTCAACCCCTTCGAAATCGTGTTCCCGAACGTAGTCGCAAGCGTGGTGGTCATCAGCCGCTGGAGAATCGCGGCAACAACCATATACATGCCCGCGCCGATCGTGAAATCGAGCCAGCTCTTGAACCATCCCCGCGTAAACTCCGACATGCCGAGCGCGAATGCGATTTTCCCCATCACGATCGCGACAGCCATCTGGATCGTGCCAAGCGAGATGTAGAACAGAAACACCAGCGACGCGACCATCAGAATGAACCACGCTGCCAGTAGCGGAATGAGATTGATCACCAAGGCGACGTAGTTCCACCAATGCTCGGCCTTCAGCGCTTCGTTGATCGCATCGAATATCGCCCCCGCCGACTTCACCATCGCCATCGGCAGAGATTGTGCGTCGGTCCCTGACACCGCAACCGCCATGTCGTTGAACCACTTGTAGAAGCCGGGTGCCCACGTACCGTAGGCAAGATAGACGGACGCGAAGATCCCTAGGATGGCAAGGTCTTCAAACACGCTCTGCCAGGCCGCGACGGGGTCCTTCGTTGCCGCGAATCGGAGAAACGCAACGACAATGGTGATGACTGCAAGGCCTCCCGCCATCTTGTCCGAATCTTTGTCGAGCGACTTGCTGAGCGTCACTGCGAGATCGATCAGATCCTTCATCAGCTTCGTGATCTCTTCGATCGCCGCCATCGCACCCTTTGCCACCTCGCCAACCACGTAGCTCGAGCTCCAGCCGGTCGTCCCCAGTTGGGTAAGGCTATCCTGCAGCGCGGCACGCGCTACCGTCGGCAGCACGAGCGCGGCAAACAGCAGACCACCCATTAGCCACCGATGCATCATGCTGGGCTTCATTGCGTCGTGATCCCATAGGAGGCCCGCTCGGCCTGTTGCTTGGAGATGAACTTCTCAGCGTCGGCGGCCTTTTCCTTGTCGTCTTCCGCCTGTTGCGCGTCCTTCTGAGCGTCCTTCTGTGCCTTGGCTGCGTTCAACTGAAGGATGTCCGCATTCTGGCTCGTCACGATATCGAGGTAGTGCGTCGTGATCTCGGCCGTTGCCTGTTGAGTTGGCGACATCGACAGCTCGGATTGCAGTTCCTGCCGACGCTGCGCCATCTCATTCGTGTGCTGCATGATGTTCGAGCCCATCTGGAACAGGTTCCGCGCGACCTTGTCGTTCTGTTGGACCAACGTGTTTATGTCCGCGAACCACTGCGCGTTCGACTTGCCAGAACGAGTGACCAACCCCTGAACCTGGGTGACCCATTCGCCACCCTTCTTGAGGTCGCCGTAGAGCCCTTGAAGCGTGCCCACCAGCCCCTTCACCTTGTTGATATCGCCCGTGATCTGGTCATACGCAGTTTTCCACGCAGCCGGATTCAGGTTTTTCGCCTGCATTAGATCGTTCACCATCATCTGGTACTGGTAGAGGATGTTGGTGTTCTGGTAGATCTCGCCCCTGACGGCCTTAGCCGCAGTGATAACGTTCTGCGCAAAGTTCGCCGGGTCGAACACAGTCAGCTGCGCGGCCGCGTGCTGGGCGACGAACATGGAAACCGCAAAGGCTGCGGCGCGAAGAGTCGGCATGAGTTTCATCGTGGGGCCCTTCAGTCGAGGATTCGAACTGCCGTACGAGCAGCGCACGGCGTCGTGGATGCGTCCTGTCGCGGCTCCGATAACGAGCCGTCCGAACCGCTCGGATTCGCCTGCAAACGGACGCGTACAGGTGCCCCAATGGCGATCCTGTCGATTTCGTTCGCGGTGACGTCGAAGATGTCGCGGTACAGCGCCTGCTGGGTAGAGGTCGAGGTGAGCTTCATCGGGTTCCTGTCAGTCGACGGTGGCCATTTCCTGCAGATAGTCTTCACGCCAGGTCGGCGAGCCGGTCGCAAGATGCTTGTCGAGCGTGCGCTGAGCCGCGCCATCCGCGCGCAAGATCGCGAGTGCTTCTTTCGGGAACTTCGCCTGAAGCATGCGCGAGTGATCCGGCGTCACCCATAGGTAGTCACGGTTGGGAACACCTTCGCTGATCATGTCGATCTGGTCATCGGTCAGCCCGAACACGTCGCGATAGAGACGCTTGTTGTTGCGCGCATCGCGGTTTGGCAGAAAGAAGAAGTTCTGGATGTTTTCCTTCAAGATCTCGAAGTTCGGGACTCGCTCGAGTTGGCTCAGCGACTGAGTCGCCATGACGAGCGTGCCGTTCAGCCCGCGAATCGTGACGGCCCACATTTCCAGCCGCGCATAGAAGCGCGGGTACCGGAAGAAGAAACCACATTCCTCGACCTCGATGATCGTGACGCGCTTGCCATCCAGCCATTGCGAGATGCGATAGAAGGCGTAATCCATGAACAGCGCGGCGGCGACCGGATAGCTCTCGAACAGTTCGCCCATCTCGATCGCCAAGTCGTCAGAGAGCGAGAACGCATCTCCGACGTGATCGAAGAACCGACCGTTCTTCTCGCCTTTCGTCCAGATCTGAAGGCGCTCGCGCAGCTCAAGTGGCAACAGCGTGGTCAGGAACGACAGCGTCCAGTACTCCGGGCCATAGCCCTGCGCGAGCGTGACGACGCGTTCGTAGATCGTCCGCTGCTGCTGCGGGGTGCAACGGAAATCCTCGCCATCGCCCTCGATTGCCATCTGGACCCAGTCCGACACATAGGTGTAGTGCCGTGGGTCAACCAACAGCGAAAGCGGATTGACCTGCGTCGCCGCCGCGAACTTGCCGGTTGCATCGACGAACTTGCCGTCTGCGAACACGGTAGGGATGCGTGTCGAGCGATTCTTGTCGAACTTGATGCGCCGCGGAGCGAAGCGTCCGGTTTGCGAAACGAGAAAGTTGAGAAAGATCGTTTTGCCCGCGCCGATCGGGCCCACGATCAGCGTGTGAGACTTCCCGCTCGGATCGTGCAAGGTGATACGCTGCAACGTCCGGTGGCGAGTCGGGAGCAGCGTGAGCGGGCCGACCTTCTGTCCGAGCTGCTGTGTAAGCCATTGGTTGACGTCACTGCCTTCCGCGACACCACGCACCGGCGCAATGTCCGAGACCACGGGTGTCTCGACGAATTGCAACCGCTTCTGCTGATCCCACCGGCCGGGCAACGTCGAGGCCCAGGCTGCGGCGAGATTTCGCTTCTCGACCAGCACGCCGAAGCCAGCGTTGCCGATTCGGCCGACGATCTCGCGCGCGTTGTCGTCGCACTCTTCGATCGTGTCCCCGTAAACGACTACCGAGATGTTCGCGAATCCGTATTGCTGACCGTCCGCGATCAGGCGAGCGAGCGCGTTTTCTGCCTCTTCGGCCAGGATCTCGCGCCCTTTCTCGTTTTCCATGTTCTCCTTCTTCTCGTCCTTCGAGAAAAAGCTCTTCAAGATCTTCATCGGGCTAAACGCTGCGACCTTGTAGAACGCGCGCATTTTCTCGATGTACGCCTGTGCCTTGCTGGTCGACAGGAATCGAAACATGACGCACACGTCGAACTCGGCGTCGACGTCGGCGAGCACGTCGAGCGCGGCCTCCTGGAAGCCCATCCACTCTTTCACCGCGATGATCTTCGCGTACCGTGTCCCATAGGCGGACTCGAACATGATGTGTTCTGCACCGTATGTCACGAAGCTTTCCGTCAGATGCGTGTCCAGCATCGTCACGGGGTAGCGTACGCGCCGCGGTGGAACCGACGGATTGGCGGTCTGGTGGAGGAATGCCAGCGCGTTTTGCAGCTGGAGCCGCGTCATCTTGAGGCGCGCGACGCCACCCTTGAACGCGTCCAGGATGCCTTCGAAGCGCTTGATGTCCGACGCAATGCGCTCCATGTCGAACACGAATGCACTTCGCGCGAACACCATATCCTTGACGGTCTCGAGCAATGCAATCGGAACCGACTTGCCACCGACCGTGATGTGATACGCGATCTTCTCGAAGAGCTTGTTGATCCCCGTCTCGGGCGTATACGCAAGCGCGAGCGAGTGGGTGTTGCGGAAGTACTTCCCGCTGCCCACACTCTTCTGGTTGATCTCGTCAACGCGCTGATCCATCTCCGACGCGAAGCGTCCGCCGATCTCGCCCCGAACACGGCGATGCGACATGCGCCACCATGCGGTGATCCGGTGATCGAAGTTCTTGCACGCGTGGTCGAGGTTGTCGCGGGCCGCCGAGATTTCATCGGCGTTCGGACTATCCGCATCTACTCCTTCGAACGTGTACAGCGTCAACAGTGACCCGTCCTTGTCGAGAATGACTTCGGGGGTCACCATCGTCGCCCACGGGGCGATCTCCTGAATCGCCCGACGCTTCGGGTTCGCGCTCACAGCGGGAGCTCCTGATCAAAGCCGTATGGCCGTTTGAATCGCACCGCGACCCGTGCCGTAGGCAGCGGCTCGTGCACATCGGGATACCGGTTGTAGACGACCAGCACGTCTTTCCACCACGGATCGTTCGATGACAACCAACGAAGCACCCAATGCACCACGATGCCGACGACTAGATAGATCGGCGTCATGCTGCTGTAGCAAAGTAGTGCCGTTAGCGTCCCGTTCGCGATCGCGAGGCCGCGATCGGCGCCGCCCATTTGGCGCGGCAGCGAAAGCGACCGGCTAACTTTCTTCGGTTCACGCACAGGTGTAGTTGATCTTCAGCTGGTTCTTCACGAGCGGAAGCGCGCAGGAAGCGATACCGAGGCCGACGATCACGGACGAAATCATCTTCCCGATATTGCTTTCCGAGTTCGCAATGGCCACTGCACCGACGATGATCAGCACGATGCCAAGGCCGAACAGGACCGGGCCACTGACGTAGGCCTGGATCAGGCAGATGAAGTTGGCCGCGTTGCCAAGGTCCCCGAGATCGACCGCCTTCGCGGCCGGCGCGGCCAACGTCAGGAGTAGTGCGATCAGAGTCGAGAGGCGGTTGCCACGTCCGAACAAGTATTGGCTGGTATCCAGCACCTTTTTCGAGCCCAGCGAATACAACGTTTGAATGTGCTTCTTCATCGGCAAACCCCGTGTGGTTAAAAAACGCGTTCGAGGACGTAGTCCCCGTCTTTGAACCCTTTGATCGCCAGCACTTCCGACACATGGCGCAGCTCGCCAGAGCGGCGCAGGTGGACGACGTAATGGAAGCAGTCGGCGATTGCCTTGCGCATGTCGGTGAGCTCCCAGCGGCTGCCGGGCGGGATGCCCAACATCGCGAGACTCTCGAGGCGGCTCAGGCCGCCGCGCGCATCGTTCGAGTGAATCGAACCCATTCCGCCGTCGTGACCGGTGCTGAGTGCCTGGATGAAGTCGTACGCTTCCCCGCCGCGCACTTCGCCGACGATGATCCGATCGGGACGAAAGCGCAGGCAGAGCGCCACCAGAACTTGGGTCGTGACGCCCTTGTCGGGGTTCGACAGCAGGCGAACCCGGTTCGGAAGGTCGACCTTCAATTCCATCGTGTCCTCGATCGTGATGACACGCTCCTCCCGGGGAATCAGCGCGTTCAACGCATTCAGGAACGTTGTCTTCCCGGTCGACGTACCGCCGGCGACGAGAACATTGGCGCGCTGTTGGACCATCGCGGTGAATGCCTCGGCGAGCGCTTCGTCAGCGACGTCCGGTGGGAATATCGGTCGGTCGGTATCTCGCTTCGCGTGAACCCGCGAGAACGCGCCCATCCGCGCATAGTCCTTGATCGACAGATTGGTCTCGCGGTGCCGGCGAATCGCGAGTGCGTCTCCGTCGATCGCCGTCGGCTTCATCACCGTCGCGATCCGGAGGTTCTTGTGGCCGCCGTTGATAATCCCCTGGGCCGTGCCGGCTTGCGCCGACTTCTCAACCGAGGCTGCGAGCGAATGGATCGCACCCATCAGCGTCGCTGGATTGAACTCGACGTCGAGGCGACGCATCACCCCCCGCTCCTCAACCCAGATGTTGTTCGCCGAATTGATCATCACTTCGGCGACGTTCTGGTGATCGAGGTACGGTTTGATGAGCTTCAGCGATTCGAAGAACAGCTGCACAGCGTTCTCTTCGAGTCGCGCGACCTTCAGAAAGGGATTTTCGGCAATTTCAGACATGCAGCTATTGTTGAGGCTGGCACATCCGCCGATCACGCGAAAGAATGGCTAATTTGAACAGCTTTCACGGCCTCGACGAAGCGCATGGCCACGCCGTCGGCGCGCCGACTTCCACGCAACTGGTTGTGTGGGCAAACTCGAAATGCTCCAGAAAAACGTATAGCTTTCTCCCGTCTCGGACCTGTCGACTCGTGGCATGCGTTTGCAACCGACGAAAAAAAACCCGGTCACAAGGACCGGGCGTGTTTCAGGAAATAGCGAGCCATTGCAGTCGCTCAGCACACAACTTCGATTGTCTCGCCGAACGGGGCGCGCCGAGCGCGCTTGAGCGGTGTCGTCGACGCCCAAAGCACTGGGTAAGCCGGCTCTTCGGACGGAAACGTACCGACCATATCAGTCAAGTACACGAGAAACGCGGGGTCCATACCCTCGCTCTTGATCCGTCGAAACGGATCGATGAACGAGGTACCGCCACCACCTTTCAGCGGCGCCAGCTCGACCGGGTCGCCCCGCTCGAACACCTGAACCTGCGTTACGCGCTCGTCGCAATCCATCACGATCAAGCGACGCGGGCGAACCGCATCGGCAACGGCCAGGATCTCGGCCGCGAACTGCGCCTGCGTTTCATCCCAGACCGAGCCGCTGGCGTCGCGCACAAACACCGCGTCGCCCACCGCCGGCTCGTTCAGTGACGGCAGATACATCCCGAGGTGCACGTAGCGACGATTCGGCTGCGCCCACGTATAGTCGGTCGGCGCAGCGTCCTGCGCAAAGCGATGCAGAAGCGAACGCCAGTCGACGACCGCGGCGACGGATTGCTCGACAGCGGCCTGTAATCCGCCGCCGAGCTTGCCGCAGGCCTGCGCAGCCTTGGCCGCCTGCAGCACGGCCACCTTCCACTCCGCCGCTTTCGCCGCCTTGTCAGGCCCGGCATACTGCCGGACTTCACCGCACGACGCTGCCGGGCCACCCGCCTTGTCGTCGGAGGGTCCCGGCGGCTGCGAGCCGGGCGAACCTGTCGGCGTGCCCGCCTTACCTCCCGACGGCGGATCGCTTGCCTGCTTGCCACCAGGCTGCTTCGCCACTTGGCGTTTCTCATGCGAGAGGACACCGTACACCTCTTCGGCCGACATCCCCTTGAAGCGGTGATCAACGAGCGCGCCCGACGGAAGCTGCATCCCAGCAGCCTCCACCATCAGATTGACGACGTAATCGCACGCCTCGTTCCAGCCGTCGGGGTCGCGATCACCTTGTCGCCAACAGTGCCCGCCGGCGACGTGCCATACCTCATGGGCGAGCACGCCACGGACCTCCAGGTCGTTCAGGCGCTCGGCATAGGTCGGGTTGTAGCCCAGCGTCTCTCCGTCCGTCCAGAACGTCTTGCAGCTCAGGTCCTCGCGGACTTTGAGCCGTAGCGCCAAGGCGCCGATGAACGGATGGTCGAGCACCAGCGCCGTGCGCTGCTTCGCGATGCGTGAGTCCATGACGACCTCATGCAGCGGCGAGGAACGACAGGCCCGTCGCCGACTGAACCGGGATCTGGTCAGTCAGCGGCGCCGCCGGCGCGCCGCCCATGAAGGCAGCCATCAAGCCTTCGATCTCGGTCGCCTTGCTGGCAACCTGCGACCGGAGCACTCGCGACTCCTTGAGATCCGCTCCGTTGTGCGCTGCGAGATGCTGCTTCGCCTCCGTGAGTATGCGCGCGAGCTTCGGGTCGTCGCTGAAGTTCAGCTTCGGCAGCAAGTCGCACAACTCGCGCACATGGTTCGCGACGTCGAGACGGACGTTGCCGGTCGCGTACAGGCGAGACGCCATCGTCGAAACGGCCTCGTACAACCGCCCGACCAAGTCGTTATTCGCGGTCTGGATCGATGCCATCGCGTGCTCGTCGATCTCCGTGCGCAACGTCGTCAGGACATCGCTCGGCAAGTCAACGCCGAACTGGCTGGCGTCCGGGAATGGCAGCACGGACAGCTTGACGCCGAACTTGCCCTTCAGCTCGGCCAAACTCGGGTAGTCCGCCTCGTTGTACAGGGTGTTCATCTCCGCCCTAGCCTGCTCCTTCAGGTCGAGGTAGTTCGTCATGAAGATCGACACGGCGAGATCGAACTCGTCTTTCATCGCGCGCAACCGCTCGGCCAGCTCCATATAGACCATGGTCGGCAGCAGCCGCACGCCTAGCTGGTCGTACTTCAGCGTCCGGCTGTAGTAGTGCGAGCGGATCCGATTGCCGATCGACACCACTTCGGCGTAGCTCGGCGCGTACTCCGGCAGCAGGCGCTTGTTGAAGCGCCCGATGCCGCGCGCGTGATGGCTTTTCTCGACCTCTTCGGTGACCTTCCCGTCATAGCGACGGGCAACCCACGTGGAAATCGTGACGGACGACAGCATGACCTTGGATTGCAGATCGGTAATGTTCATGAATAGCTCCAGATAAACAGAAAATGGCGAGACGAAAAAAAAGCCACGGACCGGAATCGGCCGTGGCAACAGGGAAAGGCACTACAGGGTTTGAAGGCGGCTATTCGCCGCGGATGATCTTGCCGATCTCACCGCCCTGCGCACGGATGAACGCATGATGGTTCTGCAGATCGGGCGTGCGCGCGATCGAGTCACGGACCAGCACCGCCGTGAACTCGCGTTTCCCCGTATCGGCGAGCCGGTCTGCATACTGCAGAACTCGCTCGAAGTTGCCATCGCTCGCTTTGTGCGAAAGCGCAGCAGTGAGGGCGTACAGGATGCTCGGCTCGTCCGGGATGACGCCCCGACTCGGGTCCAACAGGATCGCGTCGACCGACGGCAGAGCGCGGTAGATCGAAAGAAAGCTGATCAGCTCGGCACCGGCACCTTCGCCGACCGTCGCGCAAATTGCGTCAGGCAGCAAATCAGCCGAGACAGCCGGCATCGTTTTCGCGAGAAATCCCCACTTCCGGGGACTTGCCGACGCAACGATGTCGCGGCCACTGCGCGCCTCCCATAGCAGGTCCGGTCGGAAGCGAAGGAACGCGATCAGCTCCGGCGGAACGTTCTCCCGAACCGCCCAAGCCGTCCAGTCGTCGACCGTGGCTTCGAGTTCGACGACCGCTGCAAAACGCGAGATCAGCGGATCGAGGATCCCGGTGACGCCCGCGTTGTCGCTGCGGCGATTCGTTGCCGCGACGAACGTGACGCAGTCGGGTAACTGGTGCTCACCGATGCGCCGCGCGAGCAGCAGCTGCATCTTGGCCGCCTGCACCGCCGGCGAAGCCTGCCCGAGATCGTCGAAGAACCAGACCAGTGGACGCGCCGCCGACAGCGCCCGCTCGAGGTCGCCAAACGGCAAGAATCGGGCATGCGTGCCGTCGGCCGACGGAAACGGCAAACCCTTCGAGTCGGTCGGATCTTCGACAACCGGGTGACTGATGAGCAGGTCGTGCTCCGCCTCCTCGGTGGCAGCTTCGACGATGTCGGATTTGCCAATACCAGGCCGGCCGGTAATCAGCACCGGAAGGCGCTTCGGGATGTAGGTGGCGAGCAGCTGGGTGAGGCGTGCGGGAGAGAGTTTCATGGGGGCCTTGAATGAAAGAGCCCCACGGGAATCGCGCCCGGCAGGGACGTGACCCTGCGGGGCGATTGAAGATGCCGCGATGCGGCGATTCGACGCGTCCTGAGACGCGAGTTGATGCCTACGAACGAGCGCCGATGAGCGCTGCGGCCTGCTTCGCCGTCAGCGATGATCGCGGAACGCTCGTGGCGCGGGTCACGATCATGACGCCGTAGACGTCGGCGAGAACCCGGGCCTTGGCACAGAGAACGATCAGCTCGTCGAGCCCGGTCGGCGCCGGCGAGCGGTTGCGCCACACGTTGATTGCCACCTCGATCTCGACGATCGACACGGCATCAGGTGGCAATGGATTGGAAGTTCCAGATTGGTTCACGGGTGACCTCGGAAGTGTCGCCCCGTGAATGACGCCCGGCAGGACGAGATTCCCTGGGGCTGGAAATGGCCGCATTGTGGCGGATTCGATGCGTCGGTGACGCGGTGAGTAAAGCCAGTGTAGGAGCCGCCGTCATGCGGGCCGACCGGAAAGATCGAGAAATTCGCGCGGCTTTCAAACGATCACGTCCCGAATGACGAGAGGGGCCTTCTTGGATTTCGGCACGCGCCCGATCACCCTCATCACACGTAGGACTCGGCGATATGCATGTGACCGCGTTGAGCGGTACAGCGGTCCTCCCGATATTCGAACCGGCCGCCGTCTCGAGGGTCGGTTGAGCGGTCGCCCGAGCGGCGCCATCCGCCGGTGCCCTCTCTTGATTGCATGCGAGGATTAGTGAAACACCTATACGCCCGAGGGGCGAGTCGGAACCAATGGAAGCATTCCCGGTTTTGGTTCACCTGATGGTTGCCTCAAAACGTGCACACGGTCACGCAGGACCGTGTGCGTTTCAATTCGCAGCCTTAGTTTGGCTCGTCATCGCATGACAATGAGCCCTGGATTCCGCGACAGCTACTTGTCGAGCAAGCGTGCATGCAAACTCTCAAGTATCGACCAGCAAGGAATCGGCATCTTCACGACCTGGGTTGCTTTGCCGCCTCGTTTCACCCACGAACTAGTGACAACCCGCGACGCCTTGCGATCGATCGTGTAGTCGGCCGTGTAGATATCGCTCAGCATGCTCACAATCAGCGTCCCGTCCACACACGGGCATAAGTTGGCGACCTCGGGCCGCTTGAACTGCTTGTCGAAATCGAGATAGATCCATGAAGGATGCGCAATCTTGCCTCTCCTGCATTTGAGCATCGAGGCGTGCGTTGCGCACGCAATACCGCTCTTTCCGAACAGCCAGACATAGTGTGCATCGACGTCGATTCCGTTGTAGCTCTTCCAGCCTTCTGGGCCTTCCACGGTGAACGGCTCAGCCTGTTCCGCCACATACAACCGATTGCTGTTGCGGACCCCGCCATATGTGAGCACCGAGTTCTGTTTGCGCTGGCTGTGACCGGTCAGGGCGTCGCCGTCCGGGTCATCCGATAGAGCACTCGCAGGAACATACACGGAGCGAATTTCCGCCAGGTCGGCCCGATTAAGCTGGATGTTCAGCCGGGTGCTCTTCCCGTCTTTCCCGATCGGGTAGTAATTCACATAGCGAGCATCGTTCATCTCCCTGTTCTCGATCGCAAGCGAAACGAGCGTCTTGGGGTGCGTGCTGCCTTCAACACCGAATGCGCCATCGTTGAACGCAAGTCCGCTGACGTCGAGGTACGTCTCCGGGTTCCTCCCATCCCGGAGATCGTCGCCGATCACGGGGCCGGTGTCGGACAGGTTGCCACTAACAGAATCGAGAAGAAAGTGCGAAACGCGGGACGGATATTTCTCGACCGCCAGAAGTTCATATTTGGGAGTGAACGAGTCAACTTGGGTCTTGGGGGTATGGATGGAGAGGCTAACAAGCCAACCTGTGTTTCTTTTATAGTCCCACGCGAGGGGGGCGGCTTTGCCGTTGCCCCGGGCGACGTACAGCACGAGATCTTCCATCCAATGTCCAACGTGCACATAGAGTCCACGCTCACGCGCAACAGGCCGTACGGCCGTCACAATCCTAAGCATTTCCTTTCTATCCGCATCCCACGACTCGGGAAATGCGTTCACTATCGCCCCAAGATCGAGCACAGCGTCATGGCACCGGGCTCTGACGCGATCGGAAAGGGGACTTGTCTTGTTCGACTCCTTGGTTGCCGCCAACACCGCTTCCAGTTTTCTTCGGCTGGGCACGCAAAAGAGCATTGTATTTGCCGTCAGCAACTGGATATAGGTCTGGCACCAGAGGCCGAGCACTTCGGGCCATCCATCCTTGCTCTGGTTCGACTCCTTCTCAAGATATCCCGCCACTTTCCAGTTCGAGAAAATCGGAGTGTCGAGCTTCTCCTGATCCCTCCCAAGCCCCCAACCGAGCCCCTTCAACGCCATCAAGAATGCGTCCGCTTCGTCTTCGTTCGTGAGGGGCATGTCGAGAATTTCATTGATGCTTTTTTTTACTGTCTTCCGGAGATGGTACTTGCACGTGCTACCCGACCGCGATGTCTCCGTGTATTCCATTGCCAGGGTCAAACTCGTATCGCTGTCAATTTTCTCGATCTTGTAGGGTCTGGGCGGCGTATCGCAATCGAACGTGAGCCACTGGCCGATCTCGGTGGTCGTGCGGAAGTTCGTATCGGTGCCAACGACATCCTTTGAATTTCGCGTCAGGGACACTTTACCGGGGAGCGCGACAGCCGCCTCCCACTTATGCTCGCCATTGCATTTCGAACTCAACGACGATGCGTAGCTGCTAACGCCATGGCCGAACCCCTTGATGGACTCGATCTCCTCGTCGGTCTTGAGCTGATCCAGCATTTTCTGAATCTTGCTTTCGAGCGAGGGTTGTTGCGGCGCGAAGAAACTGAGAATCTGTGCCACAACCGAGAGCAGTGCACCGATAAATACGCCTACAGGCCCACTGGTTGCTGTCGCGGCAGTCAATATCGGGAGGACGCTCGCGCAGATGCTCATCAGCGCCGCGGAGCCCGAGACATAGTCACCCTTTTTGAACGCCTTGTCGGCTGCGTAAATGCCATTCACAAGAGCCGGAAGATTCTTCGCGATGGAATCGCTGATGTCCTTGTAGCCGGCGGACTTTTTCCCCTTTTCCACCGCCAGTGCATATTGCGCTTCGATCTGTTGTATATCGTTTTCCAAATTTACCCGGTCGACAGGATCCATGCCATCCAGCTTCAATTGCAACAGCAGGTCAATTTGCGCGCGGATTTGTTCCTCTACTGGCGTAGGCATGATTGGGTCCCCGTCTTGAATGTTGGATGTAACAGCGATGTTTGCTGCTCTTGGCCTCTGCCCCGGCAGCGGCATATATACCGCGTATGGATAATAGTCGGAAATTCTTTCAGAACCGTAATCAACCATCCGGACGCTCAATGGGTTCAAATGCCCGCCTATCAGCGCCAGTGAATATCCGAAAGTGGCCGTACGCTGGCAGTCCCACCCGTGTTTAGCCTGGAACGCGACGACGAAAAAAAACCGGCGCACGTGGCGCCGGTTGTTCGATAACGAATGGTGTAGCACCCCTCACGTCCCAAGCAGTTCGCCCTGGACGCTCAACATCGGAAGTACTTTCGCAAGGCCCTCGGCGTCCCGCTCACGCATCCGTCGCGTTCGCTCCTCGCCGACACCGTTGTGCTTCTCAACCACGTAGACGAAGTACTGCGGTTTCGCCGGCCCCGGCCATACTCGCCATTCGGCCATGATGCGGGCGCGCATCTCCGGGGAACACGCGAAATATGAGGCACGCCCCGAGCGCCAGACACGCGCGTCGTGGTCGCGCATCCGCTGCTCGCTCTTCCGGGCCCGTTCTATGCGCAACGCCCTCTCTGCATCGACGTCCGTTTCAGGTGCCGGCGCGAGCTGGTCCGCGAACAAGGGACAGTCACGCTCGAGCTTCTTCGCAATGCGCTTGTGCCGATTCAAGAAGGCCAGTTCCTTGCGACGCGTCCAGATGTAGTCCTCGTAACGGATAGTTCGATCGAAACGCATAATCCCCCCTCGATCAAGCTGCCAGCTGAGTGAGCCGCGACCGCGCATAGTCCAGCGTGCCGTTCTTCGCGTGGAGTGTCCGCCCTTCAGTCGAACCCGGCTTCGCCAACGCGTATCGCGTCGCCGCACCATGGCGAAAGCTACGGATCTCCGAGTAGCCGTCGGCGATCGCCTGGTCAACGTGCTCGACGCCCGTGATCAGCACGTTGTCGTGCGTGCGGTACCGGGCGAGGCCTGCCTGTTCCTTCGCGTCATTGGCGGTCTCTTCGGCGCGACGGTGCGCGCGGGCGGCGTCCTGCTTTGCCTCCCACTCGGCTTGTGCCGCCTCGTCATAGCCGCAGAACGCGAAGATCGCACGCCGCCGGCGCGTCGAGTTCAGGCCGCGCAATGAAACACCGAATTGCTCGCGCAATACACGCTTGCTCTGGTCGTTCCAGCCGGCCGCGTGGTCCAGGACTGACAGCAAAGCGCCAACGTTACGCGCCTCAACATCGGCGGCAAACCGGTTGGCCCCTTCGAACGTCATGCGGCCTCGCTCCAGCTTCGCCATCTCGACCTGCAGTTTGTACTGCCGCAGCGAGATCCGCCCCTTCTGTCGGTCGGCTCCGAGCCTGTCCAGCGACTTTTTCAGGACGGCGTCCCCGATCAGATCACGCAGGCGCTCGGCTACGGGCGACATCGCGAAGCCGACGTCCACCGGACGCTGGTACTGTTCGGGAAGATCCGGTTTTTCGACGAGGCCTGCGGCGAACAGCCGGTCGTCAACCTCCACGTAGGAGATACCGGCCGGCGCGGACTGCAGCGCGGCGACGATACCGGCACCGAGCTCGGCGTCGATCTGCCTTTTCTCGTGACGGTAGATCGCCACCGCGGACTGCATGACGTCGTACGGGAGCGTGTTGCGCAGAACTGGCACGTCCAGGAGAACGGGGAACCACCGCAGGTCGTACTGGAAGCGCTTAGCGTCGCCACGATAGTCCGCCAGCACCGAATCAGGAATCGGGTGATCCAGAAACAGCGCATAGGCGACATGAACCTCGTGCCGGCCGTTTACCCCGCCTGAGAGCGAGAGACGCGGCCCTTGCGACGTGAAGCCGAACAGCGCGTTTGCAACGTGGTCACAGACATCCGGCAGGTGGAAGCGCCGACCGGCGCCGCGCGCGGCCTCGACTTCAGCCTCGATCTGCTCGCCGGACAGCATCCATGCCGGCTTCGTCGCCAGCTCGAACACGAACTGGAAGACCTCCCAGCGCTTGCGCGTGACTTGCCAAGGTTGCAGTTGCCGCCCGTCCCGGCTAAACCAGCGGTTGCGGATTTCTTCGAAAAGCGAGGTGAAGATCGCTTCGGCCGTGCCAGGCTGTCGTACGGTCAAGATTCCGTTGTAGCGGAGGATCGGCATTTCGACGCCACCGCGCGTGAGCGAAATCTCGGTCGTTTCGTAGGCGGATAACGTTGCGTCGTGAAAAAACACGTGGAATACGTGTGCGAGGGTGTCGACGTGGATCGAGGCGTCAGGAGTTTTGATCGTGTACATCAGTGGTTGTCCTTGCGAAAAGGGGCAACCACCCCATCCGGGCAGTTGCCCCGGATTGGGAAAAATTGAAGGTGACTCGTCAGTCGATGTTGAGCAGGTTCGATACCACCGCGGCAACGGCCCAGCCATGGGAACGCGTCAGCGTCTTGATGCGAATGAGCGGTTGAGTTCGCCAGTGGCCGACGCCCAACGCTGCACCGAGCCAAACTGTGTCGAGACGGACGATCCACCCTTCCGACTGACCCCGCTCGATCGACACGCAGCAACGCCGCTTATTCTCGCCAGCGGCCGGCCATTTGGACCATGGCTTTCGACCAAACACGGCCTCGTTTGCATACATAGACCGATTGGCAACGAACACCCATTCCGGCTCGAGCTCCGTAGCACGAAGTGAGTCCTCGATGTATCGAGCAACCTCCTCGACCGTCTTACCTTCGAGTTCAAACGCGTCCTGCGACCGCGATACCGGCCGCTCCAGTACTTCAGACATGGAAACCCTGAAAATAAAAAGGGCCGCACCGAAAGGTGCAGCCCTTGATTGGCAGGCGGCCGCCCAGATGGGCGACCGTCAGTTCGATTTAATGCGTGTGGTGCCGCAGAGAACGACGTTGGTCGCGCTCCGCCTTACGACCGCGTTCGCATGCGACGATGCCGTAGCCGCAGAACACCAGCGTCAGAAGCAGTGCAACAGGACCGAAGTACATATTCATTCTCCGTTCATGGAATCCATGCCTACGACATAAGTTACCACACCGATTACGACCAGTGCTGCAACGTTCATCGCCGCCCAGATCGAGAACTCCGAGATGGCGTGCACGTAGCCGACCACACCGACGATCGACGAGACCGTCAGCGTATGGCAGAACCGTCCGAACTGCTGCCGCTGGTCCTTGGACCAGGACGCTCGAACAAGTCGCGCCCCCAGCCGGGACCGCGGCGTGGCGGCCGGCGGCTCTACCGAGACGACAGCAAAGCTGTCGACCGTCGATTGAATGAGCTTTGCCTCATTCCCATCCCAGGTAGCGGTGATCACCGGCGGCGACTCACTCTCATGCACGACCGCCAGGAAAGCACGGACACGGGCCGAGACATAGACCATGCCGAGTTCCGCGTCGTAGGACCCGCGATCGATGATCGAGATCCCGGAGAGTTACTCGATGCAGACGTCGACGAATTGCATCACGCCCCCTATCGCCGGTCGCCATCGAGACCATCCACGAGCTGCAGGCCACCAAGCAACGCCTGATAGCCCTCGTCCGTGTCGAGCTGCGCGAGCGGCACGACGTTGTCACCGCCGCCCGACAGGTCGCGGTGACCGCGCCGGGTGCGAAACGACACCGCGACATGCTGGCGCGATGTCGAATCCGCAACCTCGAGCATCATCCGACTGGTGCGCAGGGTGACGCGGCAGCCGCGGCCGGCCTTCGCCGGCTCGGCTACCACCTCGTGCTCACCTGCTCGCAACCGCAGATCGCGCGCAACACGATGCAGCATCCGCGTCGCATGGTGGGTCAGCGCAGCGTCGGACGCAACGCCACCCGCGCGACGGTCCGCGTACAGAACTTTCGGTACCTTGAACATCTTGCCCTCGAAATGAAAAAAGCGAGGCCCCAAACGGGAACCTCGCTATGCAGGAAGAAGCCGGCGGCTGCCGGCGAATGAACGGCTCAGCGCGTGATGCGCATACCGGAAGAACTGCTGACGAGCATCACGCGATCGCCAGGGGCGAAGCGCTGCTCGTCGGACTGAACGACCACCAACGTGCGGCCGGACACCGTGCGCACGACGACCTCAAGGCCGGCGTGACGCGCGAGCGATTCCGACAGGCGCTGCGACACGTAGGCCGCACCGGCGCCAGCGAGCGCGCCGGCGATGTATCGGCCGTTGCCGCCGCCGATCGTGCGCGAACCGAGAAATGCGCTGACACCCGCGCTCAACAGCGATGCCAGACCGGAACGGTCCGACTCGTTGCTGATCGTGACGCCGCGCACACTGACGACCGTGGCCGCCTCGATTTCTCCCGTGCGCTGAACGTCGTAGCGCTGGTAGACGTCGGGGGAACCGAAGTCGTACGAAGCGCACGCGGTCAACGAAGCGAGGAGCAGAACAGAGATGAGAAGCTTGAACATGGCGATTGCCTCAAAAAAAGAGGGCAATCGCCCGTCAGGGAAATTGCCCTGACAGGGGAGCCGACGCATGGTCGGTGAGAGAAATACGCACGGACAGAGCCGATGCGAAGGGGTCGATGCGCAGACGCGCGAGAAACAGGTTCAGTGTAGGCCGGCGCGCCACCATCAACCGCCGGAATCGTCGAGAAAACCACCACGCTTTCTTCTGGACGAAAAAAAAGCGCCCGCCCGATGACTCGGGAGGCGCTGGTTGAAGTTGTGTTGGCAATCTACCACGGGATATGCGGGTCCATCGGGTCCACGCCCTTGCTAGGCCGCGACTTCTTCGGCTTTGGCGGGTCATACCCGAAGCGCGCCCAAGCCATCGGATCGATGGGCACCGGGTTCGTTCTTCCTGTTGCCAGGTTCACGAACACTGCAGAGTACGACAGCGATCCCGTCCGATAGAGCGTCCACAGCAGATTGAATGCCTGGACCGAAATCGCCTGGTTGATGACCAGCGACTGCTTGCGCAGAGCGTCGGCCATCGAGCATGAAGGCGTGTCGTCGTCCTTGTCGTTTCGCGCGTTCAGCAGGTCCGGAAACAGATCACCCACGTGAGGCAATCTGTCGTGCCGGGCCCGGCCGAACTCGCCAAGAATGACCTGGCCGCGATCCGTCTCATTGCCGCAGTCGAGGTAATACCTCACCTTACCCCGCTTCGCCGCTTGGACGATCGCATGACGCGCCCGGCGCGTATCCACGCAACCCACCACGAGGTCAGCGTCGAGCCGCACCCGCGAATCAACCCGTCGCGGCTCCGCCTTCCACCGCGTGCCCATCAGGTTGTTGAGCCGATTCACCATGAGAAGCGCTTTGTGCTGGCCGACGTCGTTCGGATAGAACCCCTGCCGACCGACGTTCGTCTCGCTTACCGTATCGTCGTCGAACACTGTGCATTCGATCCCGCCCGGATGGCCCAGTTCGATCATCGCGTGATGTAGCCGCGCGAGGCTCGGAAGAAAGGCGCTTCCCGTTCCGCCGGCGCCTACAGCCACTACTTTCCACGGCGCCCGCACCATGTCCTCGGGAATGCGATGCTGAATGGGCTGACTCATCACGCAACCTCCCGGGCCATTGCTGCCGCCCAAGGTTCCGGTACGTCCGGCAAGTTCTCGAAGATCCCTTTCACGCAGAGCCGAAGCACGCGCGATGGTTGCCGATCGCAGTTGCCCAGCACAAACGCAAACTTCACGTCGTAACGGTCGTCGTCGTTGTCGGTGATCGAAAAGTAAGCCGGCCACTGTCCATGCGAATGACAGTCGACGACCAGCGATTCCCCATCGGCGAGACTCGGCCGCTCATACTCGAGGTGTGACGGCCCGTGAGACAACGGACGCAACGGAATCAATCGGAACCCGCACGATTTCTGGTTCCAGACGATCCAGGCGCCGATCTCGTTCGGAAACGCCACCCGCGTCATCGCATGAAATTCAGCGATTAGCGCCGGTGGCACGGGCCCGCAGCGCAGCTCCGTCACCTCCGAGACTTCCCCATATGGAACCGGGGTGAACTCGTGGTACATCGCGATGCGCCGCACCGTTCGAATCCAAGGCCGGACGACCTCAAGGAACACCCCGTTCCCACCGATCAGCAAACGCTCTCCCAACCGCGCCATCGGCTCGACCACTTCGCGCGACGGCACCATGACGGCCGGGAACGACTGGTGCAACACAGTATCGATCGGATTCATACACCACCTCCGTTTCCACCACGCACAAGCGTCCCAGCCGTACGCGACGTCGGCACCAGAACCTTCAGCGGAAACGCCTCGCCGAACTTGCCATCCAGCATGTCGCGCCAGAATGCGAACACGCCGCGCTTATATTTCACCCGCGCGGAGCCTTGGTTTGGATGGGTGAAGGCCGACTCAAAAAAGGCCGATTCCCACCCGCCAATCGCCTTCACCTCGACGCGGGTGGGTACCTTGGCAGTGCCGATGCAGATCTCGCCGCCGTCCCACGTGTTGAAGTACGGTGGCTCGAACAGCGGCGTGTCGGCCGATGGCCGATCGGCAGTCTTCACGGAGAACACACGAAAGCCCGTAACCGATGCTTGAAACACCAGCCCCGGATGCGGAACAACCGCCGAGCGAACACCCAACTCACTGCAGTCGAAGAACACTCGGCGCATCGCCGGCGGACTCCACCACGTAACACCCGTGCTGGACGTGCCGAGAACGTTCGACGGCAGAAACTCCGACCTCGGGGCGGCGTTCAGGTCGAGCTGGAACAGCGCATTGAGCAACGCGTTGTGATTCACTGGTCGACCTGCGCCAATCAGCGGCCGACCGCCGCGATCGTGAGTGATTTCATGGACGGTGGCGAACTGATTGCCCGATTGACCCGCGTAAAAAAGGATGGCGGAAGCGAGCTTAACGGCTCGCTTTACCTCTGCTGCAGCAAGTTCAGACATATGGATTCCTTGACTCATTCAGATAGAGCGCAACGCCTGCAAAAGGCGATCGACGTGCTTCAGCATTCGGAAACCGAGTGCAAGATCGCGGTACTGCTCCGCGATGGCGTCGCTGCGCGTGGAAAAAGGGATGAAGGTGCTGTAGTAGGTTTCTTCGCTACCCTGGTGGGCGTAGTTGTAGTGATCGTCGAGAAGCTCACCGATGAGAGCGTTCTCGTCGATGACGACCGCGGCCAACGCATAGATCGGCTGCCCATCGACACCCTCTCCGAGAAGATGTCGTTTGCCGGCGGTGCGCAGAAGACGTGACAATGTGGCGAGCTCAGTACAGACGTTCGCCATTTCGCCGTCAGTCGATGTACGCAACGCTAACAACTCGCGCTCAAACAAATAACTCGATTTCGAGCGCCGACCAGTCACCTTCGCCGGTTTCCGGACGGAGTCGGGATAGATCTGCGGACGCACGACACTGGGAAGACGCCGAGCGATCGACTCTTCGTCGTCCTCGTACATTTCTCGGAGCCACTCGATCGCCTCCTCGTCAGTTGCTGATTCCTCGTACTCCCAGTGAAAGCGAGCAAACTGGCACAGGAACCATCCGGGCGTCCGGATAAGCCCCGTACGGTACGAGACGCGATCGAGAACCGATAGCGCCGAGGGGAGCAACAAGGGGTGAACCCGCTCGGCCGCCGGAGCGAACTTCTCGAGCGAATACACCTCCTCGTCCACCATTTCCAACGCGAGATACAGCGGGGACTCCAGGTTCGACTCGTCCCCATTGCAGCGGCACTCGACCATCTCCACTACCGTCGCTCGATCCAGGAGCACTGGCGTGTAGGAAATGTTCCGCGTCTCCATCCCGATACGTCCCAACCACGCCATGAAGGCTTGCTTGAAAGCATCCAACGCGCCGGAAGGACTTTCGACGTCGGCCGCGCGAAGCGGGCCGTCGACGAAGTGCGTTTTCACCATTTCTGCTAGATCCATCTCGGTGCGCCACCGGTACATCCCAGCGACGGGGACGCGATCCGAAAGCGTCGGCAGGGTCAGAAAATCATGGGCAGATCCACGTCGGGCAATTGAACCGCGCGTCGATTCCCACTGCGGGCCGTCGACGTCAACGAGACGTGAATCAAGTCCCGGAGGACCGAACAGCATTTGGAAACCTCGTCGTCGTGAAAAAAAACCGCCCATCCGGGCGGTTCTTGTTGGTTGAAGCCGTTGTCCGGATCGGACAAGGCTTTGAGCAGATCGTCCTTACGCATGGGCGCCCTTGGCACCGGCTGCGCGAACGAATTTGTAGTGCGCCACCTCGCCCTTGATTTCGGGGCCGTCGACCGCGGCGGTCGTCAGCTCCGGATACTGGGCGGTGTACAGATCACGCACCTGGTCCGCCGAGAAAGCCGGTCCGGGGTCCATGAGAGCCATACCGTTGTAGGTGAACTCGCGTACCAGTGCAGCAATGCTGATCGCCATGGTTCACCTCACAGGAGCAACGACGACAGATCCGTGCCGGCCGGCTTCTCGTCGGCCGGGGGCGTCACCCTGGGCGCGGCGGCGGCCAGTCCGGCCGCTTCCTCATCCGCGTCAGCGTCTTCGTCCACGGCCGCATTCGTGGCCGCAGGCTTCGACGCTTTCGACAATGCCTTCTGCGCCTTCGTCGCCTGCGACTGCTGCTGGGCCTCGAGGATCGCATTGGTCGCCGCCACCTGATCGCCGAGTGACTGATGCGCAGCGGTAAAGCTGCTGATCGCCGCCGCGAAGCCCTCATCGAGCTCTGCGGCCGTCGCTTTCAGGATCAACGGCTGCCGCAGCATCGCGTCCTTGCCACCTGCCGGCGTCAAAAACACGACGATGTTTTCGCCATCCATCGTCAGCGACAAGACGAGCTTTTCCGCAGAACGAAGCAGCGGTTCGAGTGCTTGAAACATTTAAATCTCCAGAAAAAATATGCGCCGCACGAGGCGGCGCAGAATGTTGATGCGGCTCGATCATGAGCCGCCCGCTACTTAGAACTTGAGGACCTTCAGAAGCTTGCCCTCATAGGTGAAACCCTCAACGGCGAGCAACGCCGTGATGACATCAGCCTTCGACTTCGAGAAGACTTTCTTGAAGTTGTCGCCCATCGCCGTGCGCAGCCCGAGCTCATCCGCGATCACCATCATCTCGGCCTTGGTGACAAGTTCCAGAAACTCTTTGTCGAGCTTCCAGTATTGCGTCAGGTCGAGGTTGTGGTGCTTGCAGAGTTGCTTGAGATACGTGACGTCGAGACCTTCGATCGCTGCGACAAACATGCCGGTGACCAGCATCGCTGCCTGCTCATTCGACGTGGTACAAGCGAGAAGAAGAGCCTTCGGGAGATCGGCCGCAGGAGCCTTTTCGTCCGTCACCTTTTCGGAGACGGATCGGAAAACTTCGTCCTTGATCTGACGCGCATAGCCCGCGAGGACGATTGCGATCAGGTACTGTCGAGCGAGCGCCGCATTTTTGCCGACGTCGCGCCGCAGTGCCTTCCGCCACAGCGCCTCACGGTATTGCTTCACCCGGTCGGATTCGGCGACCACGGTTACCGCTGCCGGCGCGGAGGCATCGGAGCTCGATGCACTCTTGCCCGCTGCTTTAGTCGGAACGGACGAACCCTTGGCGTCAGAGGTCGCAGCTTTCGCCGCCGCTTTCTCAGCCGTGATCCGGTCCGCAACCTTGCGCATATTGCACACAGTGTCGAAGCACTGGCCGCGGAACGTCTTGCCGAGAGAATCCGGCAGCCCGCTGACCGCGACGCCGTAGTTCTGGCAGCCGTGGCACGCCTTCGCCTGCTCGGCGCCAACGCCGTTCACCCCGTCGACTGCGAGTTGAACCCGTGTGTGATTGTCGCCAGCACGCACGATGCGCACGGTCGGGAACTCGTCGCGCAAACCCGCGGCCGTGACCTCGAGCTGCGTGTCCGTCTTCCCGTTGTAGCACTGGCGATTCGTGCAGTTACCGGTCGCGATCGACTCGCCGAACATCTCGGATTGCATCGCCGAGTTGTGCGGGCACGCCGCGCAATCGGTCTTGTCGAAGATCGCGGCGGCCAGAGAGCATGCCGCGCTCTCGACGAGCTTTCGGACGTCGGTCACGGACTTCTTCTCGGAGATGATCACCGGAAGCACGCGATCCTGATTTTCTTTGGACAGCGCGGCAAGCAGCTCCGCGTGACCCAGAAGGATCTGGCGCGTGTTCAGGGCGATGAGGACTTCGTTACTGCAGTTCAGCAGCGCGAGACGGCTGTTGAGCGTGGGAAGGCTCCAGCCGATCCGCCTGGCAGCCTCTTCGCGATCCCCTTGACAGCGGCCGAGAAGGCGCGCCGCCTCGACTGCCTCGTCACCGGGAGACATGTCGTCACGCTGGATGTTTTCGGTGAAGGCGATTTCTTCCGCCTCAACCGGATCCACGTCTTTGACGTTCACCGGCATGTCGTAGTCATCGCCGCGCGTCTCGAGCGCGGCTTTGTACCGACGGCCGCCGGCGATGAGTTCGAAGAATCCGTCGTCGAGGGGACGGACGATAACCGGCGTATCAACACCGCGCGCCGAGATCGACGCCTTCATTTCGGCCATCTTGGCGTCATCGAAGTACGTGCGAGGGTTCCGGCCCAGCTTGATGCGTCCGAGCTTGATAGTAGGTTGCTGCAGAGGGGTTTGTTGCATGTCAGGTTCTCCGAAGAGGGAACCTGCCCCCGATCGGGAGTGGTTCCCGATGGGGTTGGAAAGGAATGCCGGCGGCGCCAGCTGAGTCGATGCGTCAGAGACGCGGTAGATGAGGAAAAGATACCGCTTGTATTTTCGGGAGCTCAGCGGAAAGCCCGAAAGAACGAGCCAGCTTTCACCGGTTGCGCAGCGCGATACCCGCGGTGATCGAAAAAAAAGGCCCGATCAAACGATCGGGCCTGAGTAAAAGAACGAGGGGGATTCCTCTGAACGCTATGCTGCACCTTCTCCAGTGAAGGAGCGACTGAGCAACGTCGTGACAGCGCCGCTGACCTTCCATCCAACAAACTCGGTCTCGTACGGTTGGTGAACCAGGCGGTCGAGGCATATCACTTCCGCGTCGCCCTTCGTCACCTTTCCGAGAACACCCGCAACGGTTGCAGTGCTCGACCCATCCCGCTTGATCGTCACCACCCCGTCACCAATCGAAACAGACACGCTTCGTTCTGCTTTCATCATGCTGCCTCCTTCAACAATTTACGCATGTCGTACGTCTTCTCGCCGTGAAGCCGTGCAACGTCTTCGACGAACGCGTCCAACAAGGTGTCCATGTGCAGGAACGCCTCGTCTTCGAGCTCGGGTGTTGCCCAGTCCAGACTCGCCTGCATCGCGTCACGCTTGTGCGCGACCATCTGGTCCTGATAGACGTCAATGCTTCCGGGCAAGTGGAAGTACTCGACCCGCAACCGTCCCTTGCGATTCCATCGCAAGGCCCGCCGCATCGCCTGGTACTCCGCACGCCAGGTCCATGACCGGTCGTAGAACAAGACATAGTCCGCGTTCGGAAGGTTGTAGCCTGCCCGACCCGACTCCTTGGTCGAGAGCAGCCCCGTCGCGAGTCCGGTGAGGAACCGTTGGTCCTTTGCTTTCACTCGCTTGGCGATCGAGATGCCGCCATGGAACAGCACCGTGTCGATCTTGCTCGCGTCGAGCTCACGTGCAATCAAATTCAGCACGCCGGGGTTCTCGGCAAAAACGATCGCCTGCTTGCCCTCGGCCGCAATCTCCCGCATCCGGTCGATCACGGCGCGCTGTTTGCTGGTCAGCCCACTTCGGCGCTCTATACCCTCCATCCCGTACTGCGGATAGTTTGCGGCGAAGTGCACCGCCCGCATTCTCGCGAGGATCGTCACCAGATTGCACGACACGCCGTCCTTCTGGCGATCTCGGTACCAAGATGCGAAGTCGTCGGCCGCGCGCAGGTACATCGCGAGATGGTCCGGCTCCCAGTCCACGGTGTGAACGTGAACTTCGGGCACCTCGATCTGGATGTATTTCGCGACGTCCGGCTCGCACACCAAGCGACGCTTGAGGTGTGGCGCGAGCATCGCGCGGTAGAGCGACAAATTTCCGATTTTCGGAACTTCGCGCTTCGCCCCATCCTGCAGGTTCTCCGCGAATTGCCACGTGACCCACTCCGTTACGACGAAGTCGTCTCGGAATCGATCTATGCCACGATCGGCGTACTCGACCGACTTGAGCCAGTTCTGTTCGAGATAGCCGCGACGATACCCGTATGGTTGAGCAGCGGTCCCATCACCACCTGCAAATGCGATCAGGCCGAACGCGTCTCGCGGGTAATTCGGAATTGGGCTTCCCGTCAGCACGTACCTCCGGCGTGCCGACAATCGCCACAGCGCCCGGCTTTGGTCGCTTGTCGGGTTCGCAAGACGCTCCCCTTCGTCGGCGACCAGCAGGCCAATTCGACGCCGCAGGCGGTGCGCATACGTCGCCCGTCTCGACTGCGACGGATCGACCACCATGCGCAAGCGCTCGTACGAGATCAGGTTGAAGCGGCGCAGATCGTCCAGATCGGCGGGCGACTCGATAACCTTGATTTCTTCCGTACCGATCGGCGTCAGTGCAGCTTCGGCCAACAGCTCCGAAACCAGGCGTGCTTCTACAACAATCAGCCCATGCTTGACACCCGCCGCCAGAATAAGCGCTAGCGCGAGTCGCGACTTGCCGCAGCCCTGCTCCCAAGCGATCACACATCCAGACGGCTTCATCAGCGTCTCGATCAAATCGTCGACCTGGAATTCCCAGTCCAACCACGTGGGAATCCCGAGTGCACTGACGCGAGTGCGAAGCGCCGCGGCGTGATCAGGAAAGCGCGCCGCCAACCCTTCGTGGACGACCTCCCACCCCTGAGCGACGTTTTCAACCACAAATCGTGCGTTCAGCTCGTCGAGCGCGAGGCGGTACTTGGTGCCCTTCAATACGTACCCGTACGCGCCGTCGTCTTCCCGCTCGAACGCCACTTCGTCTCCGGCCTTGATGAGCGGACTCGCCCACATCCGGTCATCGACTTTATGCGTCGCACGCGCCCTGCCAACCACCGACGTCGCCGATCCAGCTCCCGCCGTATACACGACGTGCCGCAACGGCGTCTGCTGACGCAGTGATCGCCGGGACCGCACGGCCAGGTGCTCTCGCAGGCCGGGCGCGACGCTGGGGTCCCCGCCTGCGCCTCGGATACGTTCGAGCAGCCTCTCGAAGGCGGCTTGCGGATCGTCCTGCACCAGATACACCTCCAGGTCGAGCAGCCCCTGCCCCGCATATCGGAACCCACGTGGCAACCGATGCCCATCCGTCGAGAAAATGCGATGCTCGTAGATGGCATTCAGCACCATCGCCTCGATGAATCCGCACTTGAAGCCCAGTCGGATCCAACGACCGTCATGCGCGACGGCAACCCGGGTGTCTCCAGTTACTGACCGTGTAACTGCTGGCGTTGAATCATCGAGGGTCTGCAGCTGCAGGCGTGGCCGGTCGAACGACCGCTCCTCCCAATGTAGGCTCAGGATCGGCGCGGGACGGCCGAGGTCCGCGGCCGTGCGAACGAAGTCACCCGGACGCGTTCGGTATCGATCGAACACAAGGACCGCGGTGCGAACGTTTGCTCCTTCCAACTGGAAAGCGTCGTCCGGTAGCTCGAAGTAGCCGGCCAATCTTTTCGCCGCACCGTAATAGTGGTGCGGCTTACCGAGGGTCGCGCCCGCGATTGCCTCGGCCATCGTCGCCGGTAACAAGGCAACAACCACATTGGCGGCATTTAGCGCCTGGGCCAGGGCATAGTCATGGGACGACGCACTGGTGTTCGGGCCATATCGTCCGATCGTCGTACACTCGAACGGATACAGGTGCGGCGACTCGAGGTGCAGAGAGAACGGCGGATTGATCATCGCAACGTCAAATCCGGATGGTCGAATTTCTTCCATCCCGGCTCGACGAATCGACACCTTGAAGCCCGCCTCCTCGAATGCCGACTGACATGCCGCCACCGCAGGATCGTGCACGTCGACACCGTAGATCGAATGCCGCTCGGGATCGCAGAACTGAAGCAACCGGCCGGAACCGATTGAGTTGTCGAGAACGTGTACCTTGCGCTTCGGATTGAAGCGCTCGACGAATCCCCACATGTACTTGGCAACTGCGTCCGGCGTGAAAAACTGCCCGAGGTGACGCCGTCGTGCCGCGGCCAACTCCCCGTGGTGAGCCACGCCAGCATCTAGCGAACCGAGGCTTCGCATTGCTCGCAACGGAGCGTACCAGTCGCTTACTTCGAAATCAAACGCGATTTGCATGAAAATCTCTCGATAGAAATAGAAACGGCCCGCCAAGGCGGGCCGAAGAAAGAAGGTAGGAGGTGCCGTACTATCCGCGCGATGCGAGATGCTCGGCCCCAAACTCACTGATGAAGATCGACAGTGCGTCGCCGACGGCGTGCGCGAACTTGAATTGCCACTTGTCGTTGTAGCGCACGATTTCCAGACCGGTGAAGCTCTCCTTGTCTCGCGAGCGATACTCGTCACTCACGAGGCGACAATGCCTTAGCTCGCCTGCAAGTGCCGCACACCCAGACTTCACGGCAAACGTCGTGAGACCTGTCACCAGTGCTGCAACGCGGCTTTGCGAGTAGCAGCTAACGCGACGCCAACCGCTGCTGCTGAAAGAGGCTTCGCTTCCGACCGACGCCTCGATCACGATGCCGCTGTTCGTGCGCTTCATCTCTGTTGTCGGCTTCAGCCAAAGCCCGTCGATGATTGCCTTCGCTGCCTGCTGGTAGGCGATCGATGCGCCGGCATCTCCTGCGAACTTCTGCTTGAGATGCAACCAGAATGCGTCCAGATCCGGCGTTGTGCCCGATCGAATGGCGTCGCCGATATCGATACCTGCCGCTTCCAACTCGGCGGGCCGGTCGATCTCGATCCGCGTGCCGGCGGGCGCCACTTCACGCCGCGCGACTCTCACGACCACTTCGGAGAGGTCGACACAGAACTTCGTCAACTCTCGCTCGACCTTGTATTCGTGTCGCGAGCGTGTGGCACGCTCGTAATCTTCGAAGCCAGGAAACAGGGAGATTTCTGCCCCCGCAACTGCGCGATAGGCATCGGCCGCAGTCGCCTGTGCCAACTTGAACTGCTCGATCAAAGCGTTGTACATGATGTGCTCCACCAGTAGAAGACGGAGCACCGCCCAGACCGGGGATGCCCCGATCGGGTTGTGTAGGAAGATTTGGTGCCACGCGAGGTGACTGGTTGTCGATGCGTCGAAGACGCGGAGTGCCCGATGATCGTAGCTGCATCATTTCGGGCCACAAGGTGGAAATGACAACTGTTTGCGTACTGCTTTCATCTCTGTCGACGCGAGCGAGTTTTCCCCAAAAACGTTGGACAACCTTGTGGAGAACCGCCGCAGACCCTGTAGAGCCGGGGCCGTCAGCCAGATGCTCAATTTCTAGGCAACAGGGGGGGGTGGACGCAACCGGTTGAGGGGGCTTTGGAAGAAAGCTCCAGAAAAATAGTGCGCTTTCTCAGCCATCTCCAGTCCCCACCGGCTGCATGGTTGTGGTGGGCGCATCCGCCGCCCCCGTCAAACCAACCGGGCACCCGCACAATGACCAGCCAATCCATGCGCGCTCCTCTGGACCGCGCCCGCCATCTCGCCAGCCACACCCTGTTCGTGGGGAAATGGGCCTTCTACATTTTTTTCGTGTTTCCGAGCGTGATTCTTTGCGGCGCTCTCGCGCTGTACAGCAACTTCTCGTTTCAGACGATTCCACGAGAAATCTTGGAGTTCGCGGCGCAAACAGCGAACAACCCGCCCGCGCAGCCCGGTTCGCTTTCGATCCAAGTATGCAAGGACAAAATTCCCGACCATGCGCTTCCGGCGTCTCCGATCTGCCAGTCGAAAGGGTTCGAGCAGCGGCCGATCGCGGCACTGGCTCGGGATCTTGGCGAACGCCTCTGGTGGGCCTATGCGATCGTCGTGAGTGTTCCGGCAGCACTCGCGATAGGGCTCGGGCTCTTCGGCCGCGATCGCGCCGCGCTTCGCCGGCGACTCGCTAGCTGAAACCGGACGCTTCAGCTTTCGATCGTGTTCTCTTCGACCTTAGCGGCGCTGGCCGCAATCGCCACCGGACTGGTCACCCAGCTCGGCGGCAGCAGGGCCTGGTCATGCCTCGCGATCCTGGCAATAGCCGGGCTGCTTATAGCGGCCGCGAGTACCGTCCGACTCGTCATGGCAACCGTTCGGCGCTACGAGCGCGGCCGCGCCGCGCGAATCATGCAGATGCGTCACCCGCACTGCCACGTGAAACGGCTCACCAACGGGCAGTGGCTGCTGATCGACAAGGACACCGGAACGGTGTACATCCCGCCGCGGCTTTCGCATCCCCCCATCAACGAATGGATATAGACCACGCACGACAACCATGAACAGCATTCCGTCAACGGGTGGCATTACACTCGGCCGCCTCGCAATGCAACTCGAACGAGACTCATCGGCATATGCAGTTCGGATCGCCGGCATGATCATCACTGGCTTCGGCGTCCTGTCGCTGATCACGCTTTCCGGGCTTGGTCGGAATACCACAATTGCGGCTGCACTCATTCCGACCGGGATCGTCACGTTTTCCATTGCGTCCCGTGCCGCATCCCGGATAGCAATCTACCGCGACACCCTCACCGATCGAATGCTCGGCGCGATTGCTGATAGCGATCTAATTCCAGAGTGGGCCAAGGAAGAAGTCGCGGTCGAGTATCTCGTCCGAGGTTCCGTATCCATCGAGACCCTGACCAAGATCGATCTGCGCATCGTCGAGCAGCGACGCGCCGAACGACCCGTGGTGAATTCGACACCGGGAGCGGATCGACTGGTGGCACGGTACGGCAAAGCCATCGACAGCACCGGATCATCTGAACGGAGTGCCCCATGACGACTGACAAATCACCGGCCAAGGTCTCGTTCTCGGGAATCGCCATCGCGCTCGACGACGTCCAGGAAAACCCCGCCGCCTTCTTCCGTCAGCTCGAGCGCGCGAAGATCAACCCGGGCTACGCGCAGTGCTTATGCCGCGGCGCCGCAGCGCCACTGCGCCTCCAGATTCGTCGATACGGCAGCCTGCTACACCTCGCCGGCTGGCCCGAAGAAGGCCCGATGCACGACCGCCAGTCCTGTTCGTTCCACAAGGATCCGAGTGACGGGACCAGCGAATCCGGAAAGGCGCTGCCGGGCATCGTGGCCACCGCAGCGGGGTTGCGAGCGAAGCTCGACATCGCCCTCACGCAGCGCACTGTCGGTGCAGTATCAAAGGGCCCACGGCAAGCCTGCGCGCCCACTACGTCGCGCCGCTCGGCGCCACTCCTCGGCTTCCTGCAGGCACTCTGGCAAGTCGCCGGGCTCAATCGCTGGTCTGGCGTAGATCGGGCGCGGAACTGGGGCGTCTGCAATGCGCGTGTCCTCGCCGAGGTCAGCGACGCCGTGATCAACGGCGAACCCGCCGAGAAGGTCCTGCACGTCATGCGCAGGTTCCAGGAAGCGGACCGCGCCGCGATCAACGCCGAATTCGACGCGTTCCTCACACTCGTTGGACAGCGCGACGGCACGAACCATCGTGGTCTGGTCGTCGGCGAGATCGCGGAAATTGGCGTGACCCCTTACGGCCGCTCGATCACATTGCGACAGAGCGCAAAACGGTACTACTGCAATAGCGAGTTGATCGCGCTCGCCGAGAAGCGATACAGCCACGCGACGCGCGCGTTCGGTGACCGCAATGCCCGGGTTGTCGCGATTCTCGTGATCGAGCGCACACCGAAGGGCCATCACGTTGTAGTCGATCTCGCAGCAATGCTTTGCTCGTCCACGTACATCACATGCGATTCCATCCACGAAGTCGCTATGGCAAATCGGCTCGTTGCCGAAGGCCGCGCCTTCGACAAGCCGATCCGGCTAAATGAAGGCACCGACATGCTGCCGGACTTCGTCCTAACAGACACCGCGGAACCAACCCACATCGAGGTCTATGGCATGAATGGCGTTGCCGAGTACGAGGATCGCAAGCGGGAAAAGCAACGTCTCCGCATGGCGCGCGGAATCCAGGCCGTGGAGTGGGATATCGACAGGTGTCAGCTGGTCGATGTCCATTTCCCTCCTATTGCGCGACGAAGCGCCAGACCTTGACATTGCAACGACGCCGGCAAGATGAAGGCATCTTCTCAACCTGGACGCCGCCTATGCACGGCAAGTCGCTTTTCCTCCATCGCGCGGTCTCCCGCACCGATCAGTGGGGTCCTCAGTTTCCCGCCCTCTCCATGGCATGCCGCCACCCCGACTCTTTCTCCGGCGGCCGGCAGCTCGCCGTCGCGGTGACCGACGCTCGCGGACTGCGGTGTGCAGTCTTCACGAGCTTCGGCGCCATCCTCGAGTTCCGCGCGTCATGGGACGAACTGGAACGCGCCGGCACCTGGTGGCATTACGCGCGGGCATGGCATTTCTGGTTCGTCGACGATCTTCACTCCGCGCGACGAGTATTTCCTACCGATTCCGGCCAGATCGTCGTCGCATCCTCCGAATCAAGCGACACATCCAACACGTCCACCGACTCGCTCCTGTCCCTTATTCGCGTTGCGGAACTACGGGCTTCACGCGATTAATTCAGACGAGTAAGGAATTACCGGAAGGAATATTCGCGCTTTTCTCGGTTTTGCCGGCATGCAAAAACAGCAATAATGCCGGCGACGAGAAACTTACAACCTTCCGACAAATGATCGAACAGCTCTATCCATGTGAGCACTGTGGCGGCCGGCCGACCGTCGGCCGATCGCAACGACTCGTCGAGTGCGACGAGAATCGCCGATTCGATTTCAGCCAGTTCGGCCGTTTCGGCGGCCCCCCGAACATCGGTGACGTACTTCCCCGCCCGCCCGAGGCTCCGCTGACCGAACCATTGGTCTGCATCTATTGCACGGGTTGCGGCATGTCGACGCAGTGGGAAACGGTCGGCGACGACGAAGCGGCCGCGAAAGACCGCTGCGCCGAAACATGGAACCGGCGCTTGAATCGACCGAAGGCAACGGATGAGGACCTGCGAAGGCTGATCGAGAGAGAGCTCGGCGCCTGCGATACGCAGCTGGTTCTCGACATGCTGTCCCGCGTAGAAGGAGACTGGAACGAGATTGGTCCGATCTTCAAGATGTTGGCGCAGCGCATTATCGACGCGACCGTCGTCACCTTCGATACGTGGCCGATCGCACCGGTACTCGAAGACGCAGCACGATATCGAAAACTCGTCCAGTTGGCGAAGTGGATCGAGGTCGACGGACAGGACTATGTCCAGTTCCCGAAAATCCACTCGCCGAACGAGCATCGAGATTTCCTTTTCGAAGATCGGATCGCGATCGCGGTGGACGCGATGCCCGACCGAGATCGGTGGTAGCTGGTGAACGCCACAACACGTCGGGCGACCAGGCGCCGGACGGATATCATTACGAACTCGACCAACCAACTACAAAACCAGAACCACGCGAGGAACCATAAAGTGGTTCTCGAAGGATAAGGGCCACGGCTTTATCCACGGGGAAGCAGCCACCGACTATTTCTTTCACGTCAGCGACGTCATCGGGGCCGAGGCGCCACGCGACGGTGACATAGTCGAGTTCGACGCGACTTCAAACAATCGAGGTACGCGCGCGGCCAAAGTGCGGATCGTCGAAAGACAATCGCGAGCGCCCGCCTCGCAACATCGCGATGATCGCGTCGAATGCATTGCATGCAAGAAGAAGATGGTCCCGCGGATCATCACGCACCGGGGACGGCCGGAGCGCTCGGTTTGCCCGTATTGCGCAGCCACGTTCAAACGGTTCGGCATGTGCTTCATTGCGTCCGCGGTCTATGGCGACTACGACGCACCGGAGGTCCTTGCTCTCCGTGGATTCCGAGACAGTGTCCTCCGGACCACGAAGCCGGGCCGATGGGCGATCCGAACGTACTACCAGGTATCGCCTCCGCTCGCACGATTCCTCCATGTGCACCCGAAGCTCGCGCAGCACATCAAGCCAATACTCGACGCAGTCGTTCGCAGTGTTCGACGGCGCTCGCATTGAAGAAAAAAAAAGCCGGCTTGCGCCGGCTTAACGAGGGTTCTAGCGATTTCCGAGGGCCTGTGCCAGAACCTGAGAGACACACTCAGTCTATCGAGTCGTGGCTCGACGCGATCCCCGTATCACCTCCGATTTTCAGGTGCATTCTGGCAAACCGATCATTGCGCTGGGATTCGCGCGTATCGCCGACGCAGTCGCTCTATCCGCGCTTCCCTATCGCGCCCCAAGAATCCTATACAACGCTTGGCGCGAAATGCCCAACGCACCAGCAGCATGTGTCTTGTTCCCACAGGCCGCCTCGAGCGCAGCCTTCGCCTCATCGACGGTCGGCAACGCATTCTTCAGCTCGGCCTGCCGGGTGAAGGTCGACAAGTAGGCATTCGCCTTCGACACCCGGCTATGCCCGGCAGCCTCGACCACCCGCCGCTTTGCCTCGTCATGCGCGGCAGGATCGGGCCGCGACGACGAACCCTTGATCGGCGCCGGCACCTCGGCCACCTGCTCATAGAGCGTCTGCAGATACTCGTGACGCAGTCCGTGACTCGTCACGCCGATGCCGCTTTTCGTCACGCCATGCTTGCCGAGCACGTAGTAGTACCAGTCGCGCCACTGCTTCAATGTCCGGCCGACGGGAATTGTGGACCCGGTGACACCGTTGCTCAGGCGGGCCGCTTCTTCTAGGGTCGCGATCTTCCGCTCAATCGGCACCTCCCGCGGCCGCCCACCCTTGGTTCCGCGAGTCACCGCAAGCATATGCGGATCGCGAACCGCTTCTACCGGGCGCAGCATGAAGCTCTCCTCGACACGCAGCCCGAACGCTGCCTGCAGTTTGAGTTGCACGGCGGTGTACGGACACGTCTGCGCGATCTCTGCGATCTTCGCGACCGCGTCCACCCCGTTCGCCACCCACGACTTATCCTCGGTCGCCACATAGCTGCGCTCGAGGCCCGCCTCACGGCGATCGACATAATCGCCGAGCGTGCCGACGAGGTTCGCCTTTCCCAGCCACTGCGCAAGCGCTCGCAAGTAGGTGAGCTTGTTCTCGATCGTGCCGCCGGACTGTTCAGCCTTGACCCATTGGTCGACCAGGTACTCGATGTGCTTGGTCTTCAAGGACCACGGCGTCTGAAGGGCGAAGCCACCCTCGCGCAGTTCGACGAATGCCTTGCAGATCGCCGTCGCGCGATATTCCTGCGTCTTGATCGATAACGCACGCTTGCTGATCCGCGTCGTGCTGTGGATCTCTGCGACGTGCTGATCGAAGAGCACCAGCAGCGCATCGCGAAATTCCGGCGACAGTCGATAGCGGCCCACAACAGCCCGAACGTTGAGGATCGCAGCCATACACTTACTCCTTGCGGCCGGCGCCGCTCACATCTGGCGGAACACTCCCGCCACTTCTTTTAACCTATCGATCGTGCGCGGCCAACGCATTCCTCCGCAATGACCGCCCACCGATCGCGCTCCGCGAGACCGTCGGCCTCGATCTACGGGGCCAACGCCGATTCCCATTCGCGAGCCCATCCTACGATGCGCGCCTTCGCGGTCAAGAACCGATCGGCGCTGATTTGCCCATGTCCCGCCGATTCCACTGACGCGGCAAATCTTCGGTCAGCCAACGGTGTCCGCTACGCGCAATCGCTCCCCACGTCAGTCGGCGCGGGTCGATCTGGATTGCTCGCGGCGAACCCATAGACGTTCACCTTTGCCGTCCGTTGCCCGCCCCTACCTGGCGCAACAACGGCCACTTCTCTCGCCCTCGCTCGCGCGAGTGGCTGCGCCGGTATCCGCCGGCGCGGTCTTGCTGCTTCCTGTCCTTTAGCGATTCCATCCGATCAGCCCGCTGCATGGGAAGAGCATGCAATCCGACTGTCCATCCCGCTGGCATGACCGACGCAGTCCGCGCTTCGCGCAAAACCGTCGCCGTTCATGTCGCGCCCGCTTGTCGGACGCGCTGCGCGGATTCGAACCGCCCAGTCCAGCTTCGTGGCTACCCTGCCAGCCTGACGCTTGCGCGTCTCGGCGTCGACGAACCTCGCGGTCGCCGGCGCCGGGCTACGTGCCGGGCAATTCCTGTTGCGCATTTGGGTTACGGCTGCGCCTACCGTTCGTTCTTCCAATCAGGGAATCGCGACGCCGGTCTCTCCGGTTCGCAAGACTTCCCCCGCCCCCAAGCACGTTCATGTCCGCCGCGGTGTATCGGGCTTCCTGAACGCACCCAGCTCGTTCGCTGAAAGGGCGTGAGCAGACGCAATCGAGGCCGCGTGGACTGTCCGCTGTCCGGTGTCCACATGTCCTCATTGCGTCCCATTGCGGCAAACCGCCGCCGATCGTATGGATATCGCACTGTCCAGGGGTCCTCAAGGTGGACCACTGTGTACTTGATTTACTTCAGAAAAAGGCCGCGTCAATGTGCGGCCCGGACACTTCACTGCGTTGGAGGCCCAAGACGGGCCGGAAGGGGGAGTGTGAGCGCCTGGCGCTCGGGTTCGATGCGTCGATGACGCGGTAGGTGATGCCCAGAATAGGCGGTTTTGTCACGCTCGGCCGCGCGAAAGCTGGCGGGAAGTGCGCCGCTTTCCAAAACTTGACTATGCGTACCGCTCGATAGACTGGATCACGCAATCTCGGACTTTATCCGGGAGATTCAAGGGCTCGCCATTGCAATCTCCCACTATATGTCCGACTTCGGTAACGGCCCGTTTTCAATGTCCGACTTTATCTAGGACTTTGGTGCAGTGGCTGTGCCGAAGTTCGACTCCGGGTTCGACGTTGCGCTCGCCTTCCATGAACCAGTGACCAAAGGAGTCGCCTTTGAAAACTGCAGTCTTTGCTATCGACGTCGGCTACGGCAATACGAAATACGCACACCGTGCCGCGAACAACGCCGTTGCCTCCGGAATGTTTCCGTCGCTGTCGCCGCTTGCGGCGAGTCGTTCGATCGCCGGCTACGGCGACAGCGTGCTGACCACCCGTAAGGTGGCCACCATCGTGATCGACCAGGTTGAGTACGAGGTCGGCCCGGACGTTTCCCTGACTGCCGCATACGGCAACACGGGTCGCGCGCTGGCGGACGACTACATTCTCACGAACAACTACGCCGCGCTGCTCCTCGGCGCTATCCATTTTTCCGGCGTGACCCATGTCGAACGCCTGGTGCTTGGCCTGCCGGTTCACAACCTGAAGAAGTACGCGGGCGCGTTGATGGAGCGATTCACTGGCACGCTGGATTTCGGCGCGGGCCGCGTAAAGATCGACAAGGTGATGGTGATCCCACAGCCGCTCGGCTCGCTCGTCCTTGCCTCCAGCAACCGGAAAGGCGAGTTTGGCCGCGACGTTGAACATCTCGTCGTCGACGTCGGCTACTTCACGACCGACTGGGTGTACGCGAGCGGCTTCGCGATGGACGACAAGCGCAGCGGCGGCATGCCGGGCGGCGCATCGCAGATCTATCAGCGCATCGCCCAACTGATCGCGCGCGACCAAGGCGACGCGGTCGAGGACATCGAGCGAATCGACAAAGCGCTGCGCGAGCAAACGCCATTCTTCTTCTATGGAAACGACATCGACCTCGCGCCCTATCTCGAGAAAGCGCAGCCGTTGATTTCGGGCGTCGTCAAGGAAATGCAAAACAACGTCGGCCGTCTGGCGAACGTTCGATCGATCATCCTGTCCGGCGGAGGCGCGGCACTCTACGCGTCCGTCATCCGACAAGCGTTCCCGCGGGTCGTCATCGAGGTGATCGACGCGCCGTGCCTCGCGAACGTTCGCGGGTTCCTGCTGGTCGGGGAATCGAGCGTCGCTCGCGAACGCCGGTAAGGAGGGGGCATGAGCGACAAGATCGAGATGACCATCACGATCAACGAGCTCGTGTCGCCGCTGCTGTTCGAGCGGTTGAGCGCATGTCCGTCGGCCCGTCGCCGGGCCGCCGTCCTCAAAGCGTTGGCCGAATCAGCGATTCGTCAGGAATTGACCGGGCAGGTGCGCGTCGTAACCCCTGCAGTGGCCGCGCCGCTCGTCACGCCCGCGTCACCGCAGGCTACGCCAGCGCGCGCGACCAGCGCACATGACAGCGACTCGTTTCAGGTACTCAGCGTTGGCGATGGGAGCCTTGACGGCGTGGACTTTGACGACTCGCTTCACGATCAGCTCGGGGCATGGGCGTGACAGTCCGTCGGTTCGTTTTTTTCGCAGCTTGCTTTTTGTACAGACCTGAGAGAATTGCTGTACGAGGTAGGTGTTCAAAACGTGTGCCACGTCTTGCACCGATAGATAAGGAGAAGAAGATGCTGGAACTGATCGAGTGGATTCGCAACGGCGAACTGATTCACAAGCTCGCATCCCCCTACTTTTGGCTGGCTGTGGCGGCCGCCGCGATTGCTGCCGAATACTGCGTCGAGGCATGGCACGCCCATATGGCCAATGCCAAGGACGAGCAATGAACGCCGTCGCCGGCACCGCATCCACTATCATCCGTGGATTCCGAGCCCTCCCGTTTGTCCTGCGCCGCTTCATTCTGGTCTTGGTGTACTCGCTGATCTTCATGGCCGGCGCTTTCATGCACAACCACGGCGCGGGCGACATCGCCAGTCTGTTTCTTCTTGTTGGCGCGATCGGCACGTTTTGGGCCGCCGGGGCGTGGCGAGTATTCAGGCTCATCCTCCTTCTCGTCCTGGTTATCGTGGGTGACTAAGCAAAAAAAAGCGACTTCCCGAGGGGAGTCGCTTGTCTTCAAGTTTAGTGCGCTCGGCTCTTCTCTTTTTCTTCGAGCCACGCCATGCAAAAATCGACCGCCGGCTGGAACGCTTCATCCCGGAGGATGTAGCGATCGTCGCCTTCGAGCAGCCGGTCGATCACGTCGAAGCGCGGACCTTCGGAAAGGTCTGCTGCCCCCTCTGAGGCCACCTTGGGCGGCACCTCGATCACTTCAAACTCATCCAGCACCAGTCGAAACGAGCCCATCATTCACCTCGTGATGTGGCCCGGCGCAATACGGCCCGGAGGGGACGTATCCCCACCGGGTAAGTAAAAAAGAATGCCGGCTACTGCCGGCGCCAAAGTCACATTGCTGCGCACATCCCACTGGTACGGATCCGCGTCAGGTTCCTTTTCCGCGTTTCCTCACGCGCCAGTTGCCTAGCGCGCACATGGTCACGCTGTTGCGCCCGCCGTTGGTACTGCAACTTCCACACGTCACAAAAATCCACGCCCTCAACCACCGACTTCACGATCGAAACGCGCTTGCCGTGCGCACGAATGCGATCAGCAAGAAGCTGCGCATGGTGTTCACCCGGCCTGAATCCGCGCCGGTGATCCACCTTGTCTCGATCGGCGTAGATGATCACGTAGTCGTAGTCGTTCCAGTTGATATCGGCATGCTCCAGGCCACCGCAATTCAACAGGCAGCGGACCTCGATGCGATTCTCGTACCGTGCGACGACCGCAAAGCCAGTCTCGGCGCCCTCCACCAGCGCTAGCGTGCGAGAGCGCGTCGTGTTGAGCCGCACCGACGAACCGAAACTACCGGCCGGCGCGCTCATCTCCAGCTTCGCTCGCGGCTTCCCGTTCTTCGTGAGAAACGGAACCTTCTCGCCGTCAGCCGTGAGGTAGGTGCGATGGACACGCCGCGGCTTCCCGGCTTGCGATCGCGCGCGCTGAAGCATCACGGGAAACTTCCCCTGCTTCTTGCCGAAGGCGTCGACGTACTCCAAGCCTGGGTGACAGCGCACGTCGCGCCCGATCCACTCGAGCCGTAGCCCGGGAATCCGCGTCGATAGGTATGTCCAGACAAACGAATCAACCGTCACCGGAGCGGCGCCGTCCCAAGCGGCCTGCATTTCACGACACTTCTGCTCGTCGCTTTTTTCAGGCCGGACCGGGACCGGCTTTGCCTTGCGGACCACCGCGACCGGAATACCACCGTTGTAGTTGCCGGTTCCGAGCTCGTAGTAGATCTCGCGATACGGTTTACCGGTCACCTCGTGAATCAGCTGTACGCCGGTACCGCCCTTCAAGCAGCGCGCACAATGCCAACCACCGCGGGGGTCTTTCTCGGCGGGATAGAGCCGGAAGGTCTCTTCCCCATCGCAAAGCGGGCACGTCCACCAGCGCCCTTTTCCGTTCAAAAATCGACTGTCGATGTAGTGCGGAAAAACATTGGGCCAGTCGATGGCCGCGAGATTCAGCTTCTTCAGCTCTCCCATGATTCGTCCTCCGTTCGCACAACGGCGAAAACGCGTGCATTCGCCACCGGTCGGATAGCCAGCACAGATGGATCAACAAACCTTCCTACCGCCGCGGACTCCAACGGCACGTCGAATCGACGCGTCATGGAGAGCCCAGAGCGGGACGAAAGGCAGAAACACTTCACGTTCACGGATCTCTCCAGTTGGACTGCGGGTTTTTCGATGCCTGAGACAGGCGCGGAAACGCTTGCTCAACGAAGCCGCGCGCGGGCGCGTCGGCTTGGTTCAGCAACGTCAGCGGAACAGGGAATTGCGGGTGGGAAGGAAGACGGCGTGTGACGTGCCCGAAGGCACGTCGCACGCTATAGGTGAGAGAAAACGGGAGCGAGTAGCAGGATGGTGAGCTTTTCCGGGATCAGAGCGCGGCCCACGCTTTGCGCGGATACCACGATTCGAACGGAATATCGTCATCCATCTCATCGAAGCCGCCCCCACCGCCATACGACCGCGTCTGGTCCGCCGGAGGTGCAGCACGCTGGGGACGGGGTGCTGCATTTGCAGAGGCTTGGCTCGGTGCAGAACGTCCGGCCGGTGCTGCTGCCTGCCGACGGGTGCCCTGTTCGAAGCCACCGTCGCCGCCATGATCGCCACCTTCGCCGCGACCACCACCGTTGCGACCGCCGAGCATCTGCATCTGATCGGCCACAATCTCGGTCGAGTAACGATCCTGTCCGTCCTGGCCTTGCCATTTGCGGGTGCGGATGCGGCCTTCGACGTAGATCGAGCTACCCTTCTTCAGGTACTCGCTCACGATCTCGGCCAATCGGCCGAAGAACGAGATGCGATGCCACTCGGTCATTTCCTTGTAGTCGCCGCTCGCCTTGTCCTTATAGCGATCGGTTGTCGCCACTCGAGCGTTCGCGACCGCGTCGCCACTGGGCAGGTATCGCACTTCCGGATCGGCGCCAAGGTTGCCGACGATGATCACTTTGTTAACAGATGCCATCTAGAACTCCTTCACTTGGTAATTGACCACAGCCACTTGTCCCACATGACTTGCTGGCCATCTTTGTAAATAGGTGAACCGTCTTCCTTGCGGAACGCCGGCACCTTGATCTTGCGCAGGCGCTTGACCGATACGCGGTCGCCAACGCGGCAACCACACTCGCTGATCGCTTCCTTCAGGCCCTCGCCCTGCAATACCTGTTCGCCCCCTCTCGTCTCGAGGCGAAGGGCAAACGACCGATAGCTCCGAGATTTGCCTGGTCGACGGTCGGCGAAGGTTTCTTCGCCCCAGCCGTTAATCCGGCCTTCGACCGGAGCGGAACGGCCCGTTTCGGCATCGCTACCTCGACGTGAAGAACGGAACCCACCCGATTCACCCACAGACGTCTGGCGACCGACTTCGCGCTCAACGTCGGCTGGCGTTTCCGCACCCTCCGACGTGCGTGCCGATCGAGCTTCCGAATCTGCGGTTGGTGATGCGATACCCATAGCGCCAGTGGCCGGTACGCTTGTGCGGCGGATCGCCGTCGCGATCGCGTCCTTCAGCGGGGCCGGGTGCTGCTGCAACATCGCCCAGTGCGGCGCGAGCGCCGGAAGGATCTTCGTGCCGAACATCGTGTCGCCAGGTGCGTCATCGAATGCCGGTACGAACTCGACGACACAGTCGCCCTCGTCGACGAACAGATGGACGATTCCCGCGATTGTCACGAGCGCCTCATTTTCGGCGCCAGTGCCAACAGGCTTCGCGCTGCCGCATGCTGACGAAGGCTGCTCGACCGTCGACGCCGATGCCCGCGGACTGCCGGGGAAGGCCTGAGCGAGCACGCGCGTGAAGAACATGGCTACGCCGCCCATTGCGCCTCCAGCGACAGTTGACCGCTACACCAGCGGTCGAGTCGGTTGAAGTCATAGTTGAGCAACGGAACGTCGCGGATCGCGTCCTGCATCGCGCGCGGTCGGACACGGCCGAGTGCGCAGACGAACGAGTACGGAATCGCCCCCGTCCAAAGCTCCATGATCCAGCCGAGCGTCGCGTAGTAATCGACCTTGTCCACCGGTCGGTTGCACAGCCGTTGATGGAGCATTTCGGCGCAGTCGATCAACGCCTCGGGGACGTTGTCGCTATGCCGGCTGTCGAGGGCGAAGAAAACCACGGCCTCGGCGAGCTTTTCCCGCACGTGCGGCTCCCAGCGATCGGGATCCGGCAAAGGATCGGGTTTGGGTCGAGTGATGAGAATCGGCGAATCACCGCCGAACATGTCGAGCTGCCATCCAGCTACTTGCGGTTTCATGAGCGTGCTCCGGATATCAACCGGGCACCTCATTCCCCTTACCGGGAACGTGGTTCCCGGTGGGAGATGGGGGCGCCTGCGCGAATTGCTTCGCGCGGGCGGACAGGGGCGACTTACTTCGTGCCCGTTTTCAGGTGTTGGGCATTCGTCCGGTTCGACGAAGCCTTGATGGGGATGACAACAGCGGATTTCGCATACTGACGTTGCGAGACTGCCGGTGCCTGAGCTTCGGCTTTCGCCGTCGTGACAGGGCCGCTCTTCGCGTGCCGCGGACTTTCGTCAACATCGTGGCGATCCGCGGTGTCACGATCCGACTGACGCGGGGCACCCTTCGCACTGCTCTTGAAGTGGTGAACTGCAGCAATAGCCATAAAAACGAAAACGATGATCGAGTGCGCGGCGATATAGGCCGCCAAGCACAGAGCGAGGAGCTTGACAGGCGATTTGAACGCACCGCTGAACAGGGACTTCAACATGTTTCTCTCCAGAGAAAATCGAACAAGGGGATGTCCGGACAACGCCCGGTGGTTTCGATGCTCGAAACGAGCAAGGAAATCGGCGCGAAGCGCTTTCGTCCGCGACCTCGTTGGTCAGCGCACGAAATCACTCAGGGCCGATTGCAGGGAAGGCGCGGGCAAGCCGCGAAACGGCAGAGCCGGTTGGCTCAGGTAGGTCGATGCGTCGGAAACGCGTGATAGAGGTAGGGTAAGCCGCACCAATGCGCGGCGCACGCGGAATGCTCGGCAATCGCGTACAGCTTTGGCTGCATTGTCCGAACGCAACCAGTTGTGGGGCAAAACCGAGAATGCTCCAGAAAATCGTATAGCTTTCTCCGGAACTTGACTTCGAAAAATCCGAGACAAACTGGACGCGTCACTTCATCAACCGAGGCGCATCCCAATGTTCTGGATTCTCATCCTTGTAGCTGGTGTCTGGGCACTGGCCAAGCACTACGCGAAGGCCCGTCCCCGTCGCCAATCGACTCCTCCGGTTACCCGCAGCCAGGCATCGGGCGATGCTGGCGAGGCGCGCGTGCTCGGCGAGTTGCGCCGCATCCTGTCACAACTCTGCGGCAATGACTTCTACGTCCACCCCACGGCGCTGTTGTTGCTACACGCGCCTGGCACCGAGTTCCCGACCGCCGAAGTCGACCATCTCGTCGTCACGCCGTTTGGCATCTTCGTGATCGAGACCAAGAACTGGGCCGGCGCCATCGCGCCTGGCAGCAGCGCCGATACGGTCGTGTGCCACCTGCCGAGCGGCAAGCTCGAGGAGCGTCGCTCGCCGATCAGCCAAAACCGGGCGAAGGTTGCCTTCCTCCGCGGCACGTTGCCTTCCGTCTGGAACGTCCAGGGCCTCGGCGTCTTCGCGAACGACAACTGCTCGCTCTCCCCCGACCTCCCGCTTGCCCTCCTCACCCTGCGCGATCTGGGCTACTGGTTGCGTACCCAACGGGATCGACACGCGAAGTCGGGAAATCCGAACATCAACGTGCAGGCTGCGTGGGGCGTCGTGCGCCGCCTGAGCGTGGACGACCCGACCGGATCGGCGCTATCGGCTCACCGCCATAAAGTTGCCGGAGATTCATCCGTAAACAACTGACCACACCCTTACATTTTCTAACAAACTGAAACAATCCGTTTCATTTTGTCGGCGTGCGCGATTTGGCGAAAGACACATTGTTTCGTGCAGCTTTCGCCCCTTGGCGCCGAAAAGCGCCGCGTAAGCTGGTGCAGGCCGCCAGGTCTCATTTTCGTCGGACGGGCGTCACCCGATCCGGCAATCCGCCGAACCCGTGCCAGGGAAGGCCCATCCTCTACTGGAGAGCGCTTTGTCCAAAAAGCCGTCGAAGAAACCCGAAGACAACGAGAACTTCAACCCTACCGTTCCCGACAATGCCACGTCGGCGGACGGCGATCTCGAATTGAAAGCCACCTTCGCCCATGTGCCGGACCAGATTGAACTCACCACCGCCGCCCGCGAGATGTTCACCGGTCTGCCGGACAGTCTGATTAGAACAATCATTCAGGAAAGTGAGGAAGTCGCCCACTCCACTCGCAAGATCCTGCAGGAGCACATGCGGATCGGGGGCAATTTTGCCCACATCCATGCATCCGTCATCGGCCATTTCGTCAGTACCCAAGGCGACAACCAGAAGGTCAGGAACCGAGCCGCCGAGCTCGTCTACTCCTTCCTCACCAAGGTTTTCCAGAAGTCGAAGTCGTCGGTCAGCCTGTACATCCGTGTCTACAACAAGTTCTCGAGCAACATCGGCGCGGTCGAGATGTTGACGTACAGCGATATGTCTCTGCTGGTGCACAACCACATTGGCGACGACATCATCGAGAAGGTCATCGAAGCGAAGCGTGATGACCCGACGCTCACGAAGAGCGAAGTCAAACAGCTCATCGCGACGCTGGAAGACCAGATCGCCGGAAAGGACAACAGCATCGAGGAGGCAACTTCGCAGCTGCATGCCACCATCGGCCGGCTGGACGACGCTCAGAAAGAGATCGACCGCCTGTCGGCCGAACTCAGCAACGTTCGGCAGGAGCAATCGCGCGAGAAAGCGAGGGCCCAAGAGACGCAGGTTTCCCTCGCGTCGACCGGCAAACAGGTCAGCACGCTACAACAGACGCTCGCCAACAAAGAGCGCGAGGTCGAGCAGCTCACCGCCGATATCGTCAGGCTCAAGGCGAACCCGGTGAAGACTGAAGTGCCGGTGCCGACCCTGCCCGAGTCCTACACGAGCCTCCAAGAAGCAGTTAAGGACAAGCTCGCCGAACACGAGGCCATCGACCTTCAGCTTCAACAAGCCAAGGCGGAATTGTCTGACCTCGAGGCACGTGCGAAGGAGCAGCGCGCAGCGATCGAAGCGAGCGAGGTGCTCGAAAAGAAGATCCGCGGCCTGATCGATACCTTCAGCTCATTCGTGCAGGACTATCACAGCGCGCAGCTGCTTGCGACAGCAGACGGAAACCCGGCCCGCTTCAAGCCGCTGTTCCAGGCGTTCAGTGACCTGATCGGCAAGTTCCACGGTGAGGTGACGGCGGCCGTACGCGCCTGATTTTGCCCGGGCCACGCTTTATTGTTGTGCAGTAGAAGAGAGACTCAGAAAAATGGACAAGAAAAACTCGCGCGAGACCTACCGTTCGATCGAGCGACTGTACGTACCCAACTGGTTGGCCGAGCGCATCCAGGTGACAAACTTCGACCTCGTCGATCAAATGAAGTGGCTGCTCGAAATGAATGGGGATTTCAACGACATTCTCGCCGTCGAGCGCAAAGAGATCGACCACGTCAAACATAACGAAGAGTCGCTGCGCAACCTCCTGCGCACGCCGTTCCTGATGGTCGCGCCAACCCTCGAGTCGGTCGAGGACTGGCGCTGCTTCGTCGACGACACACCCACAACCGTCGCGGTCGACCAGCTGATTCGCAAGCTTCCGCCGCTGGACGCGCTCGCGAAGTTCTCGGTCGAACAGCACAACCGCGTCTTCCTCGACCTGGTCACGAGCGTCATTCACCTCAGCGTACTGGCCGCTCCGCTTCTCGGGGTGACGACCGAAGTGGTCGCCTACCTCGCGTCTGTGCCGACCTACAAGCTGCGTATCGCACTCGGTCGCATGAACGGATTGCCGCTGTTTCGCTGGCGCTTCAACACGCCGACGTTCTGGTATCAGTTCACCGCCAGCGATCTGACCGACGAGATGGTGGCGCACCAGATCATGGCGACGTCGCCGATCAGGATGAACAGCGCGCCCGGCAAGGCCGGCTGGAGCGAACTGCGCTTGCCGCGCGAGAAGAACGAGACGTACGCACATGCCCTGATGGCATATGGTTGCCGCGCGTCGACGGCCGCCAGCCTGTTTCGCCTGAATCAAAACGCGATGCGCCAACGGTATGTCGAGATGCACGGCACCAGCTCACCATGCGGCAACACGCCCAACTCGCTCAACTGGTTTGTCGAGACGCCGACCAATCGCCTGCACGGCACGATCTTCACCTGGCTGTACCGCGCTGCGCTCGCATCCGGCGCCAACGCACCGCAAGCGCTGATCGCAACCAACGACGTCTACCAGCAGATCTTCGGCGGGCAGCACGCGATCTCCGTCGACCGCGGCTGCAACCTGACGCGGGCGATGGCAGCCGACAACCGGCTCACGATCGCACCGTGCCGGACCTGCCGTACGGAATACATCGTCAGCAACAACGATACCAAGATTGAGATGCACCATAGCTTCGACTGCCCGGCCTGCACCGGGCAGCTTGGCGCGAAGCGGCGGAGCACGAAGGCGAGGTTGCGCAATGGCGACTAACGACGAACGCGTGGCACCGCATGCCCTTCCGGAACTACCGGCGAGCCTGATTGTGATTAACGGCGATCGCCGACCGCAGTTCGCTTGGTATGACGCCGAGACCGAGCAGTACTACTCCGAGGCAGACGGCCGGGTCATCGTCGACGTCCGAGCCGCGCTGCCGTGGGCAGCAGCCTACGTTCACTAGAGGGCACATGGACGACCTCGCCTACCTGGTCGCAGAAAGCAACGCCGCCTGGCTCGACGGCCGCGGCGACGGCCGATTCGAGCGATATGAACGGTTCTATCATGCGCAGCGGGAAACAAGAGCGGAGTCGTTCGAACTCGAGCAGGTCAACGAAGCCTATCCCGATTGGGTTGGCAGTCAGCCGCCGCAGGTACTTGGAATGCTGGCCAGGCCTTGGTTCGGCAAGGTGTTGGTCGCACTCACCTGCATGTACGTCGGTGCGGCAGCCGTCCCTGCCATGTCTTCGGCCATTCCGTACAAATCGACCGTATTGCTGGGCGTGGCCTTCATCGGGCTGCGCGTGTTCCACTGGAAGCGACGCAAATCCAGATGACCTTCAGACCTTGCCCCCCGCCCGATGGCGGGATTTTTTTGCCGATTCACCATTAAGTCTGACGAAATCGAACCGTAATCTAGAATTGGCGGTTTTTGGCTCGCCCAAGCCATTTCAAAAAATGGGCCGCCGGCCGCGCGAACTTGACTTCGCCGCCGGGTCGGTAGGATGAAATTAAGGGTTCGCAGGGTGCGCGCCCAAGAACAAGACGAGGACTCCAAGCAATGAAGAAGCTTACGACCATCAGCCTTTCCGCACTTGCAGCGGCATCGCTGCTCGCGCTCGCAGCCTGCGGTGGCGGAGGTGGCGATAGTGGCAGCACGAACACGGGATCGAACGGGAACAACCCGTCCAACCCTGGCACCCCGTCGACGACGGTCCCCGGCACGGTCGATAGCGCTCAATACCCGGCCGGCAGCGCCCAACTGGCCGCACTGAACCTGCTGAATCAGTACCGCACACAATGCGGGTTCCCGGCACTCAAGCAGAACACCGTGCTGGATCAAGCAGCGCAGAATCATGCGAAGTACATGGGTCTCAATGGTGCTGTAACCGATACGGAAGTGTCGACGAATCAGGGATTTACTGGTGCAACGTATGTCGACCGTGCTGCAGCCGCTAAATTTCCTGCAGGAGCCATCGGTCTCGGTGTAAGCGTCGGTGTCGCAACGGGTACTGGCAGTTTCAGCGACACGCAGTACGGTCAGCAAGCAGTCTACTCGCTCGTTGGCGGCGTATATCACTCTGACGTCGCAACGTTCCCGATCGACACTGTTGGCATCGGTGAGTACCAGACGCAAGCCAGCAGCGGTACCTATCAGTTCACGAGCTCTTGGCTGTCCATGAGCCTCTTGAACATCGCGAGCAAAAGTGCCTCGAACGCACCTGCAACCTTCCCGTGCGACGGTGTGACGGGCGTACCATACAAGGAAACCAGTGAAATCCCGATGCCGCCGAACGTATCGAACACTGGATGGGGAACCCCGATTAGCGTAATGGGCAACCTTTCCGACGTGATCATCCTGCAATCTGCATCGATTACCGGGCCGTCGGGCGCCGTCGCTGTCCAGGTACTCAATTCCGACACTGATCCGAACAAGCTGCTCGGTAAGTATCAGGCCGTTGCCTATCCGACTTCGCCGTTGCAGCCGAACACTGCGTATAGCGTGACGATCAACGGGACGGCGAACGGCACCGCGTTCTCACGGAACTTTAGCTTTACGACTGGTAACGTCGTCGGCTGATTATTCAAGCCGACAGAGTATAAAAGCGCCCAAGCTGGGCGCTTTTTTTATCCGCCTTGATATCCGGAAATCGGGGTTGCGTAGAATTGGTAGATCGTCCCGTCGTCTATTCGGACGGCGCAAAAAAATTCGTAATCCGTCCCTTGGTAGTCGCCATTTACGTAGTATGGCCCGCTACCCCAGTGGCCGCCCACCATTGTCACCACGCCAGTCCCAAACTGGTATTGTCTGAAATCTCCCGCCTGAAACGTGACCTTGAACCTACCGCCCGAATATGTCCAGACCGCCGCGTTGCAGATACTCGCCCAATCACGCGTAGAAGGATCTTGCGCGGGCGCCGTGCAAACTGGCGCGGTCCAGTATGTACCGGTCCACGTCGCGGGACTCGCCGTACCCCAACCACTCGGACAACCCGGGGGAGGGGCGGCGTAATTGCACTGCGGTTCAGACCATCTCGACCCTTGCCAAACGGACGCTGATACGGTTGTCCAGCCAGCGCTGGTTTGGCACTGTGGCTGCGGGATCGCGCCGTTACGCAACGGAGCCGCGCACGTCGAATCCTGATAGCCCGGTGTGCACGGGATCGGCGCGCATGCCTGCCGCATGCCGATGTACGCACCAGTCCGGTCGTAGAACGGGTACGAGCGAAGACCGAAACCCGGCTGGCAAGATCCGTCCGCAAATGCGCTGCCAGCAGCGACCGACAGCATCGCTGCCACTACCCACCTGATCCAGCTTTTCACTCACCTCTCCCTCAATACGAACAATAGGTTTCGACAACGGCGGTACCGCTGATGCCGTTACCGTTGCCGTCAGTAATGAACACGGTCCACGGGCCGCCGCCCGATGCCGACACGTTGACCGTCGCCGTCGGATTCACGTAGAAGCTCACCGGACTGAAGACGATCTGCGGCGTCCCTCCCGTCGCACAGTTCGGCGCAGGAACGCCCCAACCGTTCTGAACCATGAAGTAGCCGTGCCGTAGGGCCGGCCCACCGACCGGCAGCCATGCGTGGTCTTGACACGACAGCAGCTGACCGCGCCCATCGCTGTTTTGTGCGACCGCCCCGTTCTCTGGGCACCACGCGCGCGGCGCCGCGATCGCACCTGGTGTAATCGATTGGGTCACATGCAGTTGTCCGGTGACCGTGCTGTCCCCTGTCGAGATCGGGGCCGGCGCCGTGCCCGCGGCATTCTGGACAACAAGAGTTCCGGGCGTCCGAACGGCGTTGCTCACCGCAACGTTGGATGCGGCCAACGTAGGCGCCGCGATCGTTCCGGTCGCGTCGATATTGCCCACGTTATGCAGATCGACACCGTTGACGTCCTGACTCCCTGTCCATTTCAGCGACCCGTCGCGCCGGATGAACACCGAGTTGCCATCCGTCGTCGGGCCGTTCGTCGCCATCACTACAGCGGCCGGCGCGCCAGGAACCGGATTCGTCGCCTTCCACGCGCCATTCAACCCGTTGACCGTCGCCGGATTCTGGGTTGTCGAAACCCCAAAACCCGTTCCGGCTGCCTGCGCGACGAGACCCGCGCCGGCGACGTCGGGTTGACCGAGCCTGGTCACCGGTTTCGACGGATAGAAGACGTAGCTCACCTTGCACGACGCCGTGCCGGTCGCACAGTCGTCCGGGCCGACGCTCATTTGGATCATGTACGTCCCGCCCCAAAACGGCCCGGCCGCGTAGTCCGCCTTCAGATATTCGCCGGCACGCAGTTCGGCGAACGTCGGTGGTGTGACGGGCGTGGACTTTCCCCCGACCATCTGCCCCACCAACGTGCCGTACTTGTCCGTCACCCAGTTCGACAACGCGGCATTAATGACCGCCAGATTCTGCCCTTCGAGGCTCAGCACGTCGTGCCGGCGCTTCTCGACGTCGCGCTGGATGCCTTGGACCGTCATTAGCGCAGCAGCGACCAGCACGATCACGGCTTCTACAATGCTGAGCATCGAAGATCCTTAGTTATCCTTGGTCGCGTACATGACGATGCTCGCCGTCGCACCTGCCGACGCGCATGCTGTTGCCGCAGTTCCCGAACTGAAGTCCGTCGACGGTCCCTTAATCGTCGTGTTGTTCACTTTGACTTGCGTATAAGTCCGCGAAACCGCTTCGGCCGAAAGCGTGCAGACCGATGTCGGAACCGGATAGGTCAGCGCAACCGCGTCGTTCGTCGCGGTCACCGTAGCGGGTGCCGCCGTGACGGAACCCCCGAAGATTCCCGTCAGCGTTCCGGTCGTTTTGTTAAGACGGCGGCCCGCCGTGTTAAATGCCAAGCCCTGCGTGAGCGACAGCATCGATACACCTGAGTAGTCGATTTCACCCGCAGTCGCATCCTGAATACCACTCCGGAAGTACTGAGCCTCGCTCTTGAATTCCGATGCATGGATGCGATCCATAACGTATGGTCGCCCCATATAAACAAGAAGTGCGATAAGCGCCCCTGCAGCCATTACGCCCGCGGCCTCAACCAGCGACAGCTCCCCTTTTTGCTTGCGACGACTTTTTCCGGTGAAGTATCGGCGCTTTGTCGCCAGTGGCTTCTTGATCGGTTTCATGCGATGACTCCAGTTAGTTTTGATTGGCAGAAATAGAGGACCCGTCGAATGCGACAGCGCCCGTCGCAAAGTACGATCCCACCCCGAAAACGATGAACATCAGAACTGCCCCGCCGAGGAGCAGGTAGTGGGTAACCTTCGCGTTGCGGCGCACGGCTTCGACTACACGCGCGAGAGAATTCTGACCAAGATCCTTGATCGACTCGACGAACTGGTCTCGCGCGGCCGCATCGGTCAGGATGTCGATCGTCATTTCCGAGAAGATCCCGGTGTCGAGCGCATGCATCGACTTGTCGGGATTCGCCGTCAGTCGTGCACTCATCTGCCGGAGATGCCAACGCATCCACGGGTCCGCCGACCTCGTGAGCTTGTCCAGCGCGGCGCGCAGCGTCAGCCCAGAGTCGAATAGGCCGGCCAATGAAACGATCAACAAGGCGGCCCGAAGATCGCGTCGATTGCGCCACATGAGCGGCATCGCATCGACTCGGTTTCTAAGTTCACCCGTCCAACGCTTCAGCGTTTGGAAATAGCCGAGAACTAACCCCGCGACGACAGAGCTTGTCAGCCACCAGTATTCGGCGCAGAACGTATCAAAGGCGTAGATGAACCTCCCGAACGCGGACCACTTTTCGAGCGGCAGCACGTCCAGCGTCGCCGGCAGGATTTCCGAGCCGAACAGCACGCAGAACGCGTAGAGATAGACAATCAGGAAGGCGGGATAGGCCATCTGCATCGATGTCGTCGCGGACAGCACACCTTTTGCGTGCGCCGCCATTTCCGCGAGTTCGAGACCGCGAATCGCAGCATCGTCGCGCGGCGATTGGCCTGCCAGTTCAAGCAGTACAAATTCGTCGTTGGGGATGAACGACTTGATCGCGGTCGCGAAATCGTCGCCGGCGCGCATCCGTTGCGCGATCTTCTGGAACACGGGCCATGAAAGGTTCTTGCGCGAGCGATTCCGAGTCTCGAGTGTCGTCAGTCGCTCGAGCAGCGTTTCACTGTTGCGCAAACCCTTCTTGGCAACATCGAGACGCGTTTCGCGATAGAACATTTCGCGCATCGCGCGGAACCGCCAGGTCGCGACGCGCAGTCGCTCCTTCGCCGGGAACATCATGAAAACCGAGTAGACGAGCGACTTGATCACGACGGAATCACCCCATCAGAATCCGGCGCCACGCGGTATGCGTCAAACGCGCACATCGACTCGTCGATGAACCGCGGATCGATGAGCCCACGCGACGCCTTGTACAGCGCGTGCTCGTAGACGGTCTTGCCCGTCATGTCGGCATCGGCGAAGTCGGTCTTCCGGCTGCTGCGCCACACTTGCTCAGCGCCCCGCCAATCGCGCGCGGACACGCGCTCGAGAAAATCGGGTGTCGGTCGATACAGCTCCATCGCCAGCGTCTGCCCCTTGATGCCGGCGGCTACCTTGCCCGCACGCGTGAACAGACCCGGGCGGCGGCAATGCTCGCACCCGTCCTCGTCCCGGCAGGCCATGGTTGACGCGTCCAGGCCGAACTTGCGCTCCAGCGTCGCGATCTGTTCCGGCGACAGCACGTCGCGCGCCGGCCGCTTGCAATGTGGGCAAAGAATCGGGATCAGCTTCTGGTTGCCGACCGCGTTCAGAAAGCTGCCGGACGCCACTTCATCCATCGGCAGCTTCAGTCGGCCACCGACCAGTCGCATCACCGCACCGAGAATGCTGTTGCCGTGCAGCGTCGCGCGGACCGGGTGGCCGGTCAGCGAGAGCTCTGCAACCAGGCCGGCCAACACCGAGTCGCGCACCTCGCCGATCGTGAGGTCGTCGGGGTCCATTCGCATCAGCGTGCGGATCACCTCGACGATCTTGCGGTTCGCATCGTCTTCGGTCTCGCCCGGCCGGCGCTGAATCGAAATATCGGAAAGCCACGGCGCCGGTACCTCGGACGGCTCGTTGACCGCGAACTGTTTGATGCGATCGCGATTCGGCACGAGGTACGACATCGCGCGCAGGAGGGTAGTCTTCGCAGATCCCGTTTCCCCCGTCAGGAACGTAGCGCCGCCCGTCACCTTGCCGAGACTCTCGAGGATCTCCAGCTGGCTCGCCTCCAGTCCCATCTCGTGCGGGAGCAGCACCTTCACGTGCTTGAAGTTGCCATCGAGCAAACGCAGCGCGACATCGAACCCACCAACAAGGGGAGCGCTCTGCCACCGGATATTGACGAGATCCATATGCGCTACGAGCGGGATCATCGCGGACTGCGGAGCCGTGGGCTGGAACGTTTCGCCCGAGTTCGTGTTGCGTTGGACGAGGTCCTGATAAGCCGCCGACAGCGCGCGGCGCACGAGCGCCTTCGGCATTTTTCGGTACGAGTACAGGTCGCCGTCGACACGCAAACGCAGCTCGACGTCGTCGGCAAACTCCCGATACTCCCAGTGCACGTCGCCGGCCCCGTACGCTTTTGCTGCTTCGATTACGTCACGGAACGCCCCGATAGCGCGGGACGACTCCGGTACGGTTGTCGACGCGCGCTGCTTCTCCTTGCCGTAGAGCGCAGCAATGACGTCCTCGTCCGCGACCATCTCTTCATGCACGGAAATGTCCGCGCGCGCGAGATCCTTCAGATAGGCCGCGTACAACTGGCTTTCGTGGAATCGCTGCGTCGACACCACGATCGAGATACCCGCCTGCAGCTCGACGGCGATGAATTCGCGACGCGCCGATTCGGTCACGGCAAGCGCCGCGTTTTCCTCGCGTTGGCACAACACGCGCTTGAAGGTCAGTGATTCGGCATGCACCAGCCGCGGTCGCCCCGTCTCGATCGAAACATCCGGTGCCTCGGTCACATCCATTCCGATCCGTCGCGCCGTCGGAGGTTCGTCGTAATCGGCCGGCCGGCGCGAAGTGGTTTCACCTTCCTGCGCAGCGCCCGCAGCGGGTGGTTCGGTCGACTCCGTCACGCGCGCTGACGCATGCACTGGGTCAGCCGCCCGCTCGGCGCTCGTGCCCCCTTCGGGTTGCGGTGAAGACACCGTATCCGCCCGCACTTCGACAGTCGAGCCGCCCGTGTCGGAGTCAGCAGCCATGCGTGGGCCGTCCGCTTCCATATTTGCGGAGCCGCGAGACAGCGAGACGTCTTTGTCGTCGCCGCGATGCGAACCGATTACCTCGTCGATGACTGCAACATCCTCAATTTCTTCCTGCGCGCGACGCAGCATCATGCCCATCGTCATCGGCTGACCCTGGCTCGCTTGCCGAGGGTTCACCGGCTTGCTCGACGACTTGAAGCGCGGCTCCCGCACACCATTCGGTTCGGCCGCCACCACGGCATCGCCACCGTCGATCGGCTCCCGACCAACGATCGGCATCGACGACGACGAGCTATCGGTAAAGCCCGCCGTAAACGCCTTGAGCCTGCCGAGCAGACCGCGCTTCGCCGGTTCCAGCGGCTCCATTTCCGCGAAGAGGCTCATTGCGCACCTCCGAGCGGAATACCCGGCAGCGGCGCACCGGTAGGCAACGGCGAACCCAGATCCACGAGCGAACGGATCGCGTTCGTCGCCGGCGACTGTATTGGCGCGGCGCCGCGAATCGGCTCCTTCCATGTGCGCTTGCCTTCGGCCACCGTCACCGCATAGCCGTCTACGCTCTTGACGCTCCAACCGTTGAGCAGCGTCGCGCCAACTCGCGCCGGGTAGATCGCGTCGCGGAAGGAATACAGGACGTGTGCACCGGTCTCGTCGTTGAACGCGCCGAGGAAAGCAACAGGTTCGGCATGCGCGCGCGGCATACGAAGCGGCTTCTCGACCGGCTTCGGCGGCGTCTCGGCCGCGACGCCGCTCGCGGCGATGCCCGGCTGCGGCTGCGACATGGCGCCAGGCGGCAACATACCGGGGCCGGTCGCGCCCCCGCCCAAGCTTCGGATGACGCTCGCGCGGGCCAGTTGATCGATGTCGTCGATCGAAAGCTTGGCGCCGACGGGATCGGCATGCGCGGACACGGCGATACCGACGCCCGCCGCGATGAGTGCGTGCTTAATTAAAGACATAGTATTTGCCCTTCACGGTGAAGTGGACGCCATACGGCGAATCACCCGTTTCCTTGTTGGTGGTTGCTGGTGCGCCCTCATTGAGGCGCAGCTCGACCTTCAAGGATTCGAGCGCCATGTTGGGCGGCAGCTTCGCGAGCAGCGGCGACTGCCAGCGGAACCCTTCGATCGTCCAGTCGCCCTGTTTGAGCAGGCGGCCGCCATGCGCCCCCTCGCCCGCGCCCGGCGTCGCAATGAGAGGCCGCGCTTCGCCGAGGTTGACGACGTAGCCGTAGGCACGAAGGTCGAGGGGTTGGACCGACATCCGCTGCGGCGGCGTCTGCAGCATGTCGATGAAGGCTTGCTCGGCCGGCCAGCTTTTCGATTCGCTCTCCATCAGGGAAGCTGCTTTTGGAATGGCGGGTCCGCGCGAGGTCAGCGTGCGCCCGTCACGCGCGAAACTCAGTGGACGCATGTCCGCTGTCGCGGCCTGCTCGAACCCCTCGAAGGTCCCCCCGTTCCGGCGGAACGTCATCGTGCAGAACCCCGACGATGGACAGTTCGCCTCCTGGAACAGCCAACCCTTGATCACCGTTTCCTTGCCACCGATGGCAGCAAGCAACGCCGGCGCCAGCTCGGACGCTCGCGGCTGCATACGTGCGAACACGTCGCGAACAGCAACCGCGTACTGTTCAGCGAAGGTAGGTGCCCGCGGAGGCGGCGGCGGTGGCGACAGCATGTCCACCACCTTGGGCACGCCGAAGAATGCGCCCACCACGGTGACGAGCACCGGGATGGCGGTCGGCAACGAAATGGGCGGTCGGCGGAGGAGCCCGACCTTCCGGTTCGCGAGCAGCTCGCTCGCTTGAAACGGCTCGTCGACGTCCCCGATCCGGTCACCCGTACCGAGCGTATCGAGCGAAAGGTTGCTCTTCAGGCACTCTTGCTCAATCTCAAGACGACGCGACTGCGCCATCTCGGGCGTCAGCACCTCATCGCTACGGACCGCGCCGCGCACCACGAAAACCATGTAGACGCGCAAACCGTCCTGCAAGAGCACGAGGGCGGCGGCCCGATTCTTGATCCGCTCATGCAACGCGACGCGAGCCGCGCCCGAATACAGGCGTGCGCCTTTGATTTCCGACATGTCCGGCTCGGCGAACCCGCCGATCAGCTCGGTCCCGACCTTGAACTCGACGAAGTGGGTCGCGTTGAACACGTCGGTATAGCGGCGGCGCTCGGCACTGCTCCCCTTCACCGGGTAGGCCCGCCAGTCGATGCCGAACACCAGGCGTGCGCGCTTGTCGGTCGGCAGAGGTTCCGTGATGTGCATCATGGCCATCACATCGACGGAACGACCGTCGCCTTCAGCATGATCACCTGGAACGTCTTCGACTTGTTCCAGCTTCCGGTGAGGCCGGCAATTCCGGTATTCGTCGTGCTGTCAGCCTGATCCGTGATCGCGCCATACAGCACGACCGTCTGGCCGTCCGACAGCGCGATCGTCTGGTCATCCTTCGTGCCAACCGTATGCGCCAGCTGGATCTGTTGCTGCGTTTGGCCAGAGCCAGCTCCTGCGCTTGTGAACGGCCCGTTGAGCTTCGAGCTGTCCGCCCAGTACGCGAGCACGATCTGGTTATGATCATTGACAGCCGGCAGCACATTTACGAAGTCGCCGGTCGTGATGGTGCCCGGCGTCAGTCCCGGCACACCGCCAGAGGATGCCGTCAGCGAGCCCGACGACGACGTCGTCGACCGGAGGTAGTCATCGCTCTTGAACGACGCGATCGAGACCGGCAACCCGTTGAGGGTCATCTTGGTCATCGTGTTGTCCTGCACCGTGCGGCCGTACTGGTTCAGCGCGTTCACAACCGCGTTCGTGCCGGAGAACGGCGCGTCCGGGCGCAGCACCGACACGCCTACCGCGCCACCGCCCGTCGCAAGCGACGTGGGCGACGTGAAGCTGATCGCGTAGCGCGCGAAGCCAGCGTGCATCGCATTGAACACGACGTCGGCATTCATGCCGGCCTGACTGCCCTTGTTCAACGCAATTTGGAGTGTCCGGACCGTAATCGCCACCTGACGCGTGGAGATCGCATTCTCGTGCTTGAGCAGCTTGCCGATGTTGTCCGCGGCTTCCTTGGTGTCGTACACCATCACCAGCCGGCTTTGCGGGTTCACGCTCACCCGGCCCATCGGCGATTTCAGCTTGTCGATTTCCGCCGTGATCGCCGCGATTTGGTCGAAATCGCCTTCGCGGCCGGTCGACGTCTGGGCGGAGAACGAACCGGTGTTGCCACCGGAGCTACCGCCACCGCCGCTGCCGGACTGATTGCCCGTCGACGTGTCCATCCCCTTGCTCATCGTCGACTTGATCGACACCTTGCCCGGGATCGCGGCGATCTGGTACATGCGGGTGACGAACCGATTCACGTTGATCGTGCTGCCGTCGAACGACCAGTCGAGCCCCAGGTCGGTCGTCATGTTCCGCATGTACATGCCGGTCTTGCCGGAGAACGCCTGCCGGTAGACCGGCTCTTCGGTTCGCGCGGCGTTGTTCTGCCCTTTCGACTCCGTTTGGCCGGGCACCAGCGAGTCGCGCGGCACAAATACGTCCGGGCTCAGGTGCACCGGATAGCCGGTCGCCGTCGAAATGAGCGTGGCGATCTGCTTGATGCCGAGGTTCGCTGGCAGCGTGACCGTCTTGTCGCGGAACACGGCAGGCAGCGTCGCCTCGTACGCGAGCGGCACCAGCCGATCGCCGAGGAACGCGGTGGGCACGTCCTCGACGAGCGCCATCGGCGCCGGCCCCTTACCAAGCGCGTCGGAGATCGCGCGGTGCGCAGCGTCGTAACTGTCGTTGACGTCCTGCTGCGTGACGGCGCAGCCTGCGGCCATCAGCGCGCCTGCGATCGCGACGACGGATTTCAAAAGGTGAACACGCATGGTTCTCAATCCTGGCAATTGCCCGCGCGTGCGATCACGCGGATGACGTTGTTCGTGTGGCGGCACGCGCGCGTCGGCGTGCGCATGTGGTTCGTCGCCTTCATCACCTGCTGCAGCACCGACGTGAAATCGCCGGTAAAGGAGGCGTTGAACTCCAGCGGGAGGTCGTCATCGATCTTCCAGGCGAGCTGCCAGCCTTGCTGCTGCAGCCAGCGGTCGAGCGCGTCGCGCAGATTCACGTCGGCCGGCGTCACCGAGAAGGTCAGCGTGCCGGTCGCGGCTGGCGCACCCGCGCCCGGCAACACGACAGCAGCGACGTCGGTGGACGGGGCCGCTGTCGTGCTCGCCGGCGCGGGCGCCGGCGCCGGTAGCAGTTGCCCCGGCTTCGGGCTCTCTGCAGCCGTCGGCTGCGCCTTCGGCGCCGACGCAAGCACCTGCCAGCCGTCGGCGTCGATGGATTTCGCAGTGGGATCGGCCGCAGCGTGTGCCGCGAGATGCAACACGGCCAGCCCCGCCGCAACGAGTGCGCGAACCCGCGCCTGATTCGAATGTGTCTTCTGCATGGTTACCGGCCCTGTTGCATAAAGCGGCGATAGATCGCGCTGGCGTAGACGAGCTGCTTGGACGGCGTCACCGCGTTGTAGGCGCCGACCGCCTTCCAGTTCGGTCCGAAGCGGCGCACGTTCGACGCGAGGATCCACGCACCGACGTAGGCGCTGACGCAGCCGTTGAAGAGATGCTCACGACGGATGCCGTAGCGCGCCAACGTGGGTAGCCACGACGTGTTGATCTGCATGAGGCCGATGTCCTCGCTGCCGTTCGTGTTCCTGTTCACGGCGTTCGGGCGCATCCCAGACTCGTGCTGCGCGATCACGCGCAGCAGCCGCGGATTCACGCGATGGAAGGCCGCCGCGTCGTCAAGGCAATCTGCACGACTCGGCAGCGCAGTGAATGCCAGCACGGCGGCGACGATAGGCGTGATACGCATCACGACGTCGGCCCTCCGCTCGCCTGCAGCGTGGCGTCCGGCACTTCGCGGTAGACCACTTCCTTGCGGCGCTTGACGTGGATCGTGTTGCCGTCGGCCATCACCGTGAACAGGCCGGAGGTGCCTTCAAACATGAAGTAGCGACCCTTCTGTTCGCCGATGCCCAGGTTCCGCGCATCCGTCACACTCACCCGAACGACCGAGTCCGCAAACTTGAAATACGTCCGGCCCTCCCGATCGAACACGGCGTCGAGCTTTGCCGGGTTCGGCTGATCGAAGTCGTAGACCGTCTTCGCGTCTCGCATTACCTCCACGCGGTTCGTCTTGTCAGCAACCACGAACCGCTCTGCCCGGTCGATCGTCAGTACGTTCTTCGCGTCGTCCCAGCTCGTACGCAGCACCTTCCCGTCAGGCGTCTTGAATGTGACGGTCTTGGCGGGCTTCGACGTGAAGCGAATCTGCATGTGCGTGTCGTCGCCGTCCCGGATTGCCTGCGCGCCGAAGCGTTCAGCCAAGATCGATACCGGCGGCGCTTCAGCCGCGACCCGTGCAACCACTCGGTTCAACCCCGCCTCGTCGGCATCGCGGCTCGACGACGCGTAGTTCAACGCAGCGGATTTCGGCGCGTCTCGATGCAAGCGCACGTGGCGCGCGGTGAAATCGACGTCCGCGTACAGCCCGGTTTGCGTCATCAAACGATCGAGCGCCTGCATCCAGTTTTCGCCGTCGCGCGTGCCGAACTGCTCGAGCGTCGTCAGGTCGACGTCCTTCTGAGCCGATCCGGTCCAGCCTTGTGGGACGAGCGCCTTGACGAAGCCGCCGACTGTCATCGACGCGCGAAGTGCACGGACAGGTTCGAGTGCCGGACGTGCGCCGATCATCACCAAGCGGTTGGTGAAGCCATCGAATCCGGCCGGTTGGTCGTCCTTCATCGCGGCCAGCGCACCGGAGCCGCCAATGAACGTGTTCGCCTTCTTCCAGCGTGCCGTGGCCGAATGTGCGCCGACCTTGTATGTGATCGATGACGGTGTGCCCTCGACAACCACATACGGGCCTTCGGTGTGGCCGCCGTCGGCAACGATGACCTGGCCGGCACGCGGCTGGATGTAGGTCTTTTCGCCATCGTTGAAGATAAGCGCCGGCCGTTCGGAAATACCGCCGAGGATGTCGTAGTCGAAATCGAAAGGATCGGTGTTTGCCGCCGACGCGGCTGCGCACACGATCGCCGACGCGGCGCACGCCAGAAACTTGATCGTGTGCTTCACAGGCCTGCCTCGATCATGGAAAGGTGTTGGGCGAACCGTGCGAGGTACGCGCGCCCGGGATTGGGGTTCGCGCTGTGGTAGTACGCGACAGCCTTCGCAACCGAGTCGGTGCGTGCGAAGTTCTCAGTGAGGATCGCCTCGGCGACCGCGACGTTTGTGGAGGGTGCGAGCGCGTCCCACGCCGACGAAAAGCGTTTGCCGTGGTAGCACCAGTTCACCTGCATCAGGCCGACGTCGAAATCGCAGCGATCGCGCGCGAGCAACGACTCGATCGCCTTATAGGCTTCCTGTCGCGACTTGAAGAAGTAGCCCTGGCCGGCGACGTTGAGCGTCCAGGGCCACGCACGACCGCGGTAGTTCGACTCGTTCAGTGCGATGCCGGCAAGAATCTTCGGATCGACGTTGGTGTGCAGCAATTCGAACGGAACAACCGCGCGCGCGCACGCCCATCCGCCGCGGCGTTCGGCAAGCGCCGCCTGTGCACCATCATCCAGGACGGGCGGCTGTAGCCAGCCACGGTCGATGAACAGATCGTCCAGCGCAACGTCGCGGCCATCGATCGATACCGTGATGCTGGATTCACGCGAGCTGCGCACGGTCTGGTCGATCAGCGGCGAAGCCCAATCGATAAAAGCGTCGAGACCGCAGTAATAGACCGGCTTGCCCGGTAGCATCGCGACACGACGCGTCGCCCCGTCTTGAATGACGACGCTCACCGGGCTGATCACCTGCGCGATCACGGCCGACTGGGCATAGCTGCTTGCCAACGCCATCGCCGCCGCGCATGCCATGCGCTTGATCATCGCGGCCCCCGATACGGTTCGAGCACCATGTCGCGATTGATCTTCATCCTGAAATGCCGCTCGCCCGGTGCCGACGTGATCGTCGGCGGGATGTTCTGGTAACGGTTGAGCACCGACTGGGCCGTTTGTGCCGCGATCTGACCCGCCGTGCTCCCTACTTGGGTGACACCAAGCGGGCCGGAAGTCGTGGTCTGGTCGCCGCTGCTAAAGGCACGGACCAGGATGGCAGTCAGGAACGAAGTCGAGTAGATCTTCAGGAAGTGATTGTTCACGTGACCGCTGAAGCCGGCTGCGCCATTACCGTCCGCACCCTGCGCGCCGTACAGCGGCACGTGCTTGCCATTCGGTAGACGCATTTCTGCACCGGCCACGAGAATCGACTCCTGCCCCGGCTGAATGTCCGAGCTATACGGTGCGACGATCGTGGTGCCCCACGGAATAACCATGCAGCGGCCGTCGCCGTTGTTCGCGTACACGTCGCTCTCGACGATCAGCGACGCGGTGCCGGGGCGATCCGAGTCGAGTGCTTCATTCGAGAGAACGGGAATCTTCGCGGGCGGCGACAGCGTGCAGCCGTGCGACTGCCCGACAAAGCCGGTTCGCGCGAAATCCTTGTCGCCCTCGTTCAACTGCGCAACGTCGCGCATGAACGCGTTGTCACGCTGCTGAGTCGTCAACGGGCCTGCGGCCTGACCACCGCGCGTAGCCACAGCCGCCTGTGCCATCGCTTCTTTCATCGCAGCGTCCTGAGCGGCCGCCTGCTGGAGCAGCATTTGCTGCGGCGAGATCACGCCGTTCGGCAGTTGCGGCTGCTGCGGTTGGGCGTCCTTCACCTTCACGCCCGGACGGAAGATCGGCGACACGTAAATAGTGTCTTCGTCGTTCGCAGCTTTTAACTGCGCCGTGCCAGCGCTCGGCATCACGGCATCAGCCGACAGCGTCGGCTTCTTCGCGTTTGCAGCTGCCGCAGCGCTCGCTGCGGCAGCCGCTTCCGCTGCCCGGCGACGGGCTTCAGCCTGCTGCCCTTCGATGATCTTGTCGACGTCGGCCTTGTTTGCGTTGCTCTTGTCGACCGCTTCGGCCGCTCGTTCGCGTTTGGCCTTCAGCGCTTCGGCCTCGGCCTTGTTGGCTTCGAGCGTCTGCGTGTAGAAACCCAGCGCGCCGATAGCAAGGGCCGCGATCGCGCCGATGGCAATCATGACGTTGCGCGGCACCTTGCCCTTGAACAAGGCTTTCTCTTCCGGGCTGGTCGGATCGGTCTGTTTCGCCATACCGTCCTCAGAACCCGAACAGACCGCGACGGCCACGTGTGATCGTCACTTCCTCGCCCGGTCGCGTGAGCTTCACCTCGTCGGCCAGTCGCTGGATGACGATGTATGGCCCACGGCGAATAAAGTTCGGGCTGACGATGTCGCCGCCGTCCTTGATCGTCGGCACGGCAAACGGCGTGCGCGGTGGCATCCGAATCCAGATGAACGTGCCATCGTCGAAGACCATCTCGGGTTTGAGTGAACTCGTACCGGACACCGTGTACTCGAAGTTCAGCTTGTCAGGCGACACGCCAATCGGCCCGGAATCCGATTTAGAGCCGTGGTCAGCGTCCTGGTTGTCGCCCGTAGCGTTACCGCGCGCGCGTACCTTCGCCATCAGCGAGTTCGGGTAGTTGAAACGCACGTTCTGGTAAAACAGGCCGCCCAACGGCGACGAGACAAGCGTGAGCTCGTACTCGCGCTTGTTCGTACTCAGGTGCAACGTGTTGACGAGGCCCGGCTTGGTCGGCTTCACGTAGACGTGATTTGCGCCATCGGTGTCGAGCACCCACTGCACCGAGTCGCCCATCGCGGGCTCGCTGATCACGGTCTCTCCGCGCTCGAGCTCGATCGTCGTGAGCTTCAACGGCGCAGTCATGACCCGGAAGATCTTGTCGCGGCTGTACGAAAACACGACCATGCGCGCATCGCCAGGCATCGTGATCGGGTCGGCGCCGGAGTTGTACGGGTTCACCGGGCTCATCGCGTCACCGATGATGCTGCCGACGTCGAAATTCGGGATCGGGGCGATCGTATTCGCGGTGTTCTTCGTGGCGAAAGCATTGGCCGACGCTGCGATCAACGCGAGCGCGCCCCAGATCAGGAGGGAACGTGTTCGTTTCATGCGCCGGTTTTTTGCAGAGTGAAGAACGGGTAGTAGAGGCCGTACGGATTTGTGCCCAGCACGTCTTCCGCAGTCGGGGGGATGATCTGGTAGCGCATCGTCAACGCGAATCGGATGTCGACAGGTTTGTCTGCGGGCGATTGCCGCGTCGAGGTCGTGAATTCGACGACGACCGTCGAGTCCTCGAGCAAGGACACGTTCGTGACTTTCGTCTCACGCACCAGCTTCGGGTTAGTGGTGATCTGGTCGAACGGCTTGTCGTCGCTGATCCACGCCGCGAACTGGTTCTTCGCGTTGCCGACCATCTTGGCCTTAACCGCGTTGATGTTCTTGGCGAGACGCGACGTACGGATATCGTCGGTAAGAACCGGCTCGATCGTGAACCAATGCTCGACGTCCTGTTTGATCGCCGTGCGCTTCGCCTGGTCGTCCGGGTTATATGCAGCCAGCTGCTTGACCAACGGATTGCCACCGGCGTCCGACGAGACGCCATACGACCGGACGACGGACGGCGGCGGCTGACGTGTATAGACGGCACCGCCCGCGATGATCGCGAGGATGAAGCAGAAGGTCTTCCAATGATTGGCTTCAACGCGCAGACGCGTCCCCTGATCGAAGACGATCGTTTCGGGATCGTTGTTCGAGTAGTGGCCGGGCGCCGGAGACAGGGCGACCTGCTTCTTGTTACGGGGAAAGAGTCGGGGGAATCGCATCACGGAGTTCCAATTGGGACGGATCAATTGGAACAGCCGAGGTGACAACGGCACGTGGGAAAAGAGCCGTCATTTCAGGGACCTTTTCGCGACAAGGAAATGAGCACAAGCAACAACCGCGAGCACTCAACCGGTTGCAGCGGGTTAAGGAGAAAGCTGCCCGAAATGGGCGAGCTTTCCGGTCTTGCGATTGCGTCTAGAACGATAGAATCAGGGAGTCGATCGTTGCACGCGTTGCACGCAGTACGACGGTCGTCACGCGAGTGACATTACTCCGATATGTTTCGAAAAAACAATGATTTGGGAGTGATCGTTATTCGAGGCATACCGGCGCCCCCCCTCAACCGGTTGCGCGGCATTTTTCAGAAATGACAACAATCAGTGGCTAACGATCATCCACTTCTATGACCTGTTCCAATTCGTGCAAGAGTCCATCCATTGAGAAAGCCGACATCCATCGAGACCGCTTGACCGCAATTGAACAACATGTCGATCTTCGTCGGGTCGATTCGCCCCCGGTAGTGTTGGGCCGTTTTTATCGTGAGCAGCTTGATCGCAAGCTTTGGCCCAGTCAGGCACAACTGGCCATAGACCTCAATGTATCGAAGGCTAGCGTCACACGATCGATTCAAGCATCTCGGCTTCCGCCCGAAATAATAGAGTCGTTTGGCGGCACGGATCATGTCTCGTTTCGCGCAGCGGAAATCGCTACGAAATTGATCCGCGAGCTCGGCAGCGATATTGTCGTACGAAGAGCATTAACGGTGCCGAGGGGGACCACTTCGCCAACCGTAAAATTGATCCTATGTACTGGCGTTGCTCAAGCCGATGGTGGGCTCGCACTAAGGTTGTCGCCAGGGGCAAGCGGTCGACACATTCGGATCGACTCGCCGCAGATACAACGTGTGATTCCTCACCTTTCTATGTTGGAAGATCTAGTCAACGCACTCCTTCCGGCATTGCTTGGACGTTCCAGCTGAGCACGTAGGTTCAGTTGGCGGTGGTTCAGTTCACAACGCGTATTCTTGCGTTCGCCCTATGGGTGACAGATTCCGACCCAGCCGCCGTATAGGTGACATTTTCCGACCTCGATGTAGCCACTCTGGGTGGACGGACGTAGTTGATCCCAGGACTCATTCTGACGGTGACGTTTTCCGACCCGAGTGGGATGTTTATCTATGACAAATTCCGACCTGCTTGTGGCTCCCAAAATGTGACAAATCCCGACCCACTCAAAGGTCCTGAACAGTGACAAATTCCGACCCAGGTCCCGTCGCGTGGAAAGTGACGTTTTCCGACCTAACGTGCTATGAAAATGGTCACGGATTCCGACCCATATCGCGGGCCTGATGGTGACAAATTCCGACCTATATCGCGGATCTAACGGTGACAAATTCCGACCCAAGTACCAATGCGCCGGTGACATATTCCGACCTATAACGTGCGTCTGACGCGCGGCAAATCTGGTTCCCACATTGTGCTTGCCCTTGCTTGGAGCAAAGGTGACATTTCCCGACCCAGGCGCGTAGGCGGTCACGTCATCCCAAGTAGATTCGATGAAAAGTGAGTGAGTACTTAGTGTCTTTCGGGCATTGAGGTCGGAAAGCGTCACCTTTTGGGGTTCGTGCGCCTCCTTTTTGCCATCCGGTTAGACGTTACCTAAGGTTATACGGACGGTCCGGGTCGAAAAATGTCACTTTTCAGCCATCGTGGCGGCAAGCCGCGAAGGGTTTTGGGGTGGTTTGGTTGCATCAGAGGAACTTTCTATCGGTTCTCTTTGTAAGACAGTTTATAGAACCGTTTGTAAAACCTTTTGTAAACGCTTTGTCACCGGCCGGAGAGGCTTGCTGGTTAAGGGTCTCCGGCCGGTCACAGTGAAACAACTGTGACGTATACCGACCTTGATGTGACACAATCCGACCCTAAGTGGACACAGAGCGGGCCAGGAGTGACAAATTTCGACCGTTATCCACAACGGTGACTTGCACCCTGCAGATGTCACCTTATAATTGCGACACCTCCCGCTGAAGGTCACTTTTGTGAACAAAAAGGCAAAGAATCGGCTCGAGCCTGCCCAAGTCGAGATTGTTGAGATCGAACCGCTCCAGATCGAGCCGTCGGACGAGCCGCCTCTGGACGGGGATGGCCGAGTAAGGGGCACTGTTGCCATGAGCCGCGCTCTGGTGAATGCTCAACAAGGGCTGACTCTCAACGAGAAGCGGGTGATGATGGCCGCGCTCCGATGTATAGATAGCAAGAAATCACCGTATTTGCATAGCAAGGGTAACGGTTACGTGAGCGTACGTGTTCGAGCGGACGAGTTTGCTGCCCTTGCTGCGCTTGCTCCTAGGTCTGGCGAGAAGCAAGCGACGGCTGCGTACGAGGGACTGAAGGAGGGATGTGCCAGCCTTCAGAAGCGACAGTTGACCTATATGGATGGCCCGAAGAAGGTCGTCCTGAACTGGGTATGGAAAGCGGTATATCACGAGCGCGAAGGATGGGCCGAGGTTTCATTTTCCCCCGATCTGACACCACATATCTTCATGTTGCAAAGGCGGTTTGTTTCGTATCAACTTGAGTTTGCACGGGGGCTGCAGTCGCTCTATTCTTGGCGCCTGCTTGAACTGCTGATGCGAGAGCGCGACCGTGGACGGCTCCTGATCACTCTGGAAGACTTCCGGCATGTGCTTGAGATCCCGGCAACATACCGCTTTGCAGACATCAAGCGTCGAGTAATTGAGACTGCAGTGAACGAACTAAACGCGAAGGCAGATCTCGTCATTTCCTGGACGCCGGTGAAGCTCGGTCGCGCCGTGAATTCGCTCGATTTCCAGTTTATCCAGAATCCGCAGAGCCGGCTGGCGTTGGACGGCGACGTGGCCTTTGCGGAAGCGAGTGGCGCGACGACTGCCGCGGGCTGAATTGCAAGGGTTCACTGGATCGCTCAAGCGTAAGCGTGGAGCCGATACCGTGTTGACGGCGTGAGTTACCGGTTTCCCCAACGATTGGAAGCCATGCGTAGCA